>NZ_JBFODO010000036.1:0-104321 GCF_040908365.1 Aeromonas sp. R2-4
GGCCTGTCACGCCGGGGGTCGCGGGTTCGAGTCCCGTCCGCTCCGCCACTAATTTGAAGGCCTTCCCGATTGGGAAGGCCTTTTTGCTATGGGCGTTTTTGTCCATAAGACCCACAGGTTTGCATACCAGAACGAATACAAAAGCCCGGCTTCACGACCGGGCTTTTGTATTTTTAGCGCCTTAAACCACCAATATCTGGCTTTTCCCTGCCAAGTAAGAGTGCCAGATAGCCGGTTATTTCCACCATTTTCGGGCTATATCAGAGTCTTATCAGTTCCATTTACAGCTATCTGAATGACTCTACAGGTGGTCAAATCAGGCTTCTGCCGCCTGCTGACTACAGGGCAGCCCCATATTGACCACCTCCGCTTCCATCTGCACGTCGATCTTGAAGCCCAGCAGCTTGGCTAGGTTGGGAATACCGAGATTGCCGGATTAATCAGGTACCGTTCAAGCAAAGAGGCCTTCCCGTCGGGAAGGCCTCTTTGCTTTATCTATCAACTGATTACCATCACTCGGTCGATTTATCAGCGCTTCTCTTTGTTGCCAATGCTCAGGCCGAGCTTGATGGAGAGGGCTGCCAGTAACAGCAGCATCATGATCAGGGAAAAGAAGTTGCTGCCAAGCTCCGGGTATTGCACCTTGAGCAGCGCGGAGTGGCCGAAGACACCGATAAAGAAGCAGAGCAGGGTACAGATGGGGGTGTTGCCCACCATGGGTTCATGGCGATAGTGCTGGAACAGCTGATAGGCCGCCAGCCAGAGGGCAATCAGCGGGAAGAAGGAGAAAGGCACGACCGAGTTGGTCAGCACGGCCAGAGAGGCATCGCCACAGATACCAATCAGCATGGCCATGGCGAGCGGTTTTTTCGGGATCATAAGCTGTTCAGGCATGTCGTGCTCCATCCTGTGGTCATGGGTGAGGTTCACGGCGCTTCTGGTTTTGTACCTCCGCGCCCATGGCGATCATCCGCAGTTGGCGAATTGTTCGGTCGGAGAGTGCACGGCACTCTTCGCTGGTCATGTCGAGTGCATCGGCACCGGCACTGAAGACGATGGTGACCATGGCTTCTGCCTGGATGTAGGCATCTTCCCGTGGTGCTTCTGTGGTGGCTTCCAGATAATCGGTCAGCTCTGCGATAAAGTGCTGGATTTCGCGAGCCACCGCCTGACGAAAGGCGGCCGAGGTGCCGGAGCGTTCCCGCAGCAGCAGCCGGAAGATGTTGGGGTTGTTCTCGACGAACTCCATAAAGGTTTGCACCGAGGTGCTGATGACACTGCCACCACCGGCAATGCGCTGGCGTGCCTGGCGCATCAGTTGGCGCAGGGTGAGACCTCCTTCGTCAACCAGGGTCAGGCCCAGCTCCTCCATGTCGCGAAAGTGGCGATAGAAAGAGGTTGGGGCGATGCCCGCTTCACGAGCGACTTCCCGCAGGCTGAGATTGGAGAAACTCCGATTGGCGCACAGTTGGCTGAATGCAGCATCGATCAATGTACGCCGGGTTTTTTCTTTTTGTTGAGCGCGAATACCCACGAAATCAGTCACCTTCAGCTTAACGAGGACAAATGATAACCCGAAGGCGCCTCAGGATCAGGTTTGTATCCTACTTTTTTACCATTGACCGTGAGGAAATCACCATAGAAAATGGCTAACAGCTGTTCGCTGAAAGGATGCAATGAGATGGCCAGACCCCCCATTATTTTGACCAATACCCTGCTGTTTTCCCTCTCCGGGATAGTGGCGTTGATTGTCGTACCCTGGTACGGCATGAGCCACGGTTACGATCTTTGGCAGTGGGCCAGTTTCCTGTTGTTGTTCTGCCTGAGTGGTCTCTCCATCACCGCAGGCTATCACCGGCTCTGGTCGCACAAGGCCTACAAGGCGCACCCCGCTTTGCAGTGGTTGTTTGCCATCGGCGGTGCGTTGGCGCTGCAGAATTCGGCCCTGCACTGGTCGGCCGACCACCGCCGTCACCATCGTCATGTGGATGACAACGATAAAGACCCCTACAGCGCGGGGCGCGGTTTCTGGTATTCCCACATCGGCTGGATGCTGCGGGAGCATCAGGGAGATCGCTATGGCGATTACAGTAATGTGCGGGATCTGCAAAACAACCCGGTGGTCGCGTTTCAGCACCGTCACTATCTGACGCTGGCGTTGGCGGCCAATCTGGGGCTGCCGCTGCTGTTCGGCCTATGGCACGGGGATATGCTCGGCATGTTGCTGTTGGCGGGCGTACTGCGGATGGTGATGACTCACCACACCACCTTCTTCATCAATTCGCTGGCCCACATCTGGGGCAGTCAGCCCTATACCGATCGCAATACCGCTCGCGATAACGGCATCCTGGCTTTTTTCACCTTTGGCGAGGGGTATCACAACTTTCACCACCTGTTCGAGAATGACTACCGCAACGGCATTCACTGGTGGCAGTTCGATCCGACCAAGTGGTTGATCCGGCTCGCCTCTTGGTGTGGTCTGGCGGGGGATCTCAGATCCTCGCCGGAGGAGCGTATCGAACAAGCCCGGCTGCAGATGCAGCTGAAACGGGCACAAGCCAAGTTGCGCAAGCAGGAAGATCGTGAACTGTGGCAGGCGCTGCTGCAGGAGGAGTACGACAAGCTGAGCCAGCAGTTGCAACACTATTACGCCAGTCGCAAGCGGCTGCTGGAGCTGCGCAAGCGCAAGGCGCTGGCGCGCTATGACCGCCTCAAGCTGCAACTGGAGTACCGGGCCCTGCGTGACGGCTTCATCGCTGGTAAACGCAACTGGAGTCGTTTGCTGGCAGGTATTGCATGATGCCGTCTGGTTATCACCGAGACTAAAAGAGAAGACCGCCTGCTGGCGGTCTTCTCTTTCATGATTCAACTCAAGTTAGTTGGCTTGGCTCTGCTGTTGCTGCAACTGATCCAGTGCCTGTTGCTCCTGCTGGCTGAGACCCAGTTGTTCGCAGGCCTGCTCAAAGCTGATCCCCGGATGGCGCATCATGATATCCAATAACGGGAGGGCTTAGTTGGCTTGGCTCTGCTGTTGCTGCAACTGATCCAGTGCCTGTTGCTCCTGCTGGCTAAGACCCAGTTGTTCACAGGCCTGCTCAAAGCTGATCCCCAGATGGCACATCATGATATCGATGGCGGGCAGATAGTTCTTCATAGCTTCTTCCATGGTGATCCTCCAGACCCGTCACTTATGCCCTGAACCACTCGGTGCGGCAATTAGACTTTAGGCTTAGCCTGCCCATTTGATAAGCACCCCTGCCACTGGGGGAGGGAATTTGTTACCCTGCACCATGATAAAAACGGTTGCCGTATGACTGCGAGCAACAGGTGAGGAGCAGGGCATGTTATTGAGTTTCTTGATCATCGCTTCAGGTTGGTGGCACATCCGTGCTGCCTACGGTTCAGACAGCCGCCAGTTCTATATCAGCAAGCCGCTGACCATGCTGCTTATCATCGCGTTGGCGTTCGGCTACCAGAGTTATGACCACGACGGTTCCCATGCCTGGATCCTGCTTGGCCTCTGCCTCTCGCTGGCGGGCGATGTGCTGCTGATGTTGCCAAGCGATCGCTTCATTCAGGGGTTGGCGGCATTTCTTGTCGCGCATCTCTGCTATATCGTCGGTTTTGCCCAAGGACCATTGCTGCTCAATCTGGTGGATGGTTTGCTGCTGTTGCTGATCGCCGGCATGGTATTCGGCCTGCTGTGGGGCAAGCTGGGGGAGATGCGGATCCCGGTCTTCTGCTACATGCTGGTGATCATCGGCATGGCCTGGGTGGCTGCCGGTGCCTGGCACGCCTCTCTCACTGCCGGTTCGGCCGCCGCTCTGGTAGGGGCACTGATGTTCCTCTTCTCCGACAGCATGCTGGCGCTCGATCGCTTCCGCCGCCCCTTTCCCCACGCCCGCGCCTGGGTGATGAGTAGCTACTTCGCGGCGCAATTCCTGATTGCGGGGTCGCTGGCGGGATAACGCCTTCTGGTTGAGTGCAGGTAACAGATAACGAAAAACGGGCCTTGGCCCGTTTTTCGTTTTATGCCCGGCGTTTTTCACGCCTCTAGCGGTTCGGCATCCACAGCCCGTGGGGCGGGGGATTTGAGCAACAGCATCAGTGCGCTGGCGATCAGCAGGAAGATCCCCATGATGTAGAACACCTGGTTGTAGGCCATGATGGCCGCTTCCCGGTTGATGGTATTGGCCAGCATGGCGTGGGCTTGCTGCTGGGCAATCTCGGGGCCTGAACCCTGCGCCATCATGCTCTGGGCCAGTTGCAGCAGATAGCTCTGCCCCTCGATACTGCTGGCGGCCAGAGTGCTGCCAATCTGCAGCACATGGGTGCGGGTATCGTTATCGAGCATGGTCGCGATGATGGCGATACCGAACGCACCACCGAGGTTGCGCAGCACGTTGAGCAGGGTCGAGGAGGAGGGGATCTCGTCGTGGCTCAGGCTGGCGGTGGCGACCAGGGAGAGCGGCACCATGATGAAGGGCTGCCCCAGCGCCCGCACGATCAGTGACTGGATCAGCTGCGGCCCGGCGTAGTCGGCACTCATGTTGACGTTCATAAAGCAGCTGACGGCGAAGATAAGGAAGCCGAAGCTCACCAGATAGCGCGGGTCTATCTTGTGGGTCAGCCTGGGCACCAGCGGTAGCACCAGCAGTTGCGGCAGCCCCATCCACATCAGTACCTCGCCGATTTCCAGCGCGTTGTAGTTGTGGATCTGGGTCATATAGAGCGGCAACACATAGATGGAGCCCATCAACGCCATACCGAGGATCAGATAGGCGAAGCAGGCCAGCGCGAAGCGCGGGTTGTGCAGCAGCCGCAGATTGACCAGCGGGTGACGGCGGATCAGCTGGCTGATGACAAAGAACACCAGCGCCACCGCCGAGATGATCGCCAGTCGCACGATGAAGCTTGAACCGAACCAGTCTTCCCGGTTGCCCTCCTCCAGCACTACCTCCAGCAAGCCGAGGCCGAGCGCCATGGTTACGATACCGATGAGATCCACCCGCTTGATCACGGCCCAGTCCACCGGTTTTTTATCAAGCCCGTGGGCCAGCATGGCCATCACCAGCAGTCCCGGCGGCACGTTGAGATAGAAGATGTAGTGCCACGACATCTGCTCGGTGAGCCAGCCGCCGAGGGTTGGGCCGATGGCGGGGGCGAAGGTGGCGCAGAGGCCAAACAGCGCCATGCCGGTAGCCCGCTTCTGTAGCGGCAACAGGGTGACGATGAGGGAGAAGGCCATCGGGATCAGCGCCCCGCCAGTGAAGCCTTGCAGCGCCCGGAAGACGATCATGCTGGTGAGGTTCCAGCTGAACGAGCAGAGCACGGAGGCGGCGATAAAGGCACCGGTGGTCCAGAGCAGGTAGCGGCGCACGCTCAACCCCCGGCTCAACCAGCCGCTCAGGGGGATGGCGATCATCTCCGCCACCAGATAGGAGGTGGAGATCCAGGAGCTTTCGCTCAGGGTGGCCGACAGGGCACCCTGAATATCCTTCAGGGAGGCATTGGTGATCTGGATATCGAGGATGGCCATGAAGGCACCGATAAGGCCCCCCATGACAGCGATCCAGTTGCGACGTGGAATGGGTTCCATCAGTTGGCAGCCACCACGGGATCAGGAGTGCGGGTATCCACGATCACTTCGGTGGAGAGACCCGGCAGCAGCTTGCCTGCCAGCGGGCCCGGCTCGGGGATGCGGATCTTCACCGGTACCCGCTGCACGATTTTGGTGAAGTTGCCGGTTGCATTCTCCGGCGGCAGCAGGGCGAACTTGGCGCCGGTCGCCGGGGCCAGGCTGTCGATGATCCCCTCGACCGGTTGATCCGGGTAGGCATCGAGTACCACTTCGACCTTCTGGCCCGGCTGCATATGGGCGAGCTGGGTCTCCTTGAAGTTGGCCTCGACCCATACCTGTTGCAGCGGCACCAGGCTGGCGACCTGCATGCCGGACTGGACGTAGAGCCCTTCCCGCAGGCTGCGCTTGCCTATGATGCCGTCGGCAGGCGCCCGCAGTTCGGTGTAGCCGAGCTCAAGCTTGGCCTGCTCCAGTTGCGCTTCGCTCAATGCCAGCTTGGCCAGATTCTGTTTGCGTTCGGCATCCAGTACCAGCAGTCGCTCACGGGCCGCTTGCAGGGCGGCTTGGGCCTCCCGGGCTTGCGCCTGATTGACCTGCAGGCCGGCACGCACCTCGTCCAGACTGTCTTGCGAGCTGTAGTGGCGCTGGTTGAGCTGACTGATCCGGTTGACCTGCTGGCTGGCGCGCAGCTGTTCGGCATTGGCGGAGGCGACCTTGGCCTCGGCCTGCTGGATCAGGCTCAGTTGTTGGGTGCGGGTGGCGGCCAGATTTTCGGCCGTCGCCTGATTGAGGCGCAGGTCGGCTTCGGCCTCCGCGACCCTGGTTTTGTATTCGCGATCATCGAGACGAGCGATCAGTTGGCCCGCTTTGACCGGCTGGTTGTCGGTGACCAGCACTTCGCGGATATAGCCGGGCAGCTTGGAGCTGATCCCGGTCACTTCACTTTGCAGATAGGCGTTGTCGGTGCTTTCAAAATAGCGGCCGTGAAGATACCAGTAACCGGCGAACAGCAGACCGAGCAGCGCCAATATCATGGCTGCCAGCAGGGGAATTTTTTTGTGTTGACTCATTTTTGTGATTCCTGAACTTAAGGGGCGCAGGCTAACACTGGTCAACTGTTTCGATTAGTATTGGTTCATGAGATATACAGTTTCACTGGTGCAACAATGGATCTCAATGCCGCGTTAATTCTGGTGCGTATCGTCGACAAGGGCTCGTTTACGGGGGCCGCCCGCGAGTTGGGGATGACCAAGGCGATGGTCAGCCGCCGCATCGCCGAGCTGGAACAGCGGCTCGGTGTGCGTCTGCTCTATCGCTCCACTCGTCAGCTCACTTTGACCGAGGAGGGGGAGAAGTACTACCTGCACTGCAGCAAGGCGGTCGATGCCCTGACCGAAGCCGAGCTGATGCTGAGCGCCAGCCAGCAGGAGGTAACCGGCACCCTCAAGCTGGCGGTACCCATCGAGACGGGGCAACTGGTGGTCGGGCGCTTGGTCGCCAAGTTTTTGCAGGCCTATCCCGCCCTGCAGGTGGAGCTGGAGCTGACCAACCGGGTGGTGGACCCCATCAGTGAAGGGCTGGATGCGGTGGTGCGGATTGGCGACATGAGCGACTCCAATCTGGCTGCGCGCCGACTCTGGAGCACCGGGAGGCTGCTCTGTGCCAGCCCGGACTATCTGGCCCGTAGTCCGGTCATCGAGCGGCCGGAGGATCTGGCCAACCACGAGCGGGTGACGGTAAGTAGCGGGTTTCTCGCCTCTCACTGGTGTTTCGAGCTGGATGGCAGAGAGGTGCTGGTTGACCCCCCATCCCGTTTTCGGGTCAATAATATTACCTGTTCCCGGGAGGCGGCGAAGGCGGGGCTGGGGTTGGCCTCGTTACCCGCTATGCTCTGTCAGGATGAGCTTGCCAGCGGCGAGCTGGTGATCCTGCTGCCAGAGTGGCAGCAACCCAGGGTACCGATTTATTTGCTGTTTCCGGAGCGGCAACTGATGCCGCGCAAGTTGCGGGCATTCATCGATTTCATGATTAAGAACGGCGCCGAGTTTGGCATCGACAAGTTGTTGTAAGGGGGAGCTATGGATAACTGGATCAATCTCTATCGCGCCTCACACACCCTGGAGGCGCACGCGTTGAAAGGGGCGCTGGAGGCGGAAGGGGTGCTGGTGCGCCTCAATGGCGAGGGGCTGTCTGGCGCCCTTGGCGAGCTGCCGGTCGACATGTTGCAGGTGACCCTGATGGTGCGGGCCGAGGATCGTAGCAAGGCAGGACGGGTCATCGAGCGTTACCAGCAGCGTCAGGGTAACGGCTGGCTGTGCGGCCAGTGCGGGGAGGAGAACGGCGCCAACTTCGACGTCTGCTGGCGCTGTCACCACGATCCCCACGACAGCTGATCTTTCTTCCGCTAGCGCGGCGGGAACTCGATATCTTCCCCTGCGCTGGCATCGTGATAGGTCGCCAGATCCAGCTCGTTTTCGCTGCGGGCGATCAGCACCGACACCAGAATATCCCCCGATACGTTGACCGTGGTGCGCGCCATGTCGAGGATCCGGTCAATGCCCGCAATCAGTGCCACCCCTTCCAGCGGTAAGCCCACCGCCGTCAGGGTCAGGGTCAGCAGCATCAACCCGGTGCCCGGGGTGCCTGCGGTGCCGATACTTGCCAGGGTGGCGATGCTGATGATGGTCAGGTAATCGACCATGTGCAGGTCCACCCCGAATGCCTGAGCCACGAACAGCGCAGTCACTCCCTGATAGAGGGCTGTGCCATCCATGTTGATGGTGGCGCCGATGGGCAGCACCTTAGCGGTGATGGCGGGAGAGACTCCCAGCCGCTTCTCGGCGCAGGCCAGACTGATGGGCAGGGTGGAGTTGCTGGAGCTGCTGGTGAAGGCCACCGCCTGAGCGTCAACGATGCTCTTGAAGTAGTGCAGCGGATTGAGCCGTGCCAGCAGGAGCAGCAGGGTGCTGTAGACCCCGAGCACGTGCAGCAGACAGCCGAGGTAGACGGCGCCGATCACCTTGAGCAGCGGCAGCAGCAGGTCGAGACCGTACTTGCCGGTCATCCAGGCCATCAGGGCGCAGACACCGTAAGGCGCGAGCGCCATCACCATCTGGGTCAGCTTGAACATCCCCTCTGCCAGCGAGGTGAAGAAGAGGATGGCGGGGCGACCACGGCGACCGCTGGCGTTGAGGGCGACCGCCAGCGCCACCGCAAAGACGATCACTTGCAGGATCTTGCCATTCACCATCGCCTGTACCGGATTGCTCGGTACCAGATGGCTCAGCACGCTGGCCAGGGTGGGTGGTTCCGACATGCCGATCCGCTCATAGGGGCCCATGTCGGCGCCCATGCCGGGCTCCAGCAGCCAGCCCATCATCAGGCCGATGCAGATGGCGATGGCGGTCGAGCAGAAGTAGAGGCAGATCGCCTTGCTGCCGATGCGATCGAGGGCCTTGCCCTTGAGCAGCGAGGTGAGACCGGCGATGACCGAACAGAAAATGAGGGGCACCATCAGCATCTGGATGGTGTTGACGAACAGGACGCCAAGGGGCTTGAGCAGCAGGGCTTGCTCTTCAAAGCCGACGCCCAGACCCACCCCTGTCAGCATGCCGATCAGGGTCTTGAGCCAGAGTGGTCGGCGGGTCCAGATCTGCCAGGGCTTGAGAGCCTCTCCATGGAACAGCATGACGCCAATATCCTTATACATTGTCTGCGATGGCCAAAAAGGGGCGCCAGTGTAGCGATCCCTGACGCGGGTTGCCACATTATCGACAAAGCGGTGGCGGTGACCACTCCCCTGACCAGGTAATGCGCAATTTATTGGCCTATATCAAGATCCCTCCGGGCGGGGAGATATTTAATTGGCATTAAATATGTTCATTATTGAGGTGAGAGATGTCGCAATCGGTTCATGGTCACGAAGTGATGGAGATGATGTTGGCACAAGGGGGGCAATTTACCCGTGCCAGCCTGAAACAGGCGATGGCCGAGCGGTTCGGTGCCGAGGCCCGTTTTCATACCTGCAGCGCCAGCGAGATGGATGCAGAAGCGCTGATCGACTTTCTGGCCGCCCGTGGCAAATTCATCGACTCGGCCGAGGGTTTTCAGACCCGCGCCGACAAGATCTGCAACCACGGTTAATCCCGCTGCGAGCGCATCATGGCGCTCGCTCAATTCTTCGCCCTTTGCTATATTTCGCCCCTCTCTTTTCCCTATTCAGGGCGTAGCCCGGGCGTTGTATGGATACTTTCTCTGCCGCAGTCATGCTGTTTCTGATCATGGACCCGCTGGGCAACCTGCCGGTCTTCCTCTCTATCCTGCGTCATATCGATCCCAAGCGACGTCGCAAGGTGATGGTGCGCGAGCTGCTCTTCTCGCTGGCCATCATGATGCTGTTCCTGTTCGTCGGTCAGCAGATCCTCGGCTTCCTCAACCTGCGGCAGGAGGCGGTCAGCATTGCTGGAGGAATTATCCTGTTCCTGATCGCCATCAAGATGATCTTCCCGAGTGAAGGGGGCGTGACCGGGCTGGCGGCGGGCGAGGAGCCCTTCCTGGTGCCGATGGCGATCCCGATGATCGCCGGTCCGTCGATCCTCGCCTCTTTGATGCTGCTGGCCAATCAGGAGCCGACCCGGATGGTGGACTGGTCGCTGGCGCTCTTTATGGCCTGGGCCGCCAGCGCGGTGATCCTGATGTTCTACGAGGTATTCAACAAGCTGCTGGGTGAGCGGGGACTCACTGCGGTGGAGCGGCTGATGGGCATGCTGCTGGTGATGATCTCGGTCCAGATGTTGCTGGACGGGGTACATCACTATCTGGCGGTGACCGGTCAGGGCTGAGCGGTTTACACATCTTGAAGTGAATGAAACGGGGCTACGCAGAGCCCCGTTCTTGTTTCCTACCGAGAGGGCGTGCCGTCACCCGTGAGTGGTCGCAGCGGGTTCCAGTTTGCTCATGATGAGGGAGAGCAACAATTCCCGCAGCCAGCGGTGGCCCGGATCCTCGCTGTGACGCTGATGCCAGATGAGCAGATGGGAGATGCTGTCCAACCCGATGGGCAGCGGCAGCTGCAACAGCGGATAGACCTGGGTGGCGTGGCGGGCATAGAGCCTGGAGAGGGTCACTATCATGTCGGAGTGCATCCCCATCCGCAGCGCCGCCTCGAAGGAGGGCACGGTTGCCTCGATACGCCGGTAGAGATCCTGCTCCGCCAGCTTGTGATCCAGCATCCAGCGGTCCCGCCCCTCGCAGTAAGTCTGCACATGGGGATAGCTGAGGTAGTGCTCCAGATTCCAGTTGGGCTCTCGCAGCGCAGGGTGGTGCTGCTGCACCAGACAGGTGAGATCATCGACCGCCAGCACTCGCTGACAGATGCTGTCGGGCAGGGTATCGAGCCGATAATCGGAGCTGATGCAGTTCTCCCGCACCGCGAAGGCGATGTCCACCTGACCCTGACTCATCTCGGTCAGACTGTTTTCGGTCCACTCCTCGTAACGCAAGCGGATCCTTGGCGCCTGCCGCTTCAGCTCGCTCAGGTAGAGCGGGGCAAACAGGGTGAAGGCGCTGTCCATGCTGGCGATGACGAACTCTCGCTCGGAGCTGGCGGGGTCGAACTCGGGCGGCTGGATCAGGTTATCCAGCGACAGCAGGATGGGTTGCAACTGCTGCTGCAGTGCAAGGGCACGGCCGGTGGGTTCCAGTCCGTAGGCAGAGCGGATGAAGAGGGGATCATTGAAGGTATCGCGCAGACGGCCGAGGGCTTTACTGACCGCGGACTGGCTCAGATGAAGGCGGCGAGCCGCCTTGCTGCCGTTGCGCTCCTCCAGCAGTACCTGCAGGATAATCAGCAAATTGAGGTCGATGCGACCCAGTTGTTCCAGCAGCATGATATGAATCCTCTTCAATTCTAAGATGAATTTATACCATTTGTTTTCATATCTTGGCGATCTTATCCTCGAATGGTCTCAGGTTCGCATGAACCACTGGTACAGGATGTAGCGGTTGAGGGGACATGTAGCACAATCAATATGGCGACCTTTGGGTCGCCCTATTTTTTGGCTATGATTTATTTGCTCACTTGCACCTGCCTTGATTTTGCCCAACAATCCCTGCGCTCTATTTTGATACAAGTAACAGATATCTCTTTGTGAGGGAGTATCCCTATGGGACTCGGTGGAATTCATATCTGGCATATGCTGATCCTCTTGCTGGTCGTTGTGCTGGTCTTCGGCAGCAAGCGTCTTGCCAGTGCAGGTGAGGATCTGGGGACCGCCATCAAAGATTTTCGCAAGGCGATGCGTGACGACGCAAATCATCCGAAATAAGCAGTAGGAGTAGAAAATGTCTGTAGACGAGAAAGTTGAACTGAACGAAACCTGTGACAGCTGCGGCTGTTTTGCCGAGATCGGCACCATCATCGGCGAAGGCGACGATGTGATGGATCTGGTGATTGAAGCCGCTGCCGAGGCTGATGCCCGCGCCAAGCTGGCTGCCTATGAAGCACTGGCCAAACAGGTCACTGCCGAAGCTCAAGTGAGCAGCGAACTGACCCAGGGCGCCAACGGCGTGATCCTGAAAGCCCGCCTGCAATTCACCTGCACCGCCGAAAAACTGATTTTCGAAATGCGGGCCCGCTCTATCTGAGTTGTCTGATAACGCGGCAGGTTTGCCTGCCGTGTTGACCCTTCTGCTGTGGGTCGGCGTTCTATAGTTACTCTATCCCACAGACGTTTTTGCCCGGCGCGAGTCGGCCAACAGAAGGCGCAAACATCATGACGCTGCGATGGATCTCTGCTCCCAATCCCACCCTCTATCGTGATCCGTGCTGCCAACAGGCAGCAGGCGTGACCTCAGCACAGGGGCAGCCATCGTGATGCGACGCTGGATCTGGGCTCTGCTGGCCCTCTGCTGTTTTCCCCTGCTCGCGGCTGAACTCAAGCCACAGCGTCTGCCCCAACCCGGGGACCTCGAAAGCATTCTGCAAAAGCGCGAACTCAGGGCACTGGTGGTCTATGAGCGCGGCTTCTACTTTCTCGATCGCGGCGCCCAGTACGGCATTCTGGTCAATCAGCTGCAAGGGTTCGAACGCTGGCTGAACAAGACCTATCTCGCCAAAGAGAAGGTCAAACTCAAGGTGGTCTACATCCCGGTGCGTCAGGACAAGCTGCTGGACTATCTGACCGAGGGGCGCGGCGATCTGGTTGCGGCGACCATGACGGTGACTCCGACCCGGCGTGAACAGGTGGCCTTCTCCCGGCCGCTCATTTCATCCATAGAGGAGTGGGTGGTGAGCCAGCAGAGCCTGCCCGCCTTCAGCCGCATTACCCAGCTCTCCGGCAGGCGGGTCTGGGTACGTGCCAGCTCCAGCTACTACGAGAGTCTGCGCCAGCTCAACTGGCTGTTTCGCGAGCTGGGGCTGCCCCCCGTCTATATCGAAACGGTGCCCGAATATCTACAGGATGGCGATCTGCTGGAGATGGTGGCCGCTGGCATTATTCCCCTGACGGTGACCGACAGCTACAAGGGGCGGATCTGGCTGGGTGGCATGATCTCCGGCCTCAAGGCCCACAAGCTGATCCCCCTGCGCAGCAATGGCACCAGCGCCTGGGCGCTGCGCAAGAACAGCCCCGAGCTGCTCAAGGCGGTCAATGGCTATCTGGCGAGTGTCAGCCGCAACAGTCTTTACAGCGACATGACCCTGCGCCGGCTGCTGGTTCGCAGCGATCAGATGAGCAATATCCTGGCGCCGGATCCCATGGGGCGCCTCGCGACCATTCGCAAAGTGCTGGAGAAGTACGCCAATCAATACGATCTCGACTGGCTGATGCTGGCGGCGCTTGGCTACAAGGAGTCCGGCCTCAATCCCAAGGCGCGCTCGCCCAAGGGGGCCGTGGGCCTTATGCAACTGCTGCCCAGTACGGGGCGGGAAGTCGGCATCAACGGCGCCAGACTCACCACGCTGGAGGGAAATGTGGAGGCCGCCTGCCGCTACATGCGGTTGATCCTCGATACCTACTTCAATGATCCCAAGCTGGATCGGCTCAACCGCCACCTGTTTGCCCTCGCCGCCTACAACGCCGGGCCAAACCGGGTGCAGGCGCTGCGAGGCAAGGCGGAGAAGCTGGGGCTCGATCCCAACGCCTGGTTCGGCAACGTGGATCAGCTGGTGGCCAACGAAGTCGGACAGGGGCCGATCAACTATGTCGGCACCATCTACAAGTACTACGTGGCCTATCGTTTCAGCCTGCCCCAGATCGAGGGCAAGGCTGCCGCTATCGAAGCGGCTCAGCCCTGAGCCGGTTGACCGGCAGGGTCGCCTGCACGGTCGGCAATTGCCAGCCACCGTCCCTGTGTTGCAAAAACCAGTGGGCGGGGCCGGTGGCCGGGATGAGATCTGGCTGGCTGAGCTGGCCCAGATAGCGCAACATCGGGGTATCATGCAGTTCCATCAGCAACTCCTTTTGAATATGTGAAGAGGCTCGCCAGCGTTATGACACCCGGCCATGACAGCAGGATGACATCATGATCCCCGGATCCTTTGCCCTGATCGACGATCCCCTGCTGGCGCTCAAGGTGCGCTGCCACTGGATCCGTCATGCCCGCGAGCGGATCCAGGCGCAGTACTACAGCTGGGAGGAGGACAGCAGCGGCAAGCTGCTTCTGAGCGAGCTGCTTCACGCCGCCCGGCGTGGTGTCAAGGTGCAGCTGCTGGTGGATGATCTCTATGCCGGTGACAACCGCTTTCTGGAGATGGTGGCTCACTACCCGGGGATCGAGGTGCGGCTGTTCAACCCCTTCTGGCTGCGGGGCTGGCGCCCTCTGGCACTGCTGCTGGAGGGGTTGCTCAGCTTTCGCCGCATCAACCACCGGATGCACAACAAGCTGCTGCTGGTGGATGGCAAGCTGGCGCTGATCGGCGGGCGCAACATAGGTGATCGCTACTTCGGTCTGGATCCGCAGGCTCCCTTCGTGGATCTCGATCTCGCCTGTCAGGGGGGACTGTGCCAGCAGATGGCGCAGGGGTTCGAGCAGTTCTGGCACAGCCGCTGGAGTCACCCCATCCGCCATCTGCTGCGCCGCGAGCTGCTGCCCGCTGAAATAGAGGTGGTCAACGACTTCCTGTTCACCATGACGGATCCGGCGGTAGCGACGGTCTACGATCTGCCCGCAGCGCTGTTTGACGAGCGCGATTTGCCGCTGCAGTGGCATGAAGGGCGGGCCGAGGTGTGGTTCGACCGTCCCGGCAAGGGGCTGATCTCCCGTCCCACCACCGCCCGTCAGCTCTGGCGCCAGCTGGATGACAATCCCGGCTCGCTGGGGTTGGTGACCCCTTACCTCATCCTGACCCGCGGGTTCCGGCACCGTCTGGCGCGGCTGCGCCAGCAGGGGATCGCCATCGACATTCTCACCAACTCGCTGGCCAGCACCGATGTGCCACTGGTCTATGGTGCCTATCAGCGTTATCTCGGCTGGTTGCTGCGCCAAGGGATCCGGGTCGCCGAGTTTGACCATGGCCACGGCAGCCTGCACGCCAAGTTGATCCTGCTGGGGGAGGAGCGGGCGCTGTTCGGCAGCCTCAACCTCGATCCTCGCTCACTCTTTCTCAATACCGAACTGATGCTGCATCTGCACTGCCCGCCGATCTGCGAGGCGCTGCGAACGTGGCTGGCTCACTGGCAGGAGCAGGCGGGTGGATTGCCGCGCAAACCCGAAGGGTGGTCAAGGCGACTGATAGCCCGCCTTAGCGACTGGTTGCCCCTGCGCCGTTGGCTGTGAGGCGGCCATTTTTTGTGCGAGATCTCGCAAAGCCTTGTAAGCCATTGCTGATGCCCTTTGCGGGTGAATAACCATGCATGAACCTATCTTACTGTTTTATAACAATTTGGCGGTGATGATAAGGCTGTTTTTTGTACTCTGATGTGAATGGAATTAGCATAAAAACGTTTTTTATTTTGTTTTTATGCGTAATATTTCAGTTGCAAGGACAAACACGGCGGCCTGTCTGCCGTGTGGACGAAGGTTGTAACGGGTAGCTGGTCGGTTGCATTGCTGCAATTGGCGCGCACTTCAGATGGGTCGCGAACTATCGGAAAGTGAAACAGAGACCCGGCGTGGCCGGACTCCAATATGGAACATGCTATTTGCGAGGGGGTGACATGGACATGTCACCCCACTTTTTTGGCCGCTCGCCACCATTTACCTTTTTCCATGATTGTTGCTCATCGCAAGAGCCGCAGAGGGCAAGGCAATAAAAAGAGGGCCGCAATAGCGGCCCTCGGTCTCATCTGCCCGGTGGATTAACCGGCCTTGACGCTGCGGCGACGCTGCAGCCAGACGATCGCCCCGAACAGCAGGAAGCCCGGGATCCACATCCACTCCTTGGTCCAGCGCTCGGTCGGCGCCTTGACGGTGAGGATCTCCTGATCGAACTCCAGTCCCATGGTGGCGGCCGGGCTGCCAAAGGCGACGTTGTCGATCAGCGTCTTGCCATCCTGCTCATAGAGGCTGAGCCCCAGATTGGCCAGCCGCTCTTCGCCATTTGCCCCATCCGGTACGGCGACCAGCAGGGTGAACTTGCGTGGCTTGCCTACTGCATCTTCACCGAGGATCCGCAGCCGCAGGGTGCTCTCCGCCTCCACTTCACCCATGGTTTGGGCCAGCTGGGCAGGCGGGGTCTCGCGATAGGGGTCGTGCACCATGTCCATCCAGAAACCCGGGCGGAACAGGGTAAAGGCGACCAGCAACAGCAGCACGCTCTCGTACCAGCGGCTCTTCACCAGGAACCAGCCCTGAGTGGCGGCGGCGAAGATCAGCATGGCGATGGTCGCCACGATGAAGATCAGCACCCCGTGGGCGAAGTCCACGTCGATCAGCAGCAGATCGGTGTTGAAGATAAACAGGAACGGCAGTGCCGCGGTACGCAGGCTGTAGTAGAACGCGGTGATCCCGGTCTTGATGGGATCGCCCTTGGAGACAGCCGCAGCCGCGAAGGAGGCCAGCCCCACCGGTGGCGTCACATCCGCCATGATGCCGAAGTAGAAGACGAACAGGTGCACCGCGATCAGCGGCACGATCAGCCCGTTTTGCTGCCCCAGCGTCACCACCACCGGTGCCAGCAGGCTGGAGACGACGATGTAGTTGGCAGTGGTCGGCAGCCCCATGCCGAGGATCAGGCTCAACAGGGCGGTGAGCAGCAGCATCAGCAGCAGGTTGCCCATGGAGAGGAACTCCACCAGATCCGCCAGCACCAGACCAACCCCGGTCTGGGAGACCGCACCCACGATAATTCCCGCGGTGGCGGTGGCAATGCCGATACCGATCATGTTGCGGGCGCCTGCGACCAGCCCTTCCCGCAGATCCACCACGCCGTCAGCGACGGTGCCGTAGTCGTGCTTGCCGTCCTTGCGCAGCCAGTTGAGCAGCGGGCGCTGGGTCAGCAGGATGATCACCAGCATCACGGTACCCCAGAAGGCCGACAACCCCGGCGAGAGGCGCTCCACCATCAGGCACCACACCAGTACCACCACCGGCAGCAGGAAGTGCAGGCCGGAGAGCAGCACGGCGCGGGTGTTGGGCAACTCGGTGAGCGGCTTGTCGGGATCTTCGGCAGGCAGCGGTTCATTGCTGGCGGCGATCTTCAACAGGGTCACATAGGTGGCAGCCAGTAGTACCGAGATCCCCGGCAGTGCGTAGTCACCCAGCGCAGGTTTGAGCCAGCCGAGGCCATAGTAGACCGCCAGTGACAGGCCGCTGATGAGGGCCGCGCCAAATGCAAAGCCGGTCAGGCGGCGCAGCCAGGGTTTGGGCTGATGGTTGCCGATGGGCTGCATGCCCAGTTTCAACGCCTCCAGATGGACGATGTAGAGCAGCGCTATGTAGGAGATGGCGGCAGGCAGGAAGGCGTGCTTGATGATCTCCACATAGGGGATGCCCACGTATTCGACCATCAGGAAAGCCGCAGCCCCCATCACGGGTGGCATGATCTGGCCGTTGACCGAGGAGGCCACTTCGACCGCCCCCGCTTTCTCTGAACTGAAGCCCACCTTCTTCATCATCGGGATGGTGAAGGTGCCGGTGGTCACCACGTTGGCAATCGACGAGCCGGAAATCAGGCCGGTCAGGCCGGAGGCGACCACTGCCGCCTTGGCCGGGCCGCCACGAAGGTGACCGAGCAGGCTGAAGGCGAGCTGGATAAAGTAGTGACCGGCACCGGCCCGCTCCAGCAGGGCGCCGAACAGCACGAACAGAAACACGAAGCTGGTGGAGACGCCAAGGGCAATGCCGAACACCCCTTCGGTGGTGATCCACTGGTGGTTGGCCAGTGCGGTAAAGCCTACCCCGCGATGTGCCAGCAGTCCCGGCATCCAGGGGCCCGCCAGGCTGTAGATCAGAAAGACGATAGCGATGACCGCCAGTGCCGGCCCCAGGGCGCGGCGCGCCGCTTCCAGCAGCAGCGGAATGCCGATACAGGCGGTCACCAGATCGGCGGTGGTGAGGGTGCCGGGACGCAGCGCCAGTGCTTCATACATCACAAACAGGTAAGAGGCGGCGCCAGCAGCGATCAGACCGAGGGCGATATCGCCGAGGGGGACCCGATCCCGCGGCGAGGAGCGAAATGCCGGGAACACCAGAAAAGCGAGTAACAGGGCGAAGGTGAGGTGAATGGAGCGGGTTTCGGTGTCATTGAGTACGCCAAACCCCACCATGAAGGGGAGTGGCGAGGCGATCCAGAGCTGGAACAGCGACCAGGCCAGCGCCAGCGCGGTGATGAGCCAGCCCATGATGCCCAGCGGCAGGCGAGCGCCCACATCTTGAGCGATCAGTTCCTCGGTAGAGAGTTGTTTATCTTGCATAGGGTTAACTTGTGCCAACGAGTACAACAAGAGCGACACCCGCCCCCGCAATCAGGCGGCAGACGGGTGTCGAAGAGAGTGACAAAGGCCCCGGGGCCTTCAATCAGAGCCAGCCGCGCTCTTTGTAGTAGCGGGCAGCCCCTTCATGCAGCGGTGCAGAGAGACCTACCTTGATCATGTCGGCCTCTTTCAGGTCGGCAAAGGCAGGGTGCAGGCGCTTGAAGCGATCCAGGTTGTCGAACACCGACTTGACCAGCTGATAGACCACTTCCGGATCGGTTTTGGCGCTGGTGGAGAGCACCGCTTTGCCACCGATGGAGGGGGTCGGCTTGTCGCTGCCCTTGTAGATGCCGCCCGGGATCTCGGCCTTGCTGTAGTAGCTCTTCTCGGCCAGCAGCTTGTCGATGTCGGCGCCGGTCACAGGTACCAGTACTGCATCTGTTGTGGTGGAAGCTTCCTGAATGGCGCCGTTCGGGTGACCGACGAAGTAGCTCATGGCGTCGATGTTGTTGTCACCGAGGGCGGAGGCCTGTTCGGCCGGTTTCAGCTCGGAGACCAGACCGAAGTCACCCTTTTTCCAGCCTTTGACCGCCATGATCTCTTCCATGGTGTCACGCTGGCCGGAGCCCGGGTTGCCGATGTTGACGCGCTTGCCCTTCAGATCGTCGAAGCTGGCGATCTTGGCATCGCGGCGAGCCAGGATGGTGAACACTTCGCTCTGCAGGGAGAAGACGGCGCGCATATCGTCCATGGCCCCTTCGGCCTGGAACGGTGGCAGCCCCTTCATCGCCTTGAACTGGTGGTCGGATTGCATGATGCCGAAGTTGAATTCACCGCTGCGGATGCCGTTGACGTTGGCAACACCGCCGCCACTGGCCGGGGCGTTGCACTTGATCTGGTGATCGGCGGCGCCGCGATTGAGGAAGCGGCAGATGGACTGGCCAGCGACATAGTAGACGCCGGTCTGACCGCCGGTGCCTATGGTCACGAAGCGCTCCTGCGCTTGTACCGGACCACCGAATGAAACACCGACCAGAGCCGCCGACAGGGCGCATGCCAAAGTTAATCCTTTCATTTTTTCTCCCTTTTCTTTGATTTTGTTTATCCGATCCCCGGATAAATTGATGGCAATCCCGTTCTGCGCCGGGCTTGCCCGCTCTTCTCGTTGCGCGAAAGCGGGGGAGTTGATTGCCCCCTTTTCCGGCGGTCACCCTCATCCTGTGGTGAGGCTACCGACCTCCTGTCGGTCGAAGATAAATTGGCCCCTGAGGGGCCAAATAAAAAGTTGCAAGCACTCCGATTAAGCACATTCACCCAACATAAATCAAACGAAATGGCAAAATAGCGGAGTTAAATCTTGAGAAACATGACCTCGATCATTCATTTTCTAGCCGAAGATTAATTTGATATGAAGGGAAATGGAAGAGGGAAAAACTAGGGTGGGATTCTTATGCGGCCCTTGTGTGACAAGGGCCGGGGTCATACTGGATCAGTTGGCCGGGGTGGCCAGATCCAGGATAAAGGCGTACTCCAGCGCGATATCTTCGTAGGCTTTGAAGCGGCCCGACTTGCCACCGTGGCCGGCGTCCATGTCGGTGTTCAGTAACAACTTGTTATCATCCGTCTTCAGCTCGCGCAGCTTGGCGACCCACTTGGCTGGCTCCCAATACTGCACTTGCGAGTCGTGCAGCCCGGTGGTGACCAGCAGGTTGGGGTAGGCTTGTGCCTTGACCTGATCGTAGGGGCTGTAGCTCTTCATGTAGTCGTAGTAGCGCTTCTGGTTCGGGTTGCCCCACTCGTCATACTCCCCGGTGGTGAGGGGGATCGACTCGTCCAGCATGGTGGTGACCACATCGACGAACGGCACCTGCGCCACCACGCCGCGATAGAGTTCGGGCGCCTGATTGATGACGGCCCCCATCAACAGGCCGCCGGCGCTGCCGCCCATGGCGTAGACCTGATCCTTGGCACCGTAGCCTTGCTCCACCAGCGCCTTGGTGACATCGATAAAGTCATTGAAGGTATTTTGTTTTTTCAGCAACTTGCCATCTTCGTACCAGTGACGGCCCAGCTCTTCACCACCCCGGATATGGGCGATGGCGTAGACGAAGCCTCTGTCCAGCAGGCTCAGGCGCGAGCTGCTGAAGTCGGGATCCATGCTGGCGCCGTAGGAGCCGTAGCCATAGACCAGCAGCGGATTCTTGGGCGCATCGGCCTGCTCTTTCTTGAACTTGTCCTTGCGATAGACCAGAGACACTGGCACCGATACGCCGTCGCGGGCGGTCACCCAGAGCCGCTCGCTGGCGTACTGGTCGGCCTTGAAGCCGGCCACCGGCTGCTGCTTGAGCAGGGTGCGCTTGCCGCTCGCCATATCCAGCTCATAGGTAGAGGCGGGGGTGGTCATGGAGGAGTAGCCATAACGCAGGGCGCTGGTATCCGGCTCCGGGTTGTAGGCGAGCCAGGTGACATAGGCGGGATCGTCGAAGGCGATCTCCTTCTCGTCACCGCTCTGCCAGTTGATCTGGCGCAGTCGGGTCAGCCCCTTGTTGCGCTCTTCCAGTACCAGCCAATCCTTGAACAGGGCGTAGCTCTCCAGCAGCACGTCCGGATTGGGGGCAATCACCGCCTTCCAGCGATCGACCGGGCTCTCCTTGGTCTCGTAGAGGCCGAAGTTCTTGCCATCCTTGTTGGAACGCACATAGAAGCGGCCGCGGTAGTGATCCAGGCTGTATTCGTGATCCACCTGACGGGGCAGGAACAGGCGGGGGGCGTGCTCCGGCTGGTTGGCATCGATCAGCCGCGCTTCGCCTGTGGTGGTGCTGGAGAGGGCGATGACGATGAAATCTTCCGAGGTGGTGGCGTAGAGGCTGATGTAGAAGGAGTCATCCTTCTCTTCATAGACCAGCTTGTCCGTGGCCGGATCCGTCCCTAGCCTATGGCGATAGACCTGATACGGAAGCAGGGTCTGCGGGTGCTTGCGCACATAGAAGACGGTCTTGTTGTCGTTGGCCCACACCAGATTGCCGGAGGTATTTTCCAGTTTGTCGGTGGCCCACTGGCCGCTCTCCAGATCGAGGAACTGGATCTGGTACTGACGACGGGAGAGGAAATCTTCCGCCACCGCCAGCCAGCGGTTGTTGCGGCTCACCTCAAGGGCGCCGAGGGCATAGAACTCGTGCCCCTCGGCTCGCAGGTTGCTGTCGAGCAGCAGACTCGCCTGCTCTTCACCGAGCTTGGTGCGCGAGTAGATCCCGTACTCCTTGCCCGGCTCATAGCGGGTCTGGTAGCGGTAGCCATTTTTCACATAGGGTACCGACTCATCCAGCTGGGGGATGCGGGCGACCATCTCTTTGTAAAGCTGTTCGCGCAGGGGTTGGGTCGGCTTGAGCATGGCCTCGGTATAGGCGTTCTCGGCCTTGAGATAGTCCAATACCTCGGGCTTCTGCCGCTCGTCGTCACGCAGCCAGTAGTAGTTGTCGATGCGGGTATCCCCGTGTTTTTTCAGAGTGCGGGGATGTTTGGCGGCCACGGGCGGCTGGATTGGATGTTCGCTTGTCAGCATGGCGGGCTCTTCATTGGCATAAGTGGGGGGGAGAACTGTCAGAAAGGCTAGCAGCAGAACTCCTCGGGAAAAGGTAAACATGTCGCATCCTTGGCGCTGGAAAGGGTTGGTAGACCTGAGCATCGGCTCCATGAATTGGCGTTAAATCTGCCCCTTGTTGCCGGTGGTTGCAAGCAATCCCTTGTTATTGCAGGAAATGTAATCAAAAAAAGCCGCTATCTCGCGATAGCGGCCCTCTTTCTGGCCATGAGCGGCAAGAGTCCGCTCAGGTGTGCCTCACATGATATGGGAGTGCCCTCTCATGGCCAGTTTTCGTCAGCCGGGGTAGCTCGACCAGCGGTTGGTCGCGCCCTCGTTGCTGATACTCAGTACCTCATAGGGATGGCCCGGAATATCCATGCCCGGCGCACTCTGGGGCATGCCCGGAATGGTCAGGCCACGGATTGCCGGTTTTTCCCTGAGCAGCTTCTGCACATCGGCGGCCGGTACATGCCCCTCGATCACATAGCCATTTACGATACCGGTATGGCAAGAGGCCAGTTCCGGCGCGATACCGTATTGCTGCTTCACTGCGCCGAGCTGCTCGGTTTCGATGACCTCCAGTTCGAAGCCATTCTGCTCCATGTGCTCGTTCCAGCTTTGGCAGCAGCCACAATATTTGGATTTGTAGACGGTCATCTTCTCGGCCGCGAGAGCCGAAAAGCTGACGGTACCGGCCAGCATGGCCAGTAACAGGGGTTTGTACATCACTCACCTCAGATTGAAAGAAAAGATGCCCGATACGGGATGCGTTTCAGATCCGGGGGCGTGGGGGACGTTCGAGCCGCTCGCACGGGGCGTCCGGCATAAAGAGAGAGGGGGAGGCGAAGTCGGGGGTATCCGGTTCCAGCACGGCGACCGTCAGGCTGTCGCTGCCTACCAGTGTCATCGAGAGGGCGGTGGTAAAGCTGCCGCAGGGCATCGCTTTTTCCAGGGAGCGCTCGCTCTGGCTGCAGTGGGTAGTCAGGGTACAGAGGTCGGTTGCGGCCCGGCTGCCAAACGACATCAACACCAGCACCAGACTCCACAAGGGGAGCCAGCGACGGGCGTGAGCGAGTTGGCGACGGGTGAGAACCATGGAATGACTCGGAAAAAATAAGGGACACATGGTAACCCTGTGCCCCGGGGGAGGGTCAAGCCCTCCCCATGGTGTCAGTCAGCCAGGATTAAGGTTGCTGACGGGTCGCCGCCAGCACGATCTCGCGCACGCAGACGTTGGCAGGCTGGTTCCAGGCGTAGAGCACGGCATCGGCGATCACTTCCGGCGCAATGACGCCACCCATCTGATCTTTCCAGTCGTGGTAACCGGCCTTGATGCTCTCGTCAGTGGTGTGGCTGAGCAGCTCGGTCTCGACCGCACCCGGGGCAATGGTCACCATCCGCACGCCGACATCGGCTACCTCTTCCCGGATGTTCTCGGTCAGGGCGTGCACGGCGAACTTGGTGGCGCAGTAGGCAGCATGGTTCGGGAAGGTCTTGCGACCGGCGATGGAGCTGATGTTGATGATGGTGCCGCTGCGGCGCTCCTTCATGCCTGCCAGCACTGCGTGGACGCCGTTCAGCACCCCCATCACGTTGATGTTGAGCATCTGCTGCCACTCGGCGGGATCCTGCACATCGGCCTGACCCAGCAGCATGACACCGGCGTTGTTGACCATGCAGCCCACCGGGCCAAATTTGGCTTCTGCCTGCTGGACGGCGGCTTTCATGGCGGCGGTGTCGGTCACATCGACCCCGATGCAGAGGGTATCGGGCAGGTTCAGCGCCTGCATCGGCTCGACCCGGCGGGCCAGCAGCAGCAGCGGATGGCCGGCGGCAGAGAAGGCACGGGCGATGGCGGCACCGATCCCGGCGGAGGCACCGGTGATCACGACGAGAGATTTGGACATGGGTCTTTCCTTCTGATTCAAGAGTCGGTTTGAGCAAACAGGTGGCTGGCCAGCACGGAACCCAATCACTATAGTCACTGCATCTATAAGTGATAAATATTGTTTTCCGCTGGTTATCATCTGAAAAAACTATGGTTGGTTTATGCTGGACTTGAGATTGCTGCGTTTCTTCATCGCCATCTATGAAGAGAAGAACATCACGGCGGCGGCCGAGCGCTGCCACGTCAGCCAGCCCTCCCTCTCGGCGGGACTGCGCCAGCTGGAAGAGGTGCTCGGTGACAGCCTGTTTGTCCGGGGCAAGAAGGGGGTGGTGGCGAAAGATCCGGCCCACTATCTCTATCCTCACGCGGTCAAGCTGGTGGAGGAGGCACGCCGTCTGCCGGAGCTGTTTCGCCAGAAGGCGACGCGTGCGAGGCTCAATATCGCCATCATGCCGGACTTGAGTCGCCGCCGGGTGGCCGGGCTGTTGCAGCAAGTACAGCGCGTGCTGCCGCAGCTGGATCTCACCCTCTCCGACTACGCCACCCCCGCCGACTGCCGCTTGACGCTGGATGCCTTGCGCCGGGAGGACGAGATCTTTCTGCCGCTGTGGGAGGAGGATTACGTGCTCTGCGTGCCGGTCGATCACCCCCTGGCCAGTCGCGAAAGGATCGAGCTGGCCGAGCTGCAACATTATGATTTTATTGAGTGCCCGCCCTGCGAAGCCCATCAGCAGACTATCGGCCTGCTGGCCTGTGACCGGCTTACTCTCAATCTGGTGGCCAAGGCCGAGAGCAAGGGGTTGGTGATGGCGCTGGTGCTGGCGGGGGTCGGCATCAGTTTTCTGCCGGACGGGCTGGTGGAAGATGAGGCGGGTCTCAGTACCCTGCCGGTGAGCGGGCCGCGGATGTTTCGCCGGATCGGGCTCTGCTATCCCGCCCACCAGACCCTCAATCCGGCGCTGCGGGAGCTGATCCCCGAGTTGGCAGGCTATGGCGCTTCCTGATAAGGTCGCTCTCCTGTGCACCTTTACGATGCAGCTCCCCAGACTCCCCTTTTCTGTTTACCTCGCCTTGCACCGCAAGGCTTTGTTCGGGTGATGTGGTCATGAAACGCATTCTGGTTATTTTTTCCCATCCCGCGCTGCAGAGCTCGCGGGCCAACAAGCAGCTGTTGCAGGCGATTGAGGGGCTGGAGGGGGTCACGGTTCACGACCTCTACCACCACTATCCCGACATGTTTATCGATGTGAAGCGGGAGCAGGCGCTGCTCTGTGAGCACGACATCATCGTCTTTCAGCACCCGTTTTACTGGTACTCCTGCCCGGCCATCATGAAAGAGTGGATGGATCTGGTATTGGAGTATGGCTATGCCTACGGCCCCGAAGCCCACGCCCTCAAGGGCAAGCAGTGGCTGAGCGCCATCACCACCGGCGGGGCGCCGGAGTCCTACTGCAGCGAGGGTTACAACAGCCGACCGCTGCTCGATTTTCTGCTGCCCTTTCAGCAGGCGGCCACCTTGTGCGGCATGAACTGGTTGCCGCCTTTTGTGCTCCACTCGTTCCACAAGATCAAGGATCCCGCCGCCCTGCGCCGCTGCGGGCAGGACTACCGCCAGCTGCTTTGCGCCCTGCGTGACGATCAGCTGACCCCGGAGCAACTGGCCGGGCGCCCTTATCTGCGCGACTTGCTGGAGGTGCTCTGATGAAACACTGGCAGCTTGCTGGCCGAGCTCATGAGCCGGATCAGACGTTCACACGGAGGGCTGACTGATGGGCCACGGGATCCTGTTTGATGCCTTTATCTACCTCTCCGCCGCCGTTATCGCGGTGCCGCTGGCCAAGCGCTGGGGGCTGGGCTCGGTGCTCGGCTACCTGCTGGCGGGGATCATCATAGGCCCCTTTCTGCTGGGGCTGGTGGGGGAGCAGAAGGATGTGATGCACTTCGCCGAGTTTGGCGTGGTGCTGATGCTGTTTCTGGTCGGTCTTGAGTTGCGTCCGGCCCTCTTGTGGCAGCTGAAGGGGCCGATCCTCGGCACGGGCGGCCTGCAGGTGTTGCTTACCACGGCAGCTCTGACCGGCGTGGCGCACCTGATCGGTTTGCCGCTGCAACAGGGGCTGGCCATTGGCCTCATTCTGGCGCTCTCCTCCACCGCCATCGTGTTGCAGAGCCTGCAGGAGCGCAAGTTGATGCAGAGCGAGAGCGGTCGCTCCGCCTTTGCCGTGCTGCTGTTTCAGGACATCGCCGTCATTCCAATTCTGGCGATCCTGCCGCTGCTGGCCATGGCGCCGGTGAGCAACAATGGCAGCTCCGAGCTGGCGGGCTGGCAGCATGGCCTGCTGGTGGTGGCGGCTATCTCCGGCATCGTGCTGGGTGGCCACTATCTGATGCGGCCGGTATTTCGTGCCATCGCCCAGTCCCATATGCGGGAGATCTTCGTCGCCGCCGCCCTGCTGCTGGTGATCGCTATCGCTGTGCTGATGGAGTCGGTGGGGCTTTCGCCTGCACTTGGCTCCTTCCTCGCCGGTGTGGTGCTGGCCGACAGCGAATATCGCCACGAGCTGGAGGCAGACATTGAGCCGTTCAAGGGCTTGCTGCTCGGCCTGTTCTTTATGTCGGTGGGGGCTGGCATCAACTTCGGCCTGTTTGCCGAACATCCTTTTCTCATCCCGACGCTGGTGGTGGGGCTGATGGTGCTCAAATGGCTGGTGTTGATGGCACTCGGCTTCATCATCCGCATCTCGCCGAGTCAACGCTGGACCTTCGCGCTGGCGCTCGCACAGGGCGGTGAGTTTGCCTTCGTGCTCTTCTCGTTTGCCGCCCAGAACCGGGTGCTGCCCGGCGAGACCATCTCGTTGCTGACGCTGGTGGTAGCGCTCTCCATGGCGCTCACCCCACTGCTGCTGATCCTCAACGATCGGGTGATCCAGCCCTGGTTCGATTACCGTAACCAGAGCGACGCACCGCAGCATGAGCAACCTGAGCTGGTGGAGCATCCGGTGATCATCGCGGGCTTCGGCCGCTTCGGCCAGATCGTGGGGCGTCTGCTGCATGGTCACGGCATCGGTACCACTATCCTCGAGCAGGATGCCAGCCAGATAGAGACCCTGCGCAAGTACGGCTATCAGGTCTTCTATGGCGATGCCAGCCGGATCGATCTGCTCCATGCCGCCGGGGCGCACAAGGCGAAGTTGCTGGTGCTCTCCATCAACGATCCTGCCACCTCGCTGGCGGTGATCGAGATGGTGCAGAAGCACTTCCCGCACCTGAAGATCCTGGCGCGAGCGCTGGATCGACCCCATGCCCACGAGATCCTGCGCCACGGGGTCGAGAGCGTGCACCGGGAAACCCTGGGCTCGGCGGTCGATCTAGGGGTGGAAGCCCTGACCCAGCTCGGTTTTCGGGCCAACCAGGCCTGGCGGGCGGGGCAGACATTCAAGCAGCACGATAACTGGCTGTTGCGCGAGCAGGTCAACTATCTGGATGACGAACACACTTATATCAACAAGAGCCTGCAATACCGGGAGATCCTCTCCGATCTGTTGCAAGACGACGAGGAGGGGCAGGAGCGTATCCATGCCCACAACTGGAATAGCGGGTTACCCGACGACGACAAGGAAGCAAAATGATTGCCTATTACCCCATGTTTAAACACCTGCATATGACGCTGGCGCTGGTCAGTCTGCTGCTCTTTATCTATCGCTGGAGTCTGGCGCTGGCCGGCAGCGATCGGTTGCAGCAGAAGTGGCTGAAGATCCTGCCGCATATCAACGACACCTTCCTGCTGCTGTTTGGTGTGTTACTGGCGGTGGCCTTGCAGTTGAGCCCGGGTCAACAACCCTGGCTGATGGCCAAGCTGGTTGCACTGGTGCTCTATATCGGTCTGGGTGTCATGGCGCTCAAGCGCCCGGCCCGCGGTCAGAAGCTGGTGGCCGGTGTGGCGGCGCTGGCGGTGTTTGGCTACATGGTCGGTGCGGCCATCACCAAGTCAGCCTGGTCGTGGCTGATGTGAGCAAAAGGGGAGAGTCATGCTCTCCCCTGAAATCATATTCTACGATGAATTAATTAATCGGAGTTTTATGCTAACAATAAATCGCAAGATAGAACTTTCATTTGAGGGATTTTTGGCTAATTTTAGCCTCTAGCGGCTCCTTTTTTGAGTGCATTGTCTTTATAAATCAACTATTTAGTGTGTTTTGTATGAAAATGGCGACAGTTGTCGCAGCAAAACTTGCGACATAGACTGTCGCAAGTCACGACTAGCATACAGTCAACGCTAAACCAGTGAAGGCAAGCACCATGAGCAAGAAGCTGTTACGACAACTGACCTTGGCGCGTTGCATCCCGCACCGCCCTTACAAGCTGACCGCCAGCCAACTCCAGGTAAAACTGGAAGAGGAAGGCATCCACGTCAGTCTGCGTACCGTGCAACGGGACCTGGAGGAGATGTCCGGCATGGGACTGTTCGACCTCACCTCGGACGAGCGCAGCAAACCCCATGGCTGGTGCTTCGAGCGCCACGGCCTCAACGACTTTGCCAATATCATGCCGCTCTCGCTGGCGGTGGCCCTGAAAACCTGGAGTGATCAGGCAAGCCAACTGTTGCCGGCGAGTGTACTGACCGAATTGAATCCGCTGGTCGACAAGGCGAGCCAGGTGATCCGCGACAGCCAGAGCGAACTGGCCGAACGCTGGCTGGAGAGTGTCCACCAGTCACCGCGTCCGTTTGCCGGCAACCCGGAGATCCGCCGCAGCACCCTGATCCGCGATGCGCTCTGGCGTGGTCGCAAGTTCAGTGCCGAGATCCAGCGCGTGATCAAAGAGCGCACCGTGTGGCTCTGCTACGACCGTATCAACCCGCTCGGCATTCTCAATCAGCCGGACGGCCCGATCCTGCTGTGCACTCTGTCCGAGCTGGATCCCAAGGTCTACGGCATCCCGTTTGACCATATCAAGAACGTGGAGCTGACCAACTTCAGTGCCACCCAGCCGAAGGATTTCAATATCCAGAAGCTGATCCGCGATCAGGGCTATCAGGATGTGAGCGGCCCGATCCGTTTCGTCGGCCGGATCGATGCCAACAGCCAGTCGCTGGTGGATAACCAGATCCCCGGCAACAATCCGCGCATGACCCGCTATGACAAGCGCAGCGTGGTGGTGGAGACCGAAGTGCAGGACACCCCGGAGTTTCGCAGCTGGTTGAACAACATCGGCGGTGAACTGGAGGTGCTGGCACCGGAATCGCTGCGCAAGGCCTATCTCAATCCGGCCAACCGCTTGAGCTGATTAAAAAATTGGAATGTTGAAGAGTCGAGCCTGGTCTCGGCTCTTTTTTTGCGGTTTTTTTAAGCATATTTATTCAACTAATTTTTAAGTCTTAACGTCAGGATTGAACCGTTTTCCTGCCCTGTTTTTGGGGGCGAAACCCGTGTAAGAGATCTGCCATAGCGACTGTAAGAGGCTGGCGCTTTGAGCCGTACGCGAAGCCATGCCAGAATGATCGAGCTTTCCCGTGAAACTAAATAAATGACTGATATTAAAGGGTTAGTTTTTAAGTTCGTTTTTTGAGATGGGAGCCGCATCGGATCTTTATCATCGGATGGCCCTTGTTCGGGGTGCGCATTTCCTTAGTATGGGTCTCACAAGGACGAAGCTGGTCCGGCAGGATGCAGGGCAGCGCATAAAGATGGAATAGTCCGCAGGATGTGGACAAGGGACACCTCAGGATGAGCTCGATAATCAGGATGATTATCGTCACGGATGAATAAAGGAACACCGCGGGATGCGGCAGGACACTCTCGGGATGGGAGCAGAACGAACGGAACCTCGTTCTTCAGGATGAACAGGACCTCGCCGGATGCGAGAGGAATACTTCAGGATGAAGTGAGATAACCCGGATGGTTATCTGTCAGGAAGACGCAAGGAACCCCACAGGACGTGGTAATGGACACCTCCAGGATGGAGACAGTGAAGCAGTTCAGGATGAATTGCCAGGCCAGGAACGCCGCAGGACACGCCAACGGATTGGAAAGGGGATATTCCAAAGGATTAGGATAACGTCAGGGATTGCAGGGAGCATTGCAGTTCTACGGACAGGACGACACGACTCTAGGGGACGGCTACCGCCGTCCCCTTTTCTTTTATGGTTTGTCCGAGAGATTGCCGCGCTGGGCGGCGTTGACGATCTCTTGCAGGCGCTGACGAATGTCGACCATGCCAAACACACCAAAGATCAGCACAGTGACAAACTCGGCCTTGGTGACCGCGAAGTAGCGTTTGCAAGCTGCCTTGATCATGCTGGCCTGCAGCCAGTGCAGCAGGGCGACGATGACGCCGCAGACCGGCAGAAAGCCGTTGAGTTTGCCGGGCAGCGGGGCAATCAGGCTCACCAGTACGCCAAACCAGAAGAACAATATCAGCCCCATCGCCAACAGATTAAAGACCCGCTTCATTGTTTACCTCCCGTAGATAGAGTTGATAACAGACCTGACCTGCCTGTTTATCCTTGAGTAGTTGCCAGCTGGCAGGCAGCGCCAGATCGGCCATCTCTTTTTCCCGTTCCAGATAGATGAGGGCGTCCGGCGCCAGCCAGCCGCGCTGCTCCAGCAGTTCGCACACTTGCGGCAGCAGCTCGCGGCGAAACGGCGGATCGAGGAACACCAGATCAAACGGCGTGGCCGGGCCTTGTAGCCAGCTCACTGCATCTGACTGGATCACCTGGCCCTGACTGCTGCCGAGGGCGGTCAGGTTCTTCTTGATCTGGTCAGCGGCCCCTTTGTCCATCTCGATAAGGGTCACCTGCTCGGCATAGCGCGACAGTGCCTCCAGTCCGAGTCCGCCGCTACCGGCAAACAGATCCAGGCAGCGGGTGCCGCGAATGTGGGGGGCCAGCCAGTTGAAGATGGTCTCCTTGACGCGATCCGTGGTGGGTCTGAGCCCCTCCACATCCTTGACCGGCAATTTGCGGCCTCGCCACTGGCCGCTGATGATTCTTACAAAGCCCGATTTTCCTTGCGGGGCGGGACTCTTGCTCGGGTTGCTACGGCTGGATTTCACTCTAGGCATCGCGTTTCATCGTCAGAAAATAAAGTGGTAGTATAAGGCGGTTCATTTTTATGCCGACCCGCCAAGGGACGGCTATCTTAGCAGTCAGCCTTTGATGTGAGTATTTTTAGATGGCAAAAGGTTTGTTTTCCTGGCTGGGTTTCGGCCGCAAGAAAGAAGAGGCTGAGGCTGTCCAACCACAGACACCCCAAGCCACCCCCGTTACCGTTGAGCCCGAGGTCACTGCTACCCCCGCTCCCGTTTCCGATACCACTGTTTCCGATAGTACGCCGGCCATTGCCCCCGAAGTGCCTGCCAGCGCACAGAATTCCGTTTTGCAAGATGATTGCTGCTTGCCTACCGAGCTGGACGATCACGGCCCGCTGGTGGTGGAGGAGTGCGCTTCCGATCTGGAGCCGGTGATCGTCAACGAAGCGCTGATCGCCGAAGAGGAGCGTGCCGCTGAAGCCGCTCGCACTGCCGCTGAGGTCAAGGCTGCCGAAGAGGCTCGCATTGCTGCCGAAGCTCGCGCCGCAGAAGAGGCCCGCATCGCCGCCGAAGCTCGTGCTGCGGAAGAAGCTCGCATTGCTGCCGAAGCCCGCGCTGCGGAAGAAGCTCGCATTGCTGCCGAGGCCCGCGCTGCGGAAGAGGCTCGTATCGCCGCCGAGGCTCGCACCGCAGAAGAGGCTCGCATTGCTGCCGAGGCCCGCGCTGCGGAAGAGGCTTGCATTGCTGCCGAAGCCCGCGCTGCAGAAGAAGCCCGCATCGCTGCCGAAGCTCAGGCTGCGGAAAAGGCTCGCATTGCCGCCGAAGCCCGCGCTGCGGAAGAGGCTCGTATCGCCGCCGAGGCTCGCGCCGCAGAAGAGGCCCGCATCGCTGCCGAAGCCCGTATCGCCGCCGAAGCCCGCGCTGCGGAAGAAGCTCGCATTGCTGCCGAGGCTCGCGCCGCGGAAGAGGCTCGCATCGCTGCCGAAGCTCAGGCTGCGGAAGAAGCCCGTATCGCCAAAGAGGCCCAGCGAGCGGAAGATATGCGCCTGGTCGCCGCGATGGAGGCTGAGGCTGCCGCCCTGGCAGCCCTGCCGCTGGCCGCCAAGGTAGACGACGACACCCAGGACAAACCGCAGCGGGAGGGCTTCTTTGCTCGTCTCAAGCGCAGTCTGGTGCGCACCAAGGAGAATATCGGCTCCGGTTTCTTCGGCCTGTTCCGTGGCAAGAAGATCGACGACGAGCTGTTTGAAGAGCTGGAGACCCAGTTGCTGACCGCCGATCTCGGCGTCGACACCACCACCCGCATCATCGAGGGGCTGGTGCAGCACGCGGATCGCAAGCAGCTCAAGGATGCCGAGGCGCTCTACGGCCTGCTCAAGCAGGACATGGGCGAGATGCTGGCCAAGGTCGAGCAGCCGCTGGTGATCGACACCAGCAAGAAGCCTTATGTGATCCTGATGGTCGGTGTAAACGGCGTCGGCAAGACCACCACCATCGGCAAGCTGGCCAAGCAGTTCCAGGCCGAGGGCAAGAGCGTGATGCTGGCGGCGGGTGACACCTTCCGTGCCGCAGCGGTCGAACAGCTGCAGGTTTGGGGTCAGCGCAACAATATTCCGGTGATTGCCCAGCATACCGGTGCCGATTCCGCTTCTGTCATTTATGACGCCATCGAGGCCGCCCGCTCCCGCGGGGCTGACGTGCTGATCGCCGACACCGCCGGTCGCCTGCAGAACAAGAGCAACCTGATGGAAGAGCTCAAGAAGGTAGTGCGGGTGATGAAGAAGCTGGATGAAGAGGCGCCCCACGAGATCATGCTGACGCTGGATGCAGGCACCGGCCAGAACGCGCTGAGCCAGGCCAAGCTGTTCAGCGAGGCGGTTGGCCTGACCGGCATCACCCTCACGAAGCTGGATGGCACCGCCAAGGGCGGCGTCATCTTCGCGGTGGCCGACAAGTTCCAGATCCCGATCCGCTACATCGGGGTGGGCGAGGGGATCGACGATCTGCGTCCCTTCGTTGCCAATGACTTCATCGAGGCGCTCTTCAGCCGCGATGAATAAGTCCGGCCGCGATGAGTCAGCTCAGCCGTGATGAGTAAGTGTTCCATGCCCCGACTCCGGTCGGGGTTTGTCAATTTCAGGGAACCGTTATGATTCGTTTTGACAAGGTCAGCAAGGTATACAGCGGCGGCCATCAGGCGCTGCAAAAGGTCAGCTTTCACCTGCGCAAGGGAGAGATGGCCTTTCTGACCGGGCACTCGGGGGCGGGCAAGAGTACCCTCCTCAAACTGATCAGCGTGATGGAGCGCCCGACCGATGGTCGTGTCTTCTTTCATGGCGACGATGTCAGCCATATCCAGCGCAGTCAGATCCCCTATGTTCGCCGCCAGATCGGGATGATCTTTCAGGATCACCGATTGCTGATGGACAGAACCGTGTTCGACAACGTGGCGCTGCCGCTGGTGATCGATGGCTACAGCCACGCCGATATCAACAAGCGGGTCGCGGCGGCGCTGGACAAGGTGGGGTTGCTCGGCAAGGAGCGCTACCAGCCGCGGATGCTCTCCGGTGGTGAACAGCAGCGGGTCGGCATCGCCCGTGCCATCGTCAACAAGCCGCCGTTGTTACTGGCGGATGAACCGACCGGCAACCTGGATCCCCAGCTCTCCATGGACATCATGCGGCTATTTCAGGAGTTCAACAATTTTGGGGTCTCGGTACTGATTGCCACCCACGATCTGGGACTGATCGCGCGCATGCGCTATCGCACCCTGACCCTCAAGGCGGGTCGCATGTATTCGGCCGGGGAGGAGCTCTGATGGTTATCGTTCGTCATAAACAACCGCCGCTGCGCCGTCTGATGATGTACGGGGTTGATCATGTGCGGCAGGCGTTTGCCAGTCTCGGGGAGCTGTGGCGCAATCCGCTCGCCTCACTGATGACGCTGGCGGTGCTCGGCGTCAGTCTGGCACTGCCCTCCTGTTTCCACGTGCTGCTGAAAAACGCCGAGGTGGTGGAGGGGAGCTGGCAGAGCAGTTCCCAGATCTCTCTTTACCTGCGCAAGGATCTGCCGGAGCAGAGCATTCTCGATCTGCAGCACCGGATCCTGCTCTATCCCGAGGTGGATTCGGTCACCTACCTGAGCCGTGACGATGCGTTGCGGGAGTTTCGCGAGATCTCCGGCTTCGGCGATGCCCTCGATTATCTGGACAGCAACCCGCTACCGCCTGTGCTGAGCGTGATCCCGGATCCGCGCTGGCAGAACCCGGAAGGGGCCGCCGAGCTGCTCAGCAAGCTCAACAACGAGGTGGGGGTCGAGCAGGGCAAGCTGGATCTGCAGTGGCTGACCCGGTTGCAGGGGATCATGAACCTGCTGCGCCACACCATTACCGGTATCGCGGTGCTGCTGCTCTCCGCCGTGTTGCTGATCGTCGGCAATACCCTGCGTCTCAACATCCTCAATCAGCGTTCCGAGATTGAAGTGCTCAAGCTGGTGGGGGCGACCGATTCCTTCATTCATCGTCCTTTCCTCTATACCGGTATCTGGTTCGGGGTCATTGGCGGCATGCTGGCCTGGTGGCTGACCGAAGTGATGGTGATCTGGAGCGAAGGGGTGGTGAAGGAGCTGGCGGGCTTGTATAACAGTAACTTCCGGCTGGTTGGCATGGGGGCGGTAGACGGGATCAATCTGATCTTGCTGGGCGCCCTGCTGGGGCTGATTGCCTCCTGGTTCTCGGTCCATCGCCACATTCGCGACATCGAACCATCCTGATTATTTTATCATCAAAGTAAATCGCTGGATTTTGAGAGGCGGATCAAGTAAAAGAGGGGCCGTTTCTGGCTTGGCCCCCATAGTCAGAGTATTCTGAATAACAATGATCTTCCGGATCTTCGCTAGATCCAGTGAACCTTCTGATTTATAAGCAGTCTATTAAAGCTGAAGCATTTATACGGGTGTGGCCCCTCTGCCTTGCTCGTCAGACTTGGCAAGCATGTGAAGGTTGCGAGCTCCGCAACAATGGACTTAGCATGCTACTTTTCGGGGGTCCTTCATTGTGACCCCCTTTTTTTGACTGTTCATTCATGATTCATCCTGCAGGCTTAAGATAAGCCGGTCTAAAACTGGGCATGTTCTTTGATACACGCCGCAGAATGGCATCCGGTCAGTAGACAGACCCTCTCAGGGTGTTAGACTGATTCGATTGAAAAGTAAGAGGTAACAGATGGGAACTTCATTGCAGCGCACTATGGCTCTGATTCCGCAAGGTAGTCTGGAAGGCTATATCCAGGCAGTAAACTCTATTCCTGTGCTGAGCGCAGAGGAAGAGCGTGAACTGGCTGAGCGTTTGCAGCAGGATGGCGATCTCGAGGCTGCTCGCCAGCTGGTTATGTCGCACCTGCGCTTTGTCGTTCATGTCGCCAAGAGTTATGCCGGTTACGGCCTGCCTCAGGCCGATCTGGTTCAGGAAGGCAACATCGGCCTGATGAAGGCGGTCAAGCGCTTCGACCCGACGGTCGGCGTGCGTCTGGTCTCCTTTGCCGTGCACTGGATCAAGGCCGAAATCCACGAATATGTCCTGCGCAACTGGCGCATGGTCAAGGTGGCGACCACCAAGGCCCAGCGCAAGCTCTTCTTCAACCTGCGCAAATCCAAAAAACGTCTGGGCTGGCTGAACCACGAAGAGGTTCAGGCCGTGGCGGCCGATCTCGGCGTCTCTGCCGCTGACGTGACCGAGATGGAAGCGCGGATGGCCAACTACGATCAGGCGTTCGATTTGGTGGGTGATGATGAAGAAGAGGGCGGTTTCGCTCCGGTTCACTATCTGGAGGACAAATCCTCCGATCTGGCCGCCACCATCGAGAACGACAACTGGGACGATCACGCGACCCGTCGTCTGAGCTCGGCCCTCGCCACCCTAGATGAGCGCAGCCAGCACATCATCCGCGCCCGCTGGCTCGATGATGACAGCAAGACCACTCTGCAGGAGCTGGCCGATACCTACGGCGTCTCTGCCGAGCGTGTGCGTCAGCTTGAGAAAAACGCACTCAAGAAGCTGAAAGATGCCATGGAAGCCTGATGCTTCCTCTCATAAAAACAGGGCCTGATGGCCCTGTTTTTGTTTCGCAGGGATCTGGTCGGCCTTGCTTTGGTTACCCTTGAGTGTGTTATGTTGCCGCCACTGCCACATTAGGGAGAGCAGAAGTGAAACTGTTGAACGACCTGTTTACCAACAACCGTGAGTGGGCCGAACGGATCAAGGCCGAAGATCCCGCTTTCTTTGCCACTCTTTCTGCCCAGCAGGCCCCCGAATACCTCTGGATCGGTTGTTCCGACAGCCGGGTCCCCGCCAACCAGCTGATGGGCTTGCTGCCGGGGGATGTCTTCGTCCACCGCAACGTCGCCAATCTGGTGGTACATACCGATTTCAACTGCCTCTCCGTGCTGCAATACGCGGTGGAAGTGCTCAAGGTGAAGCACATCATCGTCTGCGGTCACTACGGTTGCGGTGGCGTCAAGGCCGCGATGCAGAACCAGGAGCTGGGGCTCATCGACAACTGGCTGCGCAACATCAAGGATGTCTACTTCAAATATGGTGAAGAGCTCGAGGCCATCGAGGATGAGCATGAGCGCTTCGACTACCTGTGCGAGCTGAACGTGGCCGAGCAGGTCGCCAACGTCTGCCACACCACCATCATCCAGAACGCCTGGCGCAAGGGGCAGGAGCTGGCGGTGCATGGCTGGATCTACGGGATCAAGGATGGCTTGCTGCATGATCTCGATCTCTGCATCAGCGGGCCGGATCAGATCCCCGATGTCTATCGCGCCTGGCCGGACATGCGTCCGCCCCACCGTCGGCGCTAGGGAGCTTCATGGTGGCGCCAGCCCTCTATCTGCAGATCAAGCAGCACATTCTGGACGGGATCCGCGAACGCCACTATCAGGCGGGGGACAGGATCCCGACCGAAGCGGCCCTGTGCGAGCAGTTCACCGTGAGCCGGATGACGGTCAACCGGGCGCTGCGGGAACTGGTGGCGGAAGGGTGGCTGGTGCGTACCGCCGGTTCCGGCAGCTTCGTGGCGGACAGGCGTACCGAATCGCCGCTGCTGGCTATTCGCAATATTGCCGACGAGATCGCCGAGCGTGGCGGCCAATACAGTGCCCGGGTGATCCGGCTGCAGCGACTGGCCGCCGATGAGAAGGTGGCTGTACAACTGGGGCTGCGGGTTGGCGCCCCCATCTTTCACAGCCTGATCGTCCATCAGGCCGATGGGGAGCCGTTGCAATTGGAGGAGCGCTTCGTCGATGCCGGGCGTTTGCCGGGCTATGGCGAGCAGGATTTTACCCAACAGACTCCCAACCGCTATCTGATGGATGTCTGCCCCCTCTCCGAGATGGAGCACGTGGTGGAAGCCGTGTTGCCCAGCGCCGGTGAGGCGGGATTGTTGCAGATCCGCGTAGATTCTCCCTGCCTGTTGTTGCACCGGCGTACCTGGTCGGAGGGGCATCTCGTCTCCTACGCCCGTTTGCTCTCCCCCGGTTCCCGCTACAAGCTCAGCTCCAAGACTCAGCTGGAGTGAATGTATATACAACTCGATTTTGCAAAGCCCACCTCCTGGTGGGCTTTTTTGTGCTTAAAATCTAAGTTTGATGCTGTTATCAGGATGTGAACACCGCTCTTTCTTTTGTCATAGAGATCGACTATAAGAATATGTATATACATTTGAGGTCGCTATGAACAAGGAACTGTTGAACTGCGAGCGGGTCTGGCTCAACGTGACGCCCGCTACCCTGAATGATGAGCTGGCCGACTACGGCCTGCTGTCGCTCCACGCCATCGGCGTAAAGGATGGCAAGATCCATGCGCTGGTGCCGATGGCCGAGTTGAAGGGGCCGCATCCCGCTCATTGGCTGGATATGCGGGGCAAGCTGGTCACCCCCGGCCTTATCGATTGTCACACCCATCTGGTCTTCGCCGGCAGCCGTGCCGAAGAGTTCGAGCTGCGTCAGCAGGGAGTGCCCTATGCCGAGATCGCCCGTCGGGGCGGTGGCATCATCAGCACGGTGCGTGCCACCCGTGCCGCCAGCGAAGAGCAACTGTTCGAGCTGGCGTTGCCTAGGGTGACATCCCTGATCCGCGAAGGGGTCACCACGGTGGAGATCAAGTCCGGCTATGGCCTGACGCTGGATGACGAGCTCAAGATGCTGCGGGTGGCCCGCCGACTGGGAGAGGTATTGCCGATCCGGGTCAAGACCACTCTGCTGGCTGCCCATGCGGTGCCGCCGGAGTATCGCGATGATCCCAACAGCTGGGTCGAGACCATCTGTCAGGAGATCATCCCGGCCGCCGCCGAGGCGGGTCTGGCCGATGCGGTGGACGTTTTCTGCGAGCACATCGGCTTCTCGCTGGCCCAGACCGAGCAGGTCTATCTGGCGGCGGATCAATACGGCCTGCCGGTGAAGGGGCATATGGATCAGCTCTCCAACCTCGGTGGCAGCACCCTCGCTGCCAACTTTGGCGCCCTCTCGGTGGATCATCTGGAGTATCTGGATCCGGAAGGGATCCTGGCGCTTGCCCATCGCGGCGTGGTCGCCACCCTGCTGCCCACCGCCTTTTACTTCCTCAAGGAGACCAAGCTGCCGCCGGTCGCCGCGCTGCGCAAGGCGGGGGTGGCGATGGCGGTCTCCTCCGACATCAACCCGGGTACGGCCCCCATTGTCTCGCTGCGGATGGCGATGAACATGGCCTGTACCCTGTTTGGTCTGACCCCGCTGGAGGCCATGGTCGGGGTGACCCGTCACGCCGCCAAAGCGCTCGGCGAGCAGGATCGCCTTGGCCAGCTCAGGGTGGGCATGGCAGCCGATTTTCTGATCTGGCACTGCGCCCATCCGGCCGAGCTGAGCTACATGGTCGGCGTCGATCAGCTGGCAAGCCGCATCTTCAACGGCAAGGAGACCCTCCATGGATAAGTTCAACCCGATCGACATGTCGCTCTGGCAGGGGCGGCAGGATCCGGAAGATGGCGAACTGGCCCTGCGTTGGCACGACAAGGTGCAGCCCTGGGCCGCCGGGGCACAAGAAGCAGCTGGTGTAGTGCTGCTCGGTTTTGCCTGCGATGAAGGGGTTCGCCGCAACAAGGGGCGCATTGGTGCTGCCGGGGCGCCGCTGGCGGTGCGCAAGCTGCTGGCCAACACTGCCTGGCACCTGAATCGACCCGTCTACGATGGCGGGGATGTGAGTTGCCCCGACGGCGATCTCGACGCCGCCCACGGTCGTCTGGCCGAGCGGGTTGCCGCCGCGCTCGATCTGGGCCACTTCCCGCTGGTACTGGGGGGCGGTCACGAGGTTGCTTTCGGCAGCTGGAGCGGCCTTAACAGTCATCTGAGCGGCAGTGGCAAGGTCGGCATTATCAATTTCGACGCCCACTTCGACCTGCGGATGAAACAGAAGCTGGCAAGCTCCGGCACCCCCTTTTTCCAGATTGCCGAGCAGTGCGCCGCTCAGGGCTCGCCGTTTCACTACGCCTGCCTCGGGGTAGCCGAGACCGCCAATACCCAAGCCCTGTTTGCCCGCGCCGAGGCGCTGGGAGTGTGGCATGTGCTGGACGAGGCGATGACCCAGGCCGGGCTGCCAGCCTTGCTAAGCGGGCTGGACGCCTTTATCGCCGATTGTGATCACCTCTATCTGACCATCGATCTCGATGTGCTGCCTGGCTCCGTGATGCCGGGAGTGAGCGCCCCCGCCGCCCGCGGCGTGGAGCTGGCGGTGATCGAACCGCTGATCGCCTATATCCGGGCCAGCGGCAAGCTGCGGCTTGCCGATCTGGCCGAGTACAACCCGACGCTGGATCAGGATAACCGCAGTGTCCGCGTGGCCGCGCGGCTGGTTCATCTGTTGACCCGTTAACCCTTTGGCCGCCCGTCGCCGAAGGCACCCTATTGATACAACAAGGAGTGTGTATGTCTGTGCAACAGCAGGATCCCCGTCATGATCCGAACCGTGTGATCCGTGCCCCGCGCGGTACCGAGCTGACCGCCAAGAGCTGGCTCACCGAGGCGCCGCTGCGGATGCTGATGAACAACCTGGATCCCGAGGTGGCCGAGCATCCCCAGTCGCTGGTGGTCTATGGCGGCATCGGTCGCGCCGCACGCAACTGGGCCTGCTTCGACAAGATCGTCGAGGTGCTGACCCAGCTCGAGGAGGACCAGACCCTGCTGGTGCAATCCGGCAAGCCGGTCGGGGTGTTCCAGACCCACAAGGATGCGCCTCGGGTGTTGATCGCCAACTCCAACCTGGTGCCGCATTGGGCCAACTGGGAGCACTTCAACGAGCTCGATAAGAAGGGCCTGATGATGTACGGCCAGATGACCGCGGGCTCCTGGATCTACATCGGTACTCAGGGGATCGTGCAGGGCACCTACGAGACCTTCTTTGCGGTGGCCAATCAGCACTTCAACGGCTCGCCTGCGGGCCGCTGGATCCTGACCGGTGGTCTCGGCGGCATGGGCGGCGCCCAGCCGCTGGCTGCCACCATGGCTGGCTTCTCGATGATCGCGGTGGAGTGCGACGAGACCCGCATCGATTTTCGTCTGCGCACCCGCTATGTGGACAAGAAGGCTCACAGCCTGGATGAGGCGCTGGCCATGGTCGAGGAGGCCAAACAGAGCGGCACCGCCATCTCTGTCGGCCTGCTCGGCAACGCCGCCGACGTCTTTGCCGAATTGGTGGCCCGTGGCATCACCCCGGATGTGGTGACCGACCAGACCTCCGCCCATGATCCGATCCACGGTTACCTGCCGCAGGGTTGGAGCGTGGCCAAGTGGCGCGAGCTGCAACAGAGTGCCCCGCAGGAGGTGAATCTGGCCGCTCGTCGCTCCATGGCCCGTCAGGTGGAGGCGATGCTGACCCTGCAAGAGCGCGGCGCGGCGACTTTGGATTACGGCAACAACATCCGTCAGATGGCGCTTGAGGAGGGGGTGAAAAATGCCTTCGACTTCCCCGGCTTCGTCCCCGCCTATATCCGCCCGCTGTTCTGTGAGGGGATAGGCCCGTTCCGCTGGGTGGCCCTCTCCGGCGATCCGGAAGATATCTACAAGACCGACCAGAAAGTGAAAGAGCTGATCCCCGATGATCCCCATCTGCACAACTGGCTCGACATGGCCCGCGAGCGCATCGCGTTTCAGGGGCTGCCGGCGCGGATCTGCTGGGTCGGGGTCAAGGATCGGGTACGCCTCGGTCTGGCCTTCAACGAGATGGTGAAAAACGGCGAGCTGAAAGCCCCCATCGTCATCGGTCGCGACCATCTGGATTCCGGCTCGGTGGCGAGCCCGAACCGCGAGACCGAGTCGATGATGGATGGCTCCGATGCCGTCTCCGACTGGCCGCTGCTCAACGCCCTGCTCAACACCGCCGGTGGCGCGACCTGGGTGTCGCTGCACCACGGCGGCGGGGTCGGCATGGGCTTCTCCCAGCACTCCGGCGTGGTGATCGTCTGCGACGGCTCCGATGACGCGGCCCGCCGCGTCGGTCGGGTGCTGCACAACGATCCGGCCACAGGGGTGATGCGCCACGCGGATGCGGGTTACGAGATTGCCATCAACTGTGCCGTTGATGCGAAACTGGACCTGCCGATGATTGACGGCGCCAACGGTGTCAAAGGAAAGGTGTAACACCATGTTTGAATTGACTATTACTCCGGGCGAGCTGGATCTTGCCACCCTGCGCCGCGTCAGCCGCGAGCCGGTACATGTTTCACTGGATCCGGCCGCGCTGCCGGGGATCCACGCCTCAGCTGCTGTGGTTACCAAGGTGATCGAGCAGAACCGGGTGGTGTATGGCATCAACACCGGCTTTGGCCTGTTGGCCAACACCCGTATTCCGGTGGAGCAGCTGGACGAGCTGCAGCGCTCCATCGTGCTTTCCCACGCGGCAGGGATTGGAGAGTACATGGATGACGCTACCGTGCGGCTGATGATGGTGCTCAAGCTCAACTCGCTGGCGCGGGGCTTCTCCGGCATCCGGCTGACGGTGCTTGAGGCCTTGATGACCCTCATCAACGCCGAAGTCTATCCGGTGGTGCCGAAGAAGGGATCCGTCGGTGCCTCCGGCGATCTGGCGCCGCTGGCTCATATGAGCTGCCTGCTGATCGGGGAGGGCAAGGCTCGCCACAAGGGCGAGCTGATCGACGCCGCCATGGCGCTGAAAATTGCCGGGCTCGAGCCCATCGCACTGGCGCCCAAAGAAGGATTGGCGCTGCTTAACGGCACTCAGGCCAGCACCGCCTTTGCGCTGGAAGGCTTGTTCCATGCCGAGGATCTCTACGTCGGTGCTATCACCATAGGTGCCATGAGCGTTGAAGCGGCGCTCGGCAGTCGTCGCCCGTTCGATGCTCGCATTCACGCGGTACGCGGTCAGCGTGGCCAGATTGACGCGGCCGCCTGTTATCGCCACCTGCTGGTGGATGGCAGCGAGATCGGCATGTCCCATCACAACTGCGAGAAGGTACAGGATCCCTACTCATTGCGCTGCCAGCCGCAGGTGATGGGTGCCTGCCTGACCCAGATCCGCCACGCCGCCGAGGTGTTGGTGTGCGAGGCCAACGCGGTCTCCGACAACCCGCTGGTGTTTGCCGATGACGAGGAGATCCTCTCCGGTGGCAACTTCCACGCAGAACCCGTGGCCTTCGCCGCCGACAATCTGGCGCTGGCCATCGCCGAGATCGGTTCCCTCTCCGAGCGGCGGATGGCGCTGTTGATCGACTCGCGGATGTCCGGTCTGCCGGCGTTTCTGGTCAACAACGGCGGGGTCAACTCCGGCTTTATGATCGCTCAGGTCACTTCGGCGGCGCTCGCCTCCGAGAACAAGACCCTGGCCCATCCCGCCTCGGTGGATAGTCTGCCCACTTCCGCCAATCAGGAGGATCACGTCTCCATGGCGACCTTCGCTGGCCGCCGGCTTGCCGATATGGCCGAGAACACCCGTGGCATTCTGGCTGTCGAACTGCTGGCTGCGGCGCAAGGGCTCGATTTCCGCGCGCCGCTGCGCAGTACCGAGCTGATCGAGCTGGCCAAGGGACGACTGCGGGCAGAGGTGAGCTTCTACGACAAAGACAGGTACTTCGCGCCGGATATCGAAGCGGCCGCCGCTCTGCTGGGCCGTGCCTGCTACAACGATCTGATCCCGGCCGGGGTGCTGCCCAGCCTGTAAGCCTTGCTCCCCCTTCTCTCCCGGCGGGAGAAGGGTTGAGGATGAGGGGGAAGCCGCTTCACTGGCGCCGGTGAGATCCGGGAGCAGATAACAAAAGACCGCCCAATCGGGCGGTCTTTGCGTGTCTGACGTTGGTTGAACGCAGTTATTCGTGCTCGAACATCAGGAACAGATAGACCACGAACAACACCAGATGGGTCGCACCATGGAGCACATTGGTGCGGCCGCTGCTGAAGGTCACCTTGCACACCATCAGGGTCGTGACAAGCAGCACCATATCGGCGGGGGAGAGGCCGAGGCGCACCTCCTGATCCAGCATGGAGCCGATAAAGAGCACGGCAGGCACGGTGAGGGCGATGGTGGCCAGCACAGAGCCGAAGTAGAGGTTCATTGCCCGCTGCAGCTGGTTGTTGAAGGCGGCCTTGATGGCGCCGACTGCTTCGGGGGCCAGCACGATGCAGGCCACGATAAAGCCGCCCAGTGCGGCGGGCGCGTCCATGACATGCACCCCGTAGTTGATGGGGATGGCCAGGGTCTTGGCCAGCAGGATTACCACCAGCAGGTAGGCGAGCAGCAGGATGGTGTGATAGACGTTGCTCTGCAGCGGGCCGTGGTGCTCCTCGTAATCCTCGTGATCGCTGTCGACGAAGAAGTGGCTGTGGCTGCGGGTCTGGATCAGCAGAAAGACCCCGTAGAGCAGGATCGAGATGATGATCAGCATCCATGACATGGCGCGCGACATACTGCCGATTGCACCGCCCTCGGTGAAGTTGGGCAGTACCAGACAGAGCAGGGCCAGCGGGATGATGGCCACCAGATAGGATTTCACCCCGTCCAGATTGAAGCTCTGGGTGTGGTAGCGCCAGCCGCCAAACAGCAGGGTGAAGCCCACCAGACCGGTACTCACCAGCATCACTACCGCAAACATGGTATCGCGGGCCATGGTGGGGTTGGGCTCGCCGGTCAGCATCACCGAGGAGATCATCACCACCTCCAGTGAGATGACCGAGAGGGTGAGGATCAGGGTGCCGAAGGGCTCGCCCAGCTTGATGGCGAGGGCATCGGAGTGGCGCACCACCGAGAAGATGGCCCAGGTGACGATGGCCAGTAGTGCCGCCGAAACCGGAAGATAGATCCCGAGCGGAGTTGTCTCTGTCAGCAGGTCACTGCCGAGCGTCTTGAAAAAGAGCAGGGTCAGCAGGCCAACGGGCAGGGCAATCTCTTGCCGGATAACTGTCTTCATAGGCAATGGTTCTCTATTGGGGGTCTTGACGACCGGATGACATAAACAGGCTGCTCGGTTATCGGTTGCGCAATAACCGGCTCCTTATGATAAAGGTTGTTATCCCCGTCAGTGCAGATCATTTTGTTGCTGAATGTAAATAAGGGGTGGCAGGAGCCGCTTCGATTTCACCATGGAGCCGGACCTGGGTCTGCAGGGGGATTTACCCGCCTGATGGCCGGGCTGGGTTACGGCGCTACCGCCAGCATCAACCTGATGATGTCGAGCCGCTGGCCAAACCGTTTCGCGGCCAAATCCTGCCAGATCTGCGTTAGCTGGCCTTCTGGTGTTGCAACTGCCACTCCCGTTGCCAGTGGGTCAGTATCTTCAGCGGCATGGGTTTGCCGAAGAAGTAGCCCTGGATCAGATAGACGCCGTGCTGGCTCAGATAGTCGACCTGCAGCTGGCTCTCGACCCCTTCGGCGATCATCTCCATGCCCGATTCCCGACCGAAGACGATGATGGCATCCAGTACGCTGCGCTTGAGGTCGTTGGTGCCTATGGTATCGACGAACATCTTGTCGATCTTGATCTGACGGATCCCCAGGCTCTGCAGGTAGGCAAAGCCGCCGTAGCCGGTACCAAAATCATCCAGCTTGAAGTGATACCCCATCTGTTGCAGCAGGGTGATCTCCTCGGTGGCCGCCTTGATGTCGAGGATCGGTTTGCGCTCCGTTAGCTCGAAGGTGAGCCGGGCGGGTGAGGGGTTTTGGCTGTGAGCGAGCAGGGTGCGCAGCAGGGGCTGCTCGATATGGGCCGCCACCAGATTGACGCTGACCCACTGCTCTGGCGCCAGCTGCGGCAGGTCGGTGATCACCTGCTCCAGCAACTGTTCGGTCATCGGCAGGATCAGCCCCTGCTCCTCTGCATATTCGATAAAGGTGCCCGGAGGGATCAGCTCGTTTCCCCGCTGCCAGCGCAGCAGCGCCTCGAATCCCACCACTTGGTGGGTACGGGCATCCACTATCGGCTGGTAGAGGGGGATAAATTCCTTGCGGATCAACCCTGTTTGCAGCAGTCCCTTGAGGGAACGCCGATAGCTGCGCAGCAGCCAGTATGTGACGCTTAACAGGGCGCCGAGCGCGATTCCGAACCAGAGACCGTAGTGATTGAGTTGGTCATGGGCATATTGCTCCAGCGCTTTTCCCGCCCAGACCGTCTGTTTGGTGAGTTCATTGGGATCGAAGAAACTGAGGCTGATATTGCTCTCTTCCTGTTTGATCTCCTGGTCGCCACGGGGAAAGTGGACTGTGCTTGCATCGGTATCCTGTCGGCTGAACTCCAGATAGAAGCAGTGGCTACACGGGTGTTGCAGCAGGTCGTGGCTCCAGCTGTTATCCAGCACCCAGTAGGCGAGGTTGTCGCCGGATCGGTAAAAGGCCACCAGCTCCTGTTCGGTATTGTATTTGGCCACTGTAGCGGTGATCCCCAGTTTGCCGAACTTCTGCCCGCTGTTCTGGAGCTCTTTGATCAGCGGGATCTCCACCCCCAGGCTGGAGCAGCTGTTGCCGGAAGCGAGCTCCAACCCTTGCAGGCGGATATGAGCGCTGTAGAAGCGCGGATCGCGCAGCAGCTCCATGTCTTTGGCGCCGCAGTTGAACTCAAATTGTGCCAGTTGTTTGTTGATGGCGGCATCCAGCTCTCGGTGGCGTACTGCCATGGCTCCCTTGAGCTCGGCAACCTTCTCTTCCAGCAGATGAAAGGCCATCGGCTTGGCAAACCACAGGCCGAGAAACTGGCTGCCCACGACAGGCAGGACGAACAGCAACAGAGCGATCCAGACGGGTGATTTACGCAAAGGAAGTACCTGCCAGTTTCATGAGACACAAATGGACTTAGCCATCATAGAGCATTAGTGCAATCAATTTGAGTCCGAGTTGTCACACTTGTTGATTGATTTTTTAACTTCATGATTTTAAATGTGTTTATTATTAACTTTGGCTAGATTCAATCGCTGACCTGTCATAAATGACAATTGCTCAGCTTATCCGAACTGCATTAGAGTAGCCCTGCGGTTTGACTCACCGTGTGTTCAATACTCCTGTATCTGTTTTTTGTCAGTAGCACAGAGTGTTAGTTTTGATATGAGTGTTCCTTTTGGTCCCCTTTGAGGGACCATTTTTCTGTCTGTCATCCCGCCCTTTCCCGCGTCTGTAGCCCGTCATCCTTGGTAATCTCCCTCTGCTTTGGGTTATGCTTGCCCGCTTAAATTGCAGAAGCGGGATCTTCATCCATAGCTGTGGCCCGATCGCCGCTGCTACCATGAGGCGACATGGATGATGCTGGGCATACGGAAAGGCGCATGAAACTCACTACACAGCTTGTCTCATTTATCACCCTTTGCGTGATCGCAGCCATGGCGACCGTGCTGATTGGCGGGGTGTTCAGCTTTCGCGAGCTGGGCATGGAGTTGCAGCAAAAGAAGGTCGATGCACTGGTCGAGGTGATCGACAAGCAGCTCGATGTTGCTCACGACATGGAAGATATGAGCCACTGGCTGCCTACCCTGCTGCGGGCTGCCCATGTGGTAGAGCTGGAGGTGCGCCAGAATAACCAGCGGGTCTACTGGTTCCGCGATGTGCGCAATCCGGTCGACGAGCAGCTGCTGGTGCCATACAGCCACCCGCTGCCCCATCAGGCCGGCATGCAGGCCAACTTCAAACTGGAGCGCCCCTTCAAGGAGGCGGAATACTCCATCAAGGCGATGTCCGGCATCTCGCTGGGCATTTTTATCGTGGTGTTCGGTCTCTGGTACTCCATCCGCTGGCTACGCCAGCAGCTGCGCGGGGCCGAGCTGCTGGGCATTCGCGCCCAGCTGATCCTCGATGACAAACTCTCCAAACTGAGTCATGACCCCGCCGAAGAGTGGCCGGTGGCCGCCAGTCAGGCCCTCGATCATCTGCTCGCCGAGCTGGCTGATGCCCGCAAGGAGCGCAGCCGCTTCGACAACTTTATTCGTAGCAACGCCTTTGTCGACAAGATGACCGGCATCGGCAACCGGCTGTTTTTCGACAACCGGCTGGAGAGCGCCATCATGGAGGCGAGCGTGATGAGCGGTGGTGTGCTGCTGATCGATCTCGCCTGTCTGGAGGAGCTGGAGGCCGATCAGTTCGAGTTGCTGGGGCATGATTTGATGATGGAGGCGAGCGCCACCATAGGTGCCTTCGTGCGAAAACACAACGGCGCCCTGCAGGCCCGCTACGCCGGTCAGGTTTTTGCGGTGTTGCTGCCCAATATGTCCGAGAGCGAGATGGTGGATAGCGCCAGCCAGCTGCTCAAGAGCCTGCAACGGTTGCATTGGCCGCAGGAGGTCAACCCGGAGACGGCGGTCTATCTCGGCGCCGTCTGTTATCAGGCACAAGACAGCCTGCTCAAGGTGCAGGAGGAGGCGGAGCTGGCCCTCAAGAGCGCCCGTCTGCAAGGGCACAACGGCTGGTTCCTCTACGAGAAGCAGCTGGATGAGGAGCAGAGCAGCAAGGGCACGGTACGCTGGCGTACCCTGATCAGCCGCCGTCTCGAAGAGCACGGCATCGAATTTTACACCCAGCCGATCCAGCAGGATCGGGGGCAGGTGGTGTTGCAGCAGGAGTTGCTCACCTATCTGCACGACGAGCAGGGGCGGGCTTTGCAGGCGGGGATCTTCATGCCGATGGCGGAGAAGGTGGGCTTGTTGCTGCAACTGGATCGGCTGGTGGCGGAGCAGACCCTAGCCCTGCTGCGCCAGCGCTCCGAGCAGAGCTGCCCCATCAGCCTGACCCTCAGTGCCCAGAGCCTGCTCAACCGCGAGTTCCAACGCTGGCTCTTCTTCGCCCTGTTCCAGCTGCCGCGCAGCACCAACGAGCGGTTGATCCTGCAACTCTCGGAATCCCAGGTGACCCGCCACTTCGAGGCGCTCAAGCGGCCGCTGCGCTCTTTGCGGATGCTGGGTTGCCAGCTGGCCATTGATCATGCCGGTCAGGATGTGGTGAGCACCCAGTACATCAAGGAGTTCGAGATCAACTTCCTCAAGCTACACCCCAGCCTGGTACGGGAAATCCATGCCCGTCAGGTCAACCAGATGGCGGTACGCAGTCTGGTGGGGGGCTGCGCCAATACCCGCACCCGGGTGCTGGCAGTGGGGGTGGAGAGTGGCGACGAGTGGAAGATGCTGCGCCACCTCGGGGTGCATGCCGGGCAGGGGCCCTGGTTTGCCGAGCCCCAGCGTCTGGTGCTGGAATCGGCTGGTGATTGAGATAAACGAGAGAGGGTCGCCTTGGGGCGACCCTCTGTTGTTTGCGATGCTGTTTGCGGTTGCCGTAAGGCAGGGATCACAGTCGCCCCTGCTCCCGCAGCCCGGCGAGCCCTTGCATGCCGCCAGTGTGGATAAAGACGATTTTGCTGCCGGGGGCGATACGGCCTGCCGCCAGCTCGCGAAACAGTCCCCACATTGCCTTGCCGCTATAGATAGGCTCAAGGGGCAGATCGGTCGTGGCGCTGAAATCCTGTACCCACTGCCAGAGGGCCGGGCTGAATTTGGCATAGCCACCATCGTGGTGATCGAGCGCGATGCGCCAGCCGGGGATATTGGCAGCCGCAGGATGGAGGCGACACACCTCGTCAGCGATAAAGCTGCCTCCTTTCAGTACCGCAATGGCGAGGATCTGCTCCCGATCCCGTTTGCCGGCGATCAGGCCCGCCAGAGTGCCGCCGCTGGCGCAGGGCAGTACCCAGAGATCCGGCGAGAAGGGCACTTCGCCGACCAGTTCCGCCACGCCGGGGATGGCCAGCGGGCTGCTACCCCCTTCCGGCACGATCAGGGTATCGGGGGCATCGAATTGGGCCAGCCAGTCGGGATCCTGCCGTCGCCGGTAACTCTGGCGGTCGACAAAAACGAGAGCCATGCCCCAGCGCAGGGCATCCCGCAGGGTAGAGTTACTGACGGCGTCATATTCGCCCCGTATGATACCGGTAGTACGAAGACCAGATTGGCACCCCGCTGCCGCCAGCGCGTGGATATGATTGGAGTAGGCGCCGCCAAACGAGAGCAGGTGCCGTTTGCCGTGCTCTTTGGCATGCTGCAGGTGGTACTTGAGCTTGCGCCACTTGTTGCCGGAGATGGCCGGATGGATCAGATCATCCCGCTTGCACCACAGCTCGACGCCATAGCGGGTCAGCAACGGATGGTGGAGGCGTTGCAGGGGGGAAGGGAGGATGGCTTGACCCTCTGACTCGGCGGAAAGGATGGCTTGCAATGGTGAGTCCGTCTTTTAATCTGGAGGCTAATCTGCTGTTTATGTTAATATTTCATACATTTAATCACTATTGATGGGCGGGCTTACATGAAACAACTGTTCAGACGGTCGACGCCAAGCCGCCAGGTCGGGCTCTTGCTGGCCAATGACAGGATCATGCTGGCTGCGGTGGGCAATCCCCCCGTCTTCGCGACGCGCACCATCAACGGCCCACAGGAGTGGGCTGTGGCCATGAACGAGCTGTTCAGCCGTCATGGGCTGGCCAAGTCTACGGTGCGGGTGGCCCTCGCCGCCAGCCTTTATCAACAGATCCAGATCGACAAGCCTGCCGTGCCTGACGCCGAGATGGCGGGGGCGCTCCCCTGGGCCATCAAGGATTATGTCAGCGAACCCGTGCTGCAACTGGCGATGGATTATGTGGACTTGCCCACCCCGCCTGCCGGTCGCCCGCGCATCAATGTGATCTGCTTGCCCAAGAGCCGGGTGCAGCAGCTGGCCGATGCCATCAACGGCATCGCGACCCTGCAATCCATCATCAGCGACGAATTGGCGCTCACCTCTCTCTACGATGCTGACGAGACGGTGCGCATGCTGCTGTGGCAGCCCAAGGGGCACGATCTGCAACTGCTGGTCTTCCATCAGGGCGGGCTCTGCTTCTCCCGCCAGCTGCGCGGTTTCACCAGCCTGACTGGCGAACATGAGCCGGACAGTATGCTGCTCGATTCACTGGCGCTGGAGATCCAGCGCTCCCTCGACTATCTGGCGGGCCAGCTGAAATTGCCCGAGCTGGGGCAGATGCAGTTTGCCGTCGCCTCGCCCTTTATCGGTACCCTGGTGCGCCACATGGAGCAGACCTTCGGCTTTGCCGTCTCCGCCATGGCCAACAAGGCGGTCCTGGCCGGCGTCGAATACCTCTCGGCCTACGCCGCCGCCATCGGGGAGGATGCGTGATGAAACGTCAGATAAACCTCTATGGCGCCGAGTTTCGCCCCAAGCGGCAGTGGGCCAGCCTCAATCAGATGGCGCTGGTATGGGGCTTTGCGCTGCTGCTGACCCTGTTGACGGGTGTCGGTTACAGCTGGCAGCAGCAGCAGGTCAGCCGGGCGCTGGCGCAGCGCTCTGCCGAGCTGGAACTCAAGCGCAGCGAGGCGCAGCGGCTCGATGCCGAGCTGGCGCGCCATCAGGCAGATCCCCGGCTGCAACAGCAACTGGTCAACAAGCAGGATGAGCTGACGGCCAAGCAGGGGCTGATGCGCCAGCTGGGCAGCCTGACCCTGCAAAAATCCCAAGGCTATGCCAGCGTGATGGCGGATCTCTCCCGCATACGCAGCAGCAACCTGTCGTTGCAGCGCATCGAGATCAACGAAGGGCGGATCAACCTCTCCGGCTTTGCTGGACGCAGTCAGGATGTACCGGCCTGGGTCAATCGCTTCAAGCAGACCCCGAGTCTGGTGGGCAAGGAGTTTGGTGAACTGACCCTTGGCCGTGACAAGGAGGGCCGTCTGACCTTCCAGTTGAGCGGCATTGTGCGGGAGAAACCCTGATGAACCTGAAAGCACAATGGCAGGCATGGGGCCAGCGTATCGCCGTGTTGAGCCAGCGGGAGCGGGTGTTGATCCTGCTGACCGGCCTGGTAGTGCTGGGGGCTGCCGGAATTTACGGCTGGCTCGATGGCGCCGATACCCGCCTGCAGCAGGATCGCATGGCCCTGAGCGCCGCCGAGCGCGACCTCGAGATCATGGAGCTGGAAAACCTCGGCAAACAGGCCCGGCTCAAGCGGGATCCCAATCAGGGAGTTCGCGACCAGCTGGCGCAAGTCGAGGCGGATCTGGCCCGGATCGACGATGAGCTGAAGGCCCAGACCGTTGATCTGATCCCGGCGCACGAGATGCCGCTGGTGCTGGAGGCGCTGCTCTCCCGCTCCGCCAATCTCCATATGCTGGCCCTCAGTTCGCTGGAGCCTACCCCGCTGATGGCGGGGGAGCAGAAGGTCAATCTCTACAAGCATGGTATCCGGCTTCAGCTTGAAGGCGGCTATTTCGATGTGTATCAATATCTTAAAGCGCTGGAAGCCTTGCCGCGACACTTTTACTGGAAGCAGTTCGACTATCAGGTCAAAGCCTATCCCGGCGCGGTGGTGGAGATGGAGATCTACACCCTGAGTACCAGCAAGGAGTTTATCCGTGGCTAGAGTGTTTGCGTTGTGCTGTTGCCTGTTCAGCTTGCTGGTACAGGCGGAGCAGGTCGAGGTATTGCAGGATCCCACCGCGCCGCTGGCTGATGTGGCGGTTGGCGCCCGTGCGACCGGCGAGAGCAGTGCCGGTTTGCCGAAGCTGCAGAGTGTCGTCTTGGGCAATGGCCCGGCACTGGCGGTACTCAATGGCAAGAGTTATCGGGTCGGGCAACAGGTGGACGGCTATACGCTGGTGGCCATCAATGCCGATGCCGTGGTGCTGGAAAAGGCGGGAAAACGCCATGCGGTAACACTGTTTGCCAGCAAGATCCGGGTTTGAGTCGTGCTTGCCTCTCGAGAGGTGAATCGGCTTTATCGAGTTTAATTGCAAGTCAGGGTGCCCTAATTACATGAAAAAACACCGTCTCTGTCTGATCACCGTGGCCATGATGGCTGCAGGCTGTACCACGTATCAGCACCCCGAGCCGACCCAGGCGAAGGATGCCCTCAAACAGGCCATGAACGAACAGCAGAAACAGGCTGCCCCTCTGACCGCGTTGCCCAAATCGGTGCAAAGTGAATTGCTGCAGCTGAACCGGCCGCAGATGCCGGTCGGCATGCCGGAGAAGCGGCTGCGTATCGCGGCTCACGACGTGGAGGCGGTGGAGTTTTTCGGTTCCCTGTTCAAGGGCTCCCGCTACAGCGTGGCGGTTCACCCCGGGGTGGCCGGGCTGGTCTCCGTCGAGCTCAAGGATGTGACTCTGCCGGAGGTGCTGGCGGTGGTGGGCGATATGTACGGCTTCGACGTGCAGCGCAAGGGCAATGTCTTCCATATCTATCCGGCGGGTCTGCGTACTGAAACCATCCCGGTCAACTATCTGATGATGTCCCGTCGTGGCCTCTCCCGCACCTCGGTCAGCACAGGCGGGGTGACGGCCAATGACAGCAATAACAGCAGCGACAGCAGTTTTGACAGTGCATCGAACAACAACAGCGGCAGCAACAGCTCAACCAGCAGCAACTCGAGCGGTGACAACAACAACGGCACCCGTATCGAAACCGACACCAACAGCGACTACTGGACTGATCTGCGCGACTCCCTGCAGACCCTGATTGGCACGGGTGACGGTCGCGCCGTGATCACCAGCCCGCAGGCAGGTCTGGTCACCATTCGCGCCTACCCGAAAGAGCTCAAGGCGGTGCGTGAATTCCTGACCCAGTCCGAGAGTCACCTCAAGCGGCAGGTGGTGCTGGAGGCTCGGATCATCGAAGTTGCCCTCAACGAAGGGTATGAGCAGGGGGTGGACTGGAGCGGTCTCTCCGCCAGCTGGGATGGCAACAAGGGGATTACCGGTGGCCAGTCGTTGGCCAATACCCAGTTGCCTTCCACTCCCAACCAGATCTTCAGTGCGCTGGGCGGCGGCGCCGGTTTCAAGATCTCTGATGGCAACTTCAATGTGGCGGTCAACCTGCTCAAGACCCAGGGCGATGTGAATACCCTATCCAGTCCCCGTGTCACCGCGACCAACAACCAGAAGGCGGTGATCAAGGTGGGGACGGACGAGTATTACGTCACCAATGCGTCCACCACCATTACCACTACCTCGACGGGCACAGACAAGACGCCTAACGTGGAGCTGACCCCCTTCTTCTCCGGAATTGCGCTGGACGTAACGCCGCAGATCGATGAAGAGGGCAAGGTGCTGCTGCACATCCATCCCTCGGTTATCGATACCGAAGAGCAAAACAAGGTGATCGACATGGGTACCTCGGGTGGCAAGTTGCAACTGCCGCTCGCCAAGAGCTCGATCCGCGAATCCGATACCGTGGTGCAGGCCAATAACGGTGACATCATCGTTATCGGCGGCCTGATGAAGACCGACAAGCAGGAGATCGTCAGCAAGGTGCCGCTGCTGGGGGATATTCCCTGGGTGGGTGAAGCCTTTACCAACCGCCGCGAGAGCACCAAGAAGGTGGAGCTGGTGATCATGCTCAAACCGACCGTGGTGGAGAAAGATACCTGGCAAAACGAGCTGCAACGCTCCTCCGAGCTGCTCGACAAATGGTATCCGGCCAAGGGCTGACCCATGACACCAGATGCGGTCACCCTTATTCCGAACGGCCTGTGCAGTCTTGACTGCACAGGCTGCTTGCTTGCCGTGGCAGGTGAGGTCTCATGTACCTGACCCACTTCGGCCTGCAGGAGGCACCGTTCAGCCTCACTCCCAATACCGGCTTCTACTACGGCTTGCCGCCTCACGAAGAGGCGCTGCAGGTGCTTAACTGGGCGCTGACGCAGGGGGAGGGCTTTATCAAGGTGACCGGCGAGGTGGGTACCGGCAAGACCCTGCTCTGCCGCAAGTTGCTCAGCGAGCTGGGCTCGGAAGCGCGTCCGGTGCGGCTTGCCTGGTTGCCCAATCCCCACCTCACTCCGGCCGAGCTGCGCATCGCGCTGGCGCTGGAGCTGGGGTTGGCGGTACGGGATCAGAGCGAGCTGGATCTGACCGATCGTATCCATCGTCACCTGATCAGCCTGCACCAGCAGGGCAGTCGGGTGGTTGTGCTGATCGACGAGGCGCAAGCGCTGCCGGACGAGACCCTGGAGGCGATCCGCCTGTTCGGCAATCTCGAGACCGAATCGAGCAAGCTGCTGCAGATCGTGCTGTTCGGCCAGCCGGAGCTGGATGCCAGACTGGCCAAGCCGCATCTGCGCCAACTGCGCCAGCGGATTGGCTTCTCCTACTGCCTGCGGCCGCTGCGTTTTGACGAGACCCGTGCCTATCTGGAGCACAGATTGCAGGTCTCCGGTTACCGCGGGGCACCGCTGTTTGCAGGTCGCGCCATGCGCCTGTTGTGGCGCGCATCGCGAGGGATCCCGAGACTTATCAATATCCTGGCGCAGAAGTGCCTGATGCTGGCCTATGGTCAGGGTGTGCGTCAGGTCGATAGCCGTCTGGTCCGGCTTGCCATTCGCGATACCGACGATGCCAGCCGCTTTGCGCCACGGCGCTGGTGGCCCCTGTTACTGTTGCTGGGGTGCGCCCTGGCTTATGGAGTCTGGCCATGAGCGTTATCAACCAGATGCTGAAAGATCTGGACCGGCGCCAGCAAGGTTCCGAAGGTGCTGCCGTCTATATTGCCCCTGCGCGCCAGCAGGGATGGTGGATGTTGCTGCTGACCCTGATCTGCGGTCTGGCACTGGGGATCCTTGGTTGGCGAACCTGGATCTACTGGCAGCAGACCCATACCGTGACGGCTGCCAGCGAAGTGATCGCCCCCGATGCGGTGACTCCCGATGTTGTGGCAAGGGCCGCCGCGCCGGTCAGCCCGCCCGAGCCGGTCGAGGTGGCGGCCGCGCTGCCGTTGCCAAGTCAGGATGAGGTGAATGATGAGGCAGGCGAGAGTGACTCGGATGGCATGGCCGACGGTGCGCCCTTTGATGCCTCCAGCGATGTTGACGAGACGGAGCCGACCGATGAAGAGCTGCAGCCCGAGCTTTACGCCGAACTGGCGGCAGAGCAGCAGGCAGTCGCCAGCGTGCCGCGCAAACCGAGCGTATTGAAGATCGAGACGGTGGAGCTGTCGGCCAAGGAGCTGGCGGCACTGGCGGAGCGCAAGGCGACTACCGCCATGGCCAAGGGAAGCCTGCGGGATGCGCAGGACAACTACTATCAGGTGCTGGCCCACGATCCCTACAATCAGGGGGCGCGCGAGCAGCTGGCGGGGCTGCTCTACGGCGAGGGCCGTCTGACCGAGGCGCGTCAGCTGCTGGAAGAGGGGATCCGACTCGATCCCCAACAGGCCGATTTTCGTCTGCTGCTGGCCCGCCTTGCCATCAGCGAGGGGCAACAGCAGCAGGCGCTTGGCTGGTTGTCCGGTTATCAGCCGGATCTCGCCAGCAACATGGACTATTACGCGACCTGGGCCGGGCTGACTCAGGAGCTGGGCCAGAATGCCGATGCGGCGGCGCTCTATGTGAAGCTGCTGCGTCAGCAGCCGGATCAGGGCCGCTGGTGGCTTGGCCTCGGCGTGGCCGAGGATGGTCAGGGCCACAGCCAGCGGGCGCTCGATGCCTATCGCAACGCCTTGCTGCACGGCAACCTCGGCGAGGCATCGACCAACTGGCTGGAACAACGAATTGGCCAACTAACCCCTTGATAAACAGCAGGTTCGATTAGCGAAGCGGAATCGGATGCGGCAACGGGTGTGAAGTAACAGAGATCGGAGCAAACATGGCACAACCCAGACTGAAAATGCGCCTCGGCGACCTGCTGGTACAAGAGCAGATCATCTCTGATGATCAGCTGCAGCTTGCCCTGCAGCAGCAGCGTCAGACCGGCCGCAAGCTGGGCACCACCCTCATCGACCTCGGCTTTATCAGCGAGGTGCAGTTGCTGCAATTCCTCGCCCGTCAGCTGGATGTACCCTTCTTCGATCTCAACAACCTCACCATAGATGCTGCCGCGGTGCCGCTGTTGCCCGAGGTGCAGGCGCGCCGTTACCGGGCGCTGGCGGTCAATCTCACCGATGACCGGGTGACGGTGGCCATGTCGGACCCGGCCGACCTGAGCGCGCTGGATGCCATCGCCGCTCTGCTCAGCCCGCGCATCATGGTGCTGGCGGTTGCCCGCGAAGGGCAGCTGCTGGAGTATTTCGACCGGCTCTACCGCCGTACCCGCGAAATCGAGAGTTTCGCCGAACAGCTGCAGGAGGAGTATCAGGACTCCGGCTTCGAGCTGGGCTCCAGCAATCTGGGAGCTAATGATGAGGGGGAGGCGACGGTGGCCAAGCTGCTGCGCTCCCTGTTTGAAGACGCGGTGCAGGTTGGCGCCTCGGATATCCATATCGAGCCGGACGAGAAGGTGCTGCGCATTCGCCAGCGGATCGACGGCATCCTCCATGAAAATATCCTCAACGAGGTGCGCATTGCCCAGGCGCTGGTGCTGCGTCTCAAGCTGGTGGCGGGGCTCGATATCTCCGAGAAGCGCTTGCCACAGGATGGCCGTTTCAACATGAAGGTGCGCGGCCGTGATGTGGACGTGCGGATGTCCACCATGCCGGTGCAGTATGGCGAGTCGGTGGTGATGCGTCTGCTGGATCAATCCTCCGGCATCCTCTCGCTGACCGAAACCGGAATGCCGCCTGATATCCTGACCCGTTTCCGCCGTCAGCTCAAACGGCCACACGGCATGATCTTGGTAACGGGCCCGACCGGTAGCGGCAAGACTACGACCCTCTATGGCGCTCTCTCCGAGCTCAATCAGGCGAGCCAGAAGATCATCACGGTTGAAGACCCGGTGGAATACCGCTTGCCTCGCATCAGCCAGGTGCAGGTCAACCCCAAGATTGGTCTCACCTTCTCCCACGTGCTGCGTTCTACCTTGCGTCAGGACCCGGACATCCTGTTGGTGGGCGAGATGCGCGACAACGAGACGGTGGAGATCGGCCTGCGCGGTGCTATCACAGGTCACCTGGTGTTGACCACCTTGCACACCAACGATGCGGTGACCAGTGCCCTGCGCCTGATCGATATGGGGGCTCCCGGCTATCTGGTTGCCAGCGCCCTGCGGGCGGTTGTCGCCCAGCGGCTGGTGCGGCGGGTATGTGAGCACTGCGTTGAGGAGAAGGTGCCGGACGAAGGACAGGCGACTTGGCTTACCGTACTCTCGGGAGAAGCGCCCGGTCAGCATACCTATCACAAGGGGCGGGGTTGCCAGAGCTGCAACTTCACCGGCTATTCGGGCCGGATCGGGGTGTACGAGTTGCTGGAGCTGGATCAGCCGATGATGGATGCACTGCGCCGCAATGACGCTGAGGGTTTTGCCAAGGCAGCCCGTCAGCATGAGCACTATCGGCCGCTGGCCCTCACGGCCCTCGATTATGCCCGTGAGGGGATCACCTCGGTGGATGAGGTGCTCCGGCTGGCCGAGGATTTGGGGTAAGCGATGGCTAACTTTGCCTATAAGGGGCGCGACAGTCAGGGCAACGCTACCAGTGGTGTGGTTGAGGCGGCCAACGAAATGGCGGCGGCCGAGCAATTGATGCGCCGTGGCGTGATGCCTACCGAGCTCAAACCGGGCAAGGCCAAGGGGGTTGAGCTTAACTGGTCGCTGCTGCTGGAAGGTGGTGTCAAACTCGACGAGCTGGTGATCTTTTGTCGCCAGATGTATGCCCTGACCCGGGCCGGGATCCCGATCCTGCGCGCCATCGCCGGGCTGGAGGAGAGCACCCACAGCAAGCCACTCAAACGTGCGCTCCATGCGCTGGGAGAGGATCTTGGCAACGGCCGACCCTTGTCGAGCTCAATGCAGGCTCACCCCAGAGTATTCAGCAGTCTTTTTATCGCCATTATTCACGTCGGGGAGAACACCGGTCAGCTGGAAGAGGCCTTCCTGCAGCTTGCCACCTATTTCGAGTTGGAGCTGGAGACCCGCAAGCGGATCAAGACGGCGATGCGTTATCCCAGCTTCGTACTGATTGCCATCGGCATTGCCATGGTGATCCTCAATATCATGGTGATACCGGTCTTTGCCGGCATGTTTGCCAAATTCGGGGTGGAGCTGCCGTTGGCGACCCGGATCCTGCTCGCAACCTCCCACTTCTTTGTGCACTACTGGTGGCTGATGCTCGCCACCCTGATTGCTATTGTTGTCAGCTGGCGGCGCTGGGTAGCAACCCCCAAGGGCAAGCTGACCTGGCATCGCTGGCAACTCAGGTTGCCTATCGTCGGAACCATCATCGAACGCTCTCTGCTGGCCCGTTTTGCCCGCAGTTTTTCCATGATGCTTAAAGCCGGGGTACCGCTCAATACGGCACTGACGCTGGTTGCCGATGCGGTGGATAACGCTTGGATGGCTGGCCGGATCCGTGATATGCGGGCCGGGATCGAGCGGGGCGAGAGCCTGCTGCGCACCGCCAGCAGCAGTAGTCTGTTTACCCCGTTGGTAATGCAGATGATTGCGGTGGGGGAGGAGACCGGTCAGGTCGATGACCTGCTGCACGAAGCGGCCGAGTATTACGAGCGGGAGGTGGATTATGACCTCAAGAGTCTCACCGCTCGGATCGAGCCGATCCTGATCGGGATCGTGGCGGTAATGGTGCTGATCCTGGCGCTGGGTATATTCACCCCCATGTGGGACATGATGCGCGCGGTTCGCGGCAAGTAATCTTGCTGGAACTGGATATCTTCACGCCTGAGTGGTGGGACATGTGCGAGCCGTAAGAGGCAAGTGATCGGTGGAGTCGAGGGCTGGATGAACAGACAGACGCAGCAAGATGATCGCTGGCTGACCGGATATCGGCGGATCGCCGTGATCATCCTGTTGATGGTGATTATTGCTACGTTGGTGCGTAGCTATCAGGGCCACCGGGAAGAGGCGCAGCAGCTCACCCTCACCTTGTTGGGGGAGCAATTTGCCGAGCGGGCACAGCGTTTGCACGGCATTTGGCTCGATGAGCGGCGTCCGCAGATCCTGCATGTTGTCGGCAAGGGGTGGCAGTTTGACGCCCGGGGTTGGCCCCTGGGGCTGGTGCCGCTGCAATCCCCTTCGGAAAATTGCCGTCAGTTGTGGCTGGCACTGATGGGTGAGACGAAGGGGGGCATGCCTCCCCTGCAGGTTCTGGCCCGCCCCGATGGCAGTGGTTGCGAGATGGGGTGGGATGGTTATTGGCTGGTTTATCAGTTTTCTGACGGGCGGGTGATGAAAAAGCCTTGAATGAAGCTAATCATATGACCCAACTACATGATTTTTTTGGGCCTGCATGAAATAATGCGGGGCATTACGGAGGGAGCATGACAATGAAACCAATGGCACCAACAATGCCGGAAAACGGGATGAGGAGACGGTCTGCCGGCTTTTCCCTCATTGAGCTGGTGATCGTTATCGTGATCCTGGGGATCCTGGCGGTGACTGCACTGCCGCGCTTTCTCGATGTGACTGACGAAGCGAAAAAGGCCAGCGTCGAAGGGGTCTCTGGCGGTTTTGCTACCGGCGTTTCACTGGTGCGGGCGCAATGGGAGGCGGAAGGTCGCGCCAAACAGGATAGCCTCAATACTGTGCTCTATGACGGTAGTCGCTTCTATCTGACCACTCCGACCGAGACCCAGATCAGTAACGGCGAGCTGTCGCCCGGCTATCCCATGGATACCGTAGCAAGCGGTAATCCCGATGTGGATCCGGCTAATCTGACCGCCGAACGTTGTCTCAATATTTGGGAGGGGTTACTGCAAAACCCGCCCAAGGCTACGGCCAACTTCAATGAAGTACGCGGTAGCGGCAATGACCTGAAATACTATGCCACAGTGAGCAGTAATGGACTGGATTCGGTCTGCCGTTACTATTTGGTCAATAGTTTGAGTAAGGGCAGTGATGGCAAGTATCAGGATCCGCAAGGCAAGACTGATGCATTTATGAGTTTCAGTTACCGCCCGGCGTCCGGTCAGGTGACCACAAATATTAATTAACAGAGGAAAGTGAAATGAAAAAACAGGCGGGTTTTACCCTGATCGAACTGGTTATCGTGATCATCATTCTGGGTATTCTGGCGGTTACCGCTGCACCCAAGTTCCTGAATCTGCAGGATGATGCTCGTAAGTCTGCTGCACAGGGTGTGCAAGCTGCATTGCAAAGTGCTTCAGGTTTGGTTTACAGCAAAGCGGTACTGAGTGGATATGAGACCAATGCTGGACCGATCTCTATGGCAGCTCCAATCGAAAAAGTTGCTGTAGCATATGGGTATCCGACTGCTGCGACAATCAGTGAAGCGGTGTCCCTGGATGGCTGGCAAGTGTCCGGCGCTGTTTCTAATAACACGATCACTTTTGTACCGAATGGTAAAGGTGATAGCTGTTCTGTGACTTATAAACAAGTGACAGTTTCTAGCGGTACGCCGACTATCAGCTTGGTTGGCTGTAAGTAATTGGACGATGGGAAGGGTGGGAGTCAATTCCTGCCCTTTCTGTTTATATGTTCGATTCAACTCATAAGGGCTTTACCCTGATTGAACTGGTACTGGTGATCCTGTTGCTCGGGATTCTAGCCGCCTTTGCCGTGCCCAAATGGCTGGGCAAAGGCGGCTTTGAAACTCAAACGGTACGTGACGAACTGCTGACCCGGCTGCGGCTGGTACAGACCGTCAATATGCACGAACCGGCCAATCGTTGTACCTCACTGCGGGTTGACGCGGGCCAGTTTGGCCACAGCACGCTCTCCCCTTGTGGCGATCCTGCGGCTATATCTAGCTGGAACGCTAATCAGCTCACCCGTGGTCGTCCGGTGACCCTGTCTGCCGGGATCTCCCTCTCCTCGAACAAGGGCACGCCTCCTTTTGTTATCCGCTTTGATCAAATGGGCCGCCCGCTCGGTAGCTGCGCCGGTGGCTGCGAGCTGCAAGTCACCGATGGTCGCGAGAGTGGCCGTATCCAGATTGAGTCAGAGGGATATATCCATGAGATCCCTTAAGCGTGGTTTTACGCTGATTGAGCTGATCGTTGGCATAGTGCTGCTGGCGGTGGCTTTGACCGGCATTTTGGGGTTGCTTATCAATCAGGCGCCGCAGGCGGTAGACCCGGTGCAGCAGGTGCGGGCCGCCCAGCTGGCCCAGCGCCTCTCCGGCGAGATCTTGCAAAAGTCGTTTGATGAACATTCGGATCATAACGGGGGTCGTTATCGTTGTGGCGAGCAGGTGGCAGGGGTGACCATCTCTTCCTGCTCCACCAGTTATGGCCCGGATGGCGAGCCCGCATCCTATGCCTATAACGATGTGGATGATTTCGATACCGCAGGTAACTGGGTGGATGCCAACACCCTGACCCAGACTGCAGCGGGAGTCAGCAGCGAGGAGTATCGCAACTATCAGGTGAAAATTGTGGTGAGTGGAGCCGATTTCAGCGACGGCACCTTCAAGAGTTGTGTCGCCCCCTGCTCTGTGGGCAAGCGTATTGATCTGCAGATCAAGCTACCGGATCAGAGCGTGCTCGACTTCTCCTTCTACCGGGGGAACTACTGATGGATCGCTCCGCTGTCGGGTGTTGCTTGCCTGTCCTAATGTCTGCGCCTGTAACCACTTCCGGCGTGGCGGCTAATCGAACCTACCGCAAACCTCGGGGTAACCGTGGCTTTACCCTGGTCGAGCTGGTGATGGTCATCCTGCTGCTCGGGATAATGGCGACCTTTACCAGCCAGTTTATCGGTATCGGTACCCAGATTTATGGCGATGCCAGCAGCCGTGAGCAGCTGATGAGCGATGCCCGCTTCGCCATGGAGCGGCTTAACCGCGAACTGCGCGATGCGGTGCCGGGCTCGGAGCGGATCGAGACGACTGGCGGGACATGGGACGACACCGGTGCCTGTTTGCGGTTCTGGCCCATCAGCACCTCCAGCCGCTATTTGGCGCTTAACCGCGCCATGTCGGGGAGCACTGCCACCCTGGAGCTGGTGATGGCGACCCCGGCTTCTGCTGCCAATCCGCTGGATGTGGATGCCACCGCCGTTAAAAAAGACGATCAGCTGATAGTATTCCCCGTGCCGGACAAAAATGTCGGTTCGCTTACGGCAGGCTGCGATTATGGCCGCTGCGTAGCCAGGGTTACCGATGTGCTGACGCCCGTATCCGGAGCGCAAACCATCCGCTATACCAGTGCCGAGAGTCTGACTGGCCTCTCTCCAGGCAGCCGGGTCTACTTTGCCAACCAGCAGGTTCGCTACTGTGTGGAAGGAAACACGCTGACCCGTGCCACAGCCCCCATTGGAGCATCCTTACCTGCACAGGGCGTGTTGATGGCGGATTCCCTTCGTATTGGCACCTTCTATCGGGAAACCTCGGCGTTTAACGCCGAAGGGGAGTTTGGCATGCGCTTTGTGTTCGAACGCAAGGGGGAGTCGGTCACCTTCAACCACAAGATAGAGGTGTTCAATGTGCCCTGATCCACAGGCTTTCGGACGGATGCGAGGCAGCGCCTTGATGATCGCCCTGTTTGTGATTGTGGTGATGGCCCTGTTGGCGGCTGCCATGGGCCGTTTTCTGGTCGATAGCGGCGAGAAAAATACCGTGGAGGTGCGCAGCGTGCGGGCTCTGCTGGCCGCCCAGAGCGGGCTGGAAGTGGCGCTCTATCGGTTGTTCCCCAAGCGCACGCTTGCCCAACCGACCCCACCTGCGGTCTGCCTGGCAAGCAGCCCACTGAGCTTTGCCAGCAATCCAGGGCTGACCAACTGTCAGGCTGTGGTTCGTTGCGCCACGGTGGCGGTGACTTATAACGGGTCTGTGACCAATGGCTATCGTCTCGAGAGTGTCGGCACCTGTGGCAGCTCCGACCTTAACAGTGCCAACCCTGATTTTGCCGTGAGCCGAACCCTGATGGTCGAAGCTTATGATGGAGGAGCGCCATGAATCGTGATGGCGATGATGTCGGTTGTGTTAGTCACTTCTGGCTGGAGTGGTTATTGCTGTTTCAGTGCAAGTCATTCGCCTGCACTTTGTACTGACGATCGATATTGCGGCAGATGATACAAGTGGAGAGGAAAGTGATGGATTTTAAATGGCTGGTTGGTTTATTACTTTTCTGCGGTACAGCTGTGGCGCAACAATATAATTTATCCATCAATCAATACCCACCATGTAATACCACATGGCAAAAGTCAGGAAATGTTTACACCTGTACTGGTGGTAATGGTCAGGTAACATTAAACGACGGTGATGTGATTGTCGCTAGTCAAGATTCAACGCTGAGTGCAGATGCCGGGTTTTCTCTCACGAATAACAAGATTGGCAGTGCCTCAAGTAGAATAAACCTTAAGGCTAGCTTTGGTGGTATTGTATCTCAAGGATATCAAAACACCATATATGGTGATATTATAGCTGGCAGCTCAAATATTACACTAAACAATATCTACTTATACGGAAGTATTACTACTAGTGGGAACGTGTCGCTAAACTCGGGAGTCGTTCAGGGAAATATCACCAGCAGTAGTAACTCTGTCAGTGTGACTAATGTGCAGTTATCAGGAGATATCAGTGCAAATAGTTCGTTGACGATATCTGGCGGAACTTATAGTGGTAATATTACCATGCGCTCAAATAATCCAGTGACGTTCAACTCAGTTAATATGACTAGTGGAAGTGTCTCTGGGGCTAGCTCTTTTAATGCAACAGGTAGCCAACTGGGATCTCAGGGAAGTCCTGTCATTATCTCGACCACATCAAATAATATCACTGTTACCAATTCTACGGTTTATGGCAATCTGACTGCTGCAACAAATAATGCCGGTGGGGTAGTGAATGTCAACAATAGCTCTGTGACTGGTACTTGTCTACCAGTGTCAAATCCGGTAAATGCTTGTGTCCCGGCACCTGTTGCCTTGTATCAGCTTGAAGAGAGTAAGTGGACTGGTGTTGCAGGAGAAGTCAAAAACGCTGTTGCGGATGTGCTACATGGTCGCGCCATGAGGGGCGCGAAAACCAATACTGTGTCGCCTGCATTACCTGCAAACGCGAATAATCTTGGCACTTGTGGTTATGGTGAGTTTACTGGCAGTAGTAATCAATATATTGAAGTGCCACATGACGCTCGCCTGTCATTTTCCAATCAGTTAACTGTTTCTGCTTGGGTATATCCGGTAAGTCTGCCATCGGCTGGAAATTTGTATTCTATCGTGTCAAAAGATGGCAACTATGAGTTTCATCTAGATAGTCAAGGCAGAGTGTTTTGGTATTGGGAAAGAAGTTCTGGCGTGAACCAGACACTGACAACAAACACCAAAATACCGTTAAATACGTGGTCCCATATAGTCATTCGCTATGATGCAATGGCTGCTAACAATCAACGTCAAAAAATATATATCAATGGCGTCGCTGATACGGTTAAAGGTAATGATGCAAACTCATTAAGAACAAATACACAAAATTTGGAGATTGGCCGAGATTATATCGATAGTCGCAGCTTTAATGGACGAATTGATGAGGTTGCTATTTATGGTTTGGCCTTGTCTGACTCTCAGATAGCTGAGTTATATAGTCAACGTCATCCCTGTGGTGGCTCGACATTGATTTGTGAGACCGATAACTTCTCCCAGCCGCTCGGTGATAGGTGGGCCGTCAAGCAGAGTGCTGGCGGATTTATACCATCCATTACGGCAGACCGACGTTTACGGATGACTCAAGCCAGCACGGGACAAGCAACCTCCGCGACTTATCAGCGGTTATTTCCTGCTGCTGGCAATCTGGTGACGCTGACATTTAATCACTACGCCTATGGTGGCACGAGCACTGGTGCAGATGGCATGACAGTTGTGCTTTCTGACGCGTCGGTGACGCCACAGCCAGGTGCTGCTGGGGGGCCTTTGGGTTATGGCCATTATCAACCGAGTAACTCACCTGGATTTGCTGGTGGTTGGCTCGGATTTGGTTTGGATGAATATGGCAACTTCTCATCCTTTGGGGGGGGGGGAAGTGTGGGCTATCGCCCGCAATCGGTTGTCGTGCGTGGCTCGGGATCCAATTTTTCCGGATATAACTATCTGCGAGGCACCTGTAATAACGGAACTACCAATGTTAATACCAGTTGCTTGAGTCCAAAGGTAGATGGTAACGGTAGCGCCAACCATCGTTACCGTCTGACGATTGATTCACGAACCAGTGGGCGAGCGATGGTCAAAGTAGAGCGTGATACGGGAAACGGGTTTATCTCTCTTATCGATTCGTTTGATGCGCTGGATCCTGCATTGGGCCAAAGTCCATTACCGCAAGACTTTTATGTGTCATTGACAGGTTCTACAGGTGCCCTGACCAATATTCACGAACTCGATAACGTAGAAATATGTGCGCTGAAATCAAGAGAGGTAGGCGTTCAGGTAGATCATTTCGAGTTGCAGTATTCGGGTCAACCTCTGACCTGCAATCCGGAAGAGATCACTATCAAGGCGTGTGCAAATCCAGATTGCAGTCTGCTGATTACCGAACAAGTTGCTGTTTCCTTGTTGCCACAGAGTCTCCAGGATGGTGGTTGGTACCCACTGTCTGGTGCCAACAATGTGAGTGGCAATACGGTGACCTTTACCGGTGGAACGGGCAAAGTTTTGTTGCGTAACAATACTCAGACCCAAGTGACGTTGGGTGTGAACAATTCCGTTCCTGCTGTCAAACCACTCAGTGAAACCTTGTGCAAGGCCGGGGCCGGTACGCCCAGTGCGGCAGCCTGTACCCTGAACTTTGCCGATAGCGGCTTCTTCTTTGATGTGCCTGATACTTATTCCAACCAGCCTCAGGATGTGACTATCAGTGCGGTCAAAAAAGACGACATTACCAAGCAATGTGTGCCCGGATTTACCGGCGTGAGGTCTGTCGGCTTTTGGGGAACGTACAACAATCCAAATACCAATAGCTTTGGTAACAAGATCTCCATCGATGGCAATGCCATCGCTACCTATGCCGCCAGTGTTCCTTCACCAACGCCAACCCCCCTTAACCTGACTTTCGATAATCAGGGTAAGGCGACCTTGAAAAAAGTGACCTACCCGGATGCGGGTCAGATGCAGCTTTCAGCCAGTCATAATGGCAGTGGTGAGACGGCGGGTCTGGTGATGACGGGGTCCGACACGTTTGTGGCACGTCCTGTCGGCTTGTGTATAACCCCTCCGCAAGGGGTCTGCGCGGCAGGTGATAGCAGTTGTCCGGTATTCAAAAAAGCAGGGGAAACGTTCCAGGTGGATATCAAGGCGATGGCCTGGGAGTCGGCCAATGATGGGGATATCTGCGTAGGGAATCAGACTACGCCCAACTTTGCCCTGCTCAATATTGCTCTGGGCAGTACGCTGGTGGCACCCAATCCGGGCACCAATGCAACGCTGGGTACTACCACCTATAGCCATGTGGCTGCGGCCAACAGTGCCAATAACGTTAGCCAGACTGTGAGCGAGGTGGGAGTGTTCCGGATGACGGCGATGCCACCGGTGGCAAAGCCGCCAGAAGGAAGCACTTTATCTACGGGCTATTTCGGTTACACCATCCCTCCCGCCAGCAGCATGCCGATGGGTCGCTTCGTACCCTGGGATTACAGTTTGAGTAATGGTTTTATCACGCCTGCCTGCAATGCCTTTACATACATGAGCCAGCCCTTTGCCAGCGGTTTTGTCCTCATTGCACGCAATCTGCAGAAAGGGACGACAGAGAACTATAAGGGGGCGTTCGCTAAAGGGGTTGCTGAGATGGTGGCTGCCAATGCTCTGGATGGGGTTGCGCGTGACAAGCGTATTACACTATCTCCCTCGCTCAGCTGGGCAAGTGGTATTGCGAGCGTTAATCAGCAGTCACCTTTGGGGCTGAATACCCGCTTTGATCGTGCTGCGAGTCCAGAAGCACCTTTCGCCACGTTGAGCTTTGGTCTCAAAGTCGATGATAAGGATGGCGGCAATACACTGTTGGCTAATCCAAATATGAATACTGCTGTCGCTGGGACATGTTCCGGGTCGGGGTGTAATGCGGTGCTGCTGGGTACTCAAAAGCTGTTGTACGGCCGCCTGCTGGCTGGCACGGTGGCGGGCCTGGCCTCGGCGCCGCTGGCCATTCCACTGCAGATGCAATATTACGAAGTGGGCAACTGGCTGCAAAACAAGGAAGATAAATGTACCCAGCTCTCTTTGGCCAATCAGGGGTTCACTTTCCTCAATCCGAGTCACACCTTTGATGCGGCGACTCGCGAGCTGAATTTGGGGGCGGGTCGCAAGATCAAGCTGGGGTTGGGCAGTTCTGCACCAGGTGGGGATGCTGCACTGGCGAAAGACGGGGAGATCCTGTTCCACTTTGCCAAGCCGGACATCTCGGTGCGCATTCCCTACAAGGTCGATTTGGCAAAACAGCCATCATCGCCACTCTGGTTGTCTGACCCCACGAGTGCCAATGACGGAAGCCTGAAAGGTGAGGCCATTTTCGGCTCCAGCCGGGGTAATGACAGAATTATTTATCGGCGCGAAGTATTGCAGTAATTGATGTGTAAGGGGGGTTGGCTCAACAGCATCCCCCTAAATCCTTGTTTATTAGTGTTTGCAAGCGTGTGCGAGTGAGTGATGACTCGCATTTTTGTCGCGCCTGATTGATTGGCGACAGTTTGAGCGCTTGCCCATTGGGGTGGGCATTGGTAAAGTTAGCCGGTTTTCTGCACCTCCAAATTCTTAGGATTTCCCGTAGCCATGTTCAAAAAGCTCAGAGGCGTCTTTTCCAACGATCTGTCGATCGATTTGGGAACTGCCAACACCCTGATCTATGTAAAAGATCAAGGGATCGTCCTTAACGAACCCTCAGTTGTCGCCATTCGCCAAGAGCGCGGGAACGCCAAATCGGTCGCTGCTGTCGGTCATGCCGCCAAGCAGATGCTGGGCCGTACCCCGGGCAACATCTCCGCAATCCGCCCGATGAAAGACGGCGTGATCGCCGATTTCTACGTGACCGAGAAGATGCTGCAGCACTTCATCAAACAGGTTCACGACAACAACTATTTCCGCCCCAGCCCGCGCGTGCTGGTGTGTGTACCGTGCGGTTCAACCCAGGTTGAGCGTCGCGCCATCAAGGAGTCCGCACTGGGCGCCGGTGCCCGTGAGGTCTACCTGATCGATGAGCCTATGGCTGCTGCCATCGGTGCCGGCCTGCCGGTATCCGAAGCGACCGGCTCCATGGTGGTTGATATCGGTGGTGGTACCACTGAAGTGGCCATCATCTCCCTGAACGGTGTAGTTTATTCCCAGTCCGTCCGTATCGGTGGCGACAAGTTTGACGAAGCCATCATCAGCTACGTTCGTCGCAACTACGGCAGCCTGATCGGTGAAGCGACTGCCGAGCGCATCAAGCACGAGATCGGCTCCGCCTATCCGGGCGAAGAGGTGCGCGAGATTGAAGTGCGTGGTCGCAACCTGGCTGAAGGTGTACCGCGCAGCTTCACTCTCAACTCCAACGAAATCCTGGAAGCGCTGCAAGAGCCGCTGTCCGGTATCGTGGCTGCCGTCATGGTGGCGCTGGAGCAGTCTCCGCCTGAACTGGCTTCCGACATCTCCGAGCGCGGCATGGTGCTGACCGGTGGTGGTGCGTTGCTGAAAGATATCGACCGTCTGCTGATGGAAGAGACCGGCATTCCTGTCGTCGTGGCCGAAGATCCCCTCACCTGTGTGGCCCGTGGCGGCGGCAAGGCGCTGGAGCTGATCGATATGCACGGTGGCGATCTGTTCCACTACGAATAAGACCCAAAGCCGGCCAGCGTGCCGGCTCTTTTTTGACGACCCATGAAACCCATTTTTGGTAGAGGCCCTTCGCTTCAGTTACGGTTGTTTCTCGCCGTCATCATCTCCATCGCTGCCATCGTCGCGGATTCCCGCTTCGGTGTGTTTACCCATGTCCGCGTCTACCTCAGTTCGTTAGTTAGTCCCCTGCAATACATGGCCAATGCGCCCGGTACCCTGCTCGACACCATGTCGACCCAGGTGCAGACCCGCGCCGATCTCATCGAGCAGACCAAGCAGCAGGAGCAGCAACTGTTTACCCTGCGTGCCCGTCTGCTCAAAATGGATCAGCTGGAGCACGAGAATCAGCGGTTGCGTGAGCTGCTGGGCTCGCCGGTGCACAAGGAGTCCCGCAAGATGGTGGCCGAGCTGCTGTCGGTGGATTCCGACCCCTTCAGCCATCAGGTGCTGATCAACAAGGGGGCGCTGGATGGCGTCTACAACGGTCAGGCGGTGATCAACGATCAGGGTGTGATTGGTCAGGTGCTCCACGTGGGCTCCACCACCAGTCGCGTGCTGCTGATCACCGACTCCAGTCATGGCATTCCGGTGCGGGTACTGCGCAACGACTTGCGTGCTATTGCTTCCGGCAGTGGCGAGCTCGACAAGCTTGAGCTGCGCAACCTGCCGCGCAATACCGATATTCAGGTGGGTGATCTGCTGGTCACCTCAGGTCTGGGTGGCCGCTTCCCGGAAGGTTATCCGGTGGCGACCGTAACCCGTTCCGAGTATGTGGAGGGCAAGCCCTTCGCTCAGGTCGAGGCCAAGCCGCTGGTGGAGCTGGACAGACTGCGTTATCTGCTGCTGCTGTGGACCGACAAGAAGCCTGAAGTACATGATGAGGATGGCGAACGGGCGGCTCCCGCTGCGTCCGCCGCAGGAGCCACCCGCTAATGCTAGAACCCGCCAGCGGCAGGATCTGGATCTGGATCTCGATCCTGCTGGCCTTGAGCCTGTCGATCCTGCCGCTTCCTTTTGAATTTGACCCCTTCCGTCCGGACTGGCTGGCCATGGTGCTCATCTACTGGGCACTGGCCTTGCCGCACCGGACCAACGTCGGCACCGCCTGGGTGGCGGGCCTGCTGCTGGATGTGCTGCTTGGCAGCACCCTCGGCGTGCGGGCGATGGCGATGGCCATCACCACCTATCTGGCGGCCTTCCAGTTCCAGAAGATCCGCAACTTCTCCCTCTGGCAGCAGGCACTGATCATCGGTGGCCTCTCGCTGGTGGGTAAAATGACGGTATTCTGGGCCGAGCATCTGTTCAGCCAGGCCAGTCTCAACTTCTCCTACTTTTGGTCGACGTTGACGACGATGCTAATATGGCCCTGGGTGTTTCTGGTGCTGCGCAAGGTGCGGCGCCGCTTCAATATCAGGTAAATATGAACAAAAACAACGAACCACAACTCTATCTCGCCTCGGCTTCTCCCCGTCGCCGTGAACTGCTGACCCAGATTGGCTACCGCTTCGAGGTGCTGAAACTGGATGTGCCCGAGCAGCGGGAAGAGGGTGAAAAGGCGCAGGATTACGTCTGCCGCCTCGCCCGTGACAAGGCGATGGCGGGCGTGGCGTGTGCGCCGATGGCGTTGCCGGTGCTGGGTGCCGACACCATAGTGGTGCTGGGCGACCGGGTACTGGAGAAACCGTCCGATCTGCTGGATGCCAAAGATATGCTGGAGTCCCTCTCCGGCAAGGTGCATCAAGTGATGACGGCGGTAGCACTGGCCAGCAAGGATCGTTGTGACGTGCGTCTGGTCACCACCAACGTGGCGTTTCGCAAGCTGGACGAGGCCGAGATCGAGGCCTACTGGCAGACCGGTGAGCCCTGTGACAAGGCCGGTGCTTATGGCATTCAGGGTATTGCCGGCAAGTTTGTCAGCCGCATCGAAGGGAGCTATAGCGCCGTGGTCGGCCTGCCCCTACTGGAGACAGACCTGCTGATCAAGCATCATCTGGAACAGCTCAAATAATTTCCCGTCAGCTGTGCTCTGCTGCGTTTCTTCCTTGCGCGCGTTGTACCGGATTGGCTCTATAGAATTCAAAACTGGAACAGGCAAGGTTACTTATGTCGGTAGAACTGCTGGTTAACGTTACCCCCTCCGAAACCCGGGTCGCTCTGGTCGAAAACGGTCTGCTGCAGGAAGTGCATGTAGAACGTCAGGCCAAACGCGGCATCGTGGGCAATATCTACAAAGGCAAGATCAGCCGGGTGCTGCCCGGCATGCAGGCGGCCTTCGTCGATATCGGCATGGACAAGGCAGCCTTTTTGCACGCCTCTGATATCGTCCCTCACACCGAGTGTGTGGCGGTGAAGGAGAAGGAGCAGTTCCAGGTCGGTAACATCGCCGAGCTGGTGCGTCAGGGGCAGGACATCATGGTGCAGGTGGTGAAAGATCCGCTGGGTACCAAGGGTGCCCGTCTCACTACCGATATCACCTTGCCATCCCGCTATCTGGTCTTTATGCCGGGCAGCGCCCACGTCGGCGTCTCCCAGCGAATCGAGTCCGAAGCGGAGCGGGAACGCCTCAAGCGCACCGTGGCCGGTTATGTGGATGAACTGGGTGGCTACATCATCCGCACCGCTGCCGAAGGGGTGGGGGAGCAGGAGCTGGAGCAGGATGCCGCCTTCCTGAAACGGCTGTGGCGCAAGATCCTCGAGCGCAAGCAGAAGTATCCACCCTGCAAGATCCTCTACGAGGATCCCAGTCTGGCATTTCGGGTGGTGCGCGACTTTGTCGGCGCCGAGCTCGACAAGATCCGCGTTGACTCGCGCCAGAGCTTCGATCAGCTCAAACGCTTCACCGAAGAGTACGTGCCTGAGCTGGCCAGCAAGCTGGAGTATTACCCCGGCGAGTCGCCGATCTTCGATCTCTACGACGTGGAGAACGAGATCCAGCGGGCGCTGGAGCGCAAGGTAGAGCTGAAATCCGGCGGCTACCTCATCATCGACCAGACTGAAGCCATGACCACGGTGGATATCAACACCGGCGCCTTTGTCGGCCATCGCAATCTGGAAGAGACCATCTTCAACACCAACGTCGAGGCGACTGCGGCCATCGCCCGCCATCTGCGCCTGCGCAACCTCGGTGGCATCATCATCATCGACTTCATTGACATGCAGTCGGAAGATCACCGCCGTCGGGTGTTGCACAGCCTGGAGCAGGCGTTGTCCAAGGATCGCGCCAAGACCAACGTCAATGGCTTCTCCCAGCTCGGTCTGGTGGAGATGACCCGCAAGCGCACCCGCGAGAGTCTGGAGCATGTGCTCTGCTCCGAGTGCCCCGAGTGCAAGGGACGCGGCCGGGTCAAGACGGTGGAGTCGGTCTGCTTCGAGATCCTGCGGGAGATCATTCGGGTTAATCGTGCCTACGATGCGGATCAGTTCACCGTCTATGCGGCCCCGGCCGTGGCCGACTACCTCCATGGCGAGGAGTCCCACAGTCTGGCTGAGCTGGAAGTGTTCATCGGCAAGCAGGTGCGGGTAGTGAGCGAACCCCTCTGTGGTCAGGAGCAGTTCGACGTGGTGATGATGTAATTGGTCTATCGCTGGCTGAGTCGGGGCTGGTTGGCCCTGGGGGTCCTGTTCGTACTGATGGCCATGCTGGTCACCTTGGTACGGGTCGGGGGCCCTTTGCTGAATCAATACCGGGAGAGTCTGATCCACACTCTGCTGGGTGATTCACAACTCAAGGTCAGCGTGGAGCAAGTGGGGCTGGACTGGACACAGTCCGGGCCCGCTCTCGAGCTGCAGCAACTCGCCATCGCCCCGGATTCGGGGCGTTTTACCGTACAGCTCGGCAAAGCCTGGGTGCATCTCGATTTCTGGCGCACTATTAACGAGCTCAAGCCGGTGTTTGGCGAGCTGATCCTGAGCGATGGCGATATCACCATCGACTTGCGCCAACCGGCTGACGAGAGCCCCTCCGGCGATCCCCAGCAGGGCGCCCTGCTGCGTTTTCTGCTGACCCAGCTCTCTACCTTCGATGTGCACAACACTCGTCTCAGCGTCACCACCTCCCTCGGTGATCTGCGCGCCCTCGACATCGCCCAACTGCGCTGGCAGAACCGTGGCAAGCGCCATCAGGGGGTCGGCAAGGCTTACCTCATCAACGGGGTGGGCGAGAGCACCCTCGATCTGATTCTGGATGTGGACGCCCCGACTGCCCGGCTCGATCGCCTCAAGGGTCAGCTCTATCTGGGGGCTCGCCAGCTCGATATCACCCCGACCCTGGCTAAGATCCATGCGGGCGAACCCAAGGTCGCCGGTCAGCTCGACTTCCAGCTCTGGAGCGAGTTTGACAGTGGCAAGCTGGGCAATACCCTGCTGGCGTTTGGCAACAACTACCTGATCTGGAAGGATCCCAAGAAAGGGGAGATGCACCGTTTCGGCCTAGATGGTGGCAAGATCCAGCTGCGCCGTGAGGGCACCGACTGGCAACTGGCCAGCCACAACGTCACCTTCAAGCTGGACGGCAAACCCTGGTTGCAAAGCCGCTTGCAGCTGGAGCGGATTGGGGATCGGGTGCAGGGCTATCTGCCCAGCATAGAGTTCGACAAGATCACCCAGATCAGTCAGCTGGTCTCGGCGCTCTACCCCACACTCTGCGAGACCCTGCGCCAGACCAATCCGCAGGGTTCGGTGCAGGATCTGACGCTGCTGGCCAACGCCGACTGGCAGGGTCTCTCCCTCAGTGGCCGCTTCAGCAAGGTGCGCCTCAAGGCGTGGCAGGATATACCCGGGATGCAGGATCTCAACGGCGAGTTCTGGCTTACCCCGACCGGCGGTAGCGCCAGATTGGCGCTGGCGAACGACAAGGTGGATCCCGCCCGTCACTTCAAGATGCCGATCCCGGTCGACAACTTCTCGGCCCGCCTCGACTGGTGGCGCGAGGAACAGGGCTGGGTGCTCTACGGGCAGGATATCGCGCTGGATAACCCGGATCTGACCCTGGCCAGCCGTTTCCGCCTCGATCTGTTCGAGCACCCTTTCCTGGCCCTGACCGGCCGCATCGATGTGAAGAATGCGGGCCATGCGGATCGCTACTTCCCGCTGCAGGCGATGGACAAGGGGCTGGTGGATTACCTGAGCGGCGCCATCAAGGGGGGCAAGGCCAAGGGGGCCGACCTGCTCTGGTATGGCGAGTTCAGGGACTTTCCCTACGACAACGGCAAGGGCATCTTTCAGGTGGCGGTGCCGCTGGAGCAGGCCACCTACGAGTTCTTCCCCGGTTGGCAACCGCTCACCGACCTGCAGATCGATCTCTTGTTCCAGAATGCCGGTCTCGATATGCGCAGCCGATCCACCAAACTCGGCAAGGCGAGCTCCGACTCGGTGCATGCCTGGATCCCGGATCTCTCCCCTGGCGCCCACCTCTATGTGGATGCCAAGGTGCAGGGCGAGGGCAAGGCCATCAGCGACTACCTGCAGGATTCCCCGCTGGGCAGTTCGGTAGGTCAGGCGCTGCGGGAGATCGAGATCCGCGGCCCGATGGCCGGTTCGGTCAAACTCGATATTCCTCTCGATGGCGAGAGCGAGGTGAAGGCGAGCGGCGATGCCACCTTCAGCAACAACAAGGTGCGGGTCGCCAGTCTGGATCTGCCGCTGGAGAAGGTGCAGGGACGCCTCGAATATGACAACGAACAGACCCGTTTCAGCAACCTCAAGGCGAGCCTGTGGAACCAGCCGCTGACCCTCGACTATCAGGGGCGCCAGCATCCGGATCACTATCAGGTCGACCTCGATTTCAAGGGGCAGTGGGATAGCCGCCGCCAGCCCGCTGCCATCTCCTCGTACGGTATCCTCAACGGTCGCAGCAACTGGGGCGGCAAGCTCGGGTTGACCCTGCCCGACAGCAAGCCGTTCAGCTTCCAGCTGGCGCTCGACTCCAACCTGCAGGGGATGGCGCTGGATCTGCCGCTGCCGCTGGCCAAGAGCAACGCCAGCCGGCTGCCGCTCAAGGTGATCGCCCGTGGCCGGGATGGCAGCGCCGACATTCGTGCCGTACTGGGGGCTGATGTGGATATGCAGACCCGACTGGTCTACGGCGAAGGGGTGCCTTATCTCAGCCGGGTGCGAGTTGATGTGGGCCAGCCGGGCGCCCGGGTAATGCGCGATGCCCCCATGCTGCTCGCCATCAACCAGCAGGAGGCCGATGTCGGTGGCTGGTTGGCCAGACTCAAGCAGTGGTTGCCAGCGCAGAAGCAGACTGGCAATGCGGTGGTTGGCCCGGCCTTCCTGCCGCAGGAGTGGTGGGTGGATGGACAGCTGGCTCGCGCCTATATCGGCAGTGCCACCCTCAAGGCGGCACGTTTCACCGTGGGGCCGACCAATCAGGCGACCGAAGTGATGATCGACAGCCCCGACGTGATGGGGGTGATCCGCCTGCCCGCAGTAGCCAATCGCCCGGTGGATGCCAAGTTTGCCCGCATCTACTGGTCCGGCAAGAGTTCGGATCTCAGTCCGGATCCCGATGCGCAGCAGGACAATGCCATCATGGCATCCATCCCCTGGTTGAAGGTGAGTTGTGTCGATTGCCGCTTTGGCGAGCTGCCTCTTGGTGAAGTGAAAGGGGAGCTGGTGCCCGGCGCCAACAAGGTGACTCTCAAGGGGCTGGATGTGCGGCTGGCGGGGAGTCAGCTCACCGGCAGCGTCGACTGGCTGGCCGATGGCAACCGGATGGAGACCCGCGCCCGTGGCAAGCTGACCAGCAACAACAGCGAACTGCTGCTCAAGCGGCTCGGCTACACCTCGCCCATCGGCGATGCCCCCGGCTCCCTCGCTTTTGATCTGAACTGGCAGGATGTGCCCTATCGCCCGAGCCTGCCGACTCTGGGAGGAAGTGCCAACTATCAGCTGGAGGGTGGCACCCTGCGGGAGATCAACGACAAGGGGGCACGGCTGCTCTCCCTGCTCAGCCTCGACTCCCTGCTGCGCAAGCTGCGGCTCGATTTTCGCGATGTGTTCGACAAGGGCTTCTACTTCGAATCCATGTCCGCCTCTGCCACCATCAAGCAGGGGCAGGTCAGCAACGATGATTTCTATATGAAGGGGGCGGCAGGCAACTTGCGCGGCGAGGGGATCGCCGATCTGGTGCGCTGGCGGCTCGACTACGAGCTGAGCTTCTCTCCCAATCTGGGGGGCACCCTGCCGGTGGTGGCGGCCTTCTCCATCACGCCGGTCACGGGTCTCTATGTGCTGGCCCTCTCCAAACTGCTGGAGCCGGTGGTGGATGTGGTGACCCGCATCGATTTTCGCATCTCGGGCCCGCTAGACGCACCCAAGCTGATCGAGGCGGGGCGAGATCGCGCGCGCATCAAGCTCAACCAGCAGCAGAAAGAGGCGGTAGATGCCGTTGCCCCCAGCCTGCCGACCCAAGAGGTGACCCCTTTCCTGCTGAGCCCCAAACACGCGGGGCCCGCTCAGCGCTGAACGAGCGGCCCGGCATCATCACAAGGAGTGAGCCATGATCCGACATATCCTGCTGATCGCCTTCAAGCCGGGCACCCAGCCTGCCCAGATAGATGCGGTCCGTACCGCCTTTCTCGCCATTCCCCATCAGGTTAGCGGCGTGACCGCCGTGGAGTGGGGGGAGAATGACAGCCCGGAGGGGAGGGATGGTGGCTTTACCCACAGCGTACTGATGACCTTCGCCGACGAAGCGGCCCGCCAGCGCTATCTGCCCCATCCTGATCACGATGCCCTCAAGGCCATCTTCCGCCCTGTGCTGGAGCGCATCATAGTGCTGGATTACACCCTGCAGGCGGGGGATCGGGTTGTGCCAGAGGGGCCGTTATGATGGTGGATGAGCACTGGGCTGCCATCCCTCCACTGCAGCGCGCACTGCTGGAATCGGTTATGAAACATGGCGCAGCTCATCCTGCGATTGATGCCGGGGTAGTGGTTGGGTCGCTCGCCAAGGGCAAGGCAGACCGGGTATCTGATGTCGATCTCTTGCTGCTGGCCGAGCCGGGCTTCCATAAGCAGGGAGACGAACTGGTGCGCACCATTGTGGGGGATCGGCCCATCTTTCACTGCTGGCAAGGAAGACATGAAGAGGTCTGTTCATACTGGCGCGTCATCTTCCTCGACATGTCCAGCATCGAGATCCATATCCTTGATCGGGGGGGCTGAGTTCCCCCTTGCCAAACCTTACTTGCCACTGTTCGATAAAACCTCCTCCCTTGGTGCGCTTGAGGTAGCTGGCCCCGCCCCAAGCCATTGGGACTTTCCTGCCTACTATGGCCGAAGGGGATGGGCTGGTGTGGGAGTTGTTCGATTGCCTCAAATGGGCGGAACGGGGCCAGCGTGGCTTGGTCAGGCATCATCTTCGCAAGCTGCTGGCCGAGATGGATAAAGACCCGAATATTGTGGATCGCGATTAACGCGGACAAGGAGAGAGTCATGTGGTTAGCCGCAATACAGCTGGTATCTGGCCGTCACTGGCAGGATAACCGGGAGCAGATCGCCGCCGAACTGGCGGCCTTGCCCAAAGAGCGGCCGCTGCTGGTGCTGCTGCCGGAGAACTTCGCCCTGTTTGGCGAACGGCAGGGTTATCTGGATGGGGCCGAGGCCATAGGTGAGGGCCCGATCCAGCAGCAACTGGCTGAATGGGCCCGCGATTACGGCATCTGGCTGGTGGCCGGGGCTATGCCGACCACCATCGCAGGTTCCGACCATATCCACACCAGCTCGCTGGTGTTTGACCCAAGCGGTGAGCTCAGGGGCCACTACCACAAGATCCACCTGTTCGACGTGGATGTGGCGGACAATCACGGTCGCTACCGTGAGTCGGAGACCTTCAGCCCGGGGGAGGCGCCTGTGTTGGTGGACTCTCCCTTTGGTCCCCTCGGCCTCTCGATCTGTTATGATCTGCGCTTTCCCGAGCTCTACCGCCAGTTGGCCCGTGCTGGTGCTCGCGTGCTGCTGGTGCCTGCCGCCTTTACCGCCGTGACCGGCGAGGCGCACTGGGAGCCGCTGCTGCGGGCTCGCGCCATCGAAAATCAGTGCTACGTAGTCGCTGCTAACCAAGGCGGCACTCACGAGACAGGGCGCCAGACCTGGGGCCACAGCATGGTGATCGACCCCTGGGGCCGGGTGCTGGCGAGCAAAGAGTCCGGGCGCGGTACTGTGCTGGCGCAGATGGAGCCCGGGCTTATCGACGAATTGAAACGCACCATGCCAGTGCTGCAACACGCCCGTTTGCTCTGATGGTGTGGTGAAAAATTGAAACGCAGCCGTTTGCCCGTGCTGGAGCATGCCCGTTTGTTGTGATGGTGTGGCTTGTTGCCAACCCGTCGGCAAGACGATTTAAAACAGCTCGTTACGAGAGTGGAGAAGAAGATTGAGTCTATTGAGCCAGGTTAGTGCCTCCCTGTTGGCCCCGAACGACCTCGACGAAGGGCGCCTGCAGCAGCTGCTCGGCAGCCTGATGAGCCATCAGGTGGAGTTCGGCGATCTCTATTTCCAGCGCAGCTGGCACGAGTCCTGGATGCTGGAAGATGGCATCGTCAAGGATGGCAGCTACAACATCGATCAGGGGGTCGGGGTGCGCGCCGTTAGCGGCGAGAAGACTGGCTTCGCCTACTCGGACGAGCTGAGCCTGCTGGCGCTGCAACAGTCGGTGACTGCCGCTCGCGGCATCGCCGCAGCCGGTGCTCACGGCAAGGTGAAGGCGTGGGCCAGAACCTCCGCAAACCTGCTCTATCCGGCCATGGATCCGCTGCAGACCCTCGACAAGCACCAGAAGATTGCCCTGCTGGAGCAGATGGACAAGTTCGCCAGAAGTCTGGATCCCGCCATCAATCAGGTGATGGCCTCCATCAGCGGCGTCTACGAAGAGGTGCTGGTGGCAGCCACCGACGGCACCCTGGCTGCCGATGTGCGTCCGCTGGTGCGTCTGTCGGTGACCGTGATCGCCGAGAAGGGCGATCGCCGCGAGCGTGGCAGTGCCGGTGGCGGCGGGCGCTTTGGTTACGACTGGTTCCTCGAACTGGACGGGCTGGAGAGCCGCGCCTTTGGCTATGTGCGTGAAGCGGTGCGTCAGGCGCTGGTCAACCTCGAAGCCATCGACGCGCCAGCCGGTACCATGCCGGTGGTGTTGGGCTCCGGCTGGCCCGGCGTGCTGCTGCACGAGGCGGTGGGCCACGGTCTGGAGGGGGATTTCAACCGCAAGGGATCTTCCGCATTTGCTGGCCGCATCGGCGAGCAGGTGGCCTCCAAGCACTGCACCATCGTCGATGACGGCACCCTGCCGGGTCGGCGTGGCTCTGTCTCCATTGATGACGAGGGGACACCGGGTGGCTACAACGTGCTGATCGAGAATGGCATTCTCAAGGGTTACCTGCAGGACAAGCAGAATGCCCGGCTGATGGGCGTGCCGCTCACCGGCAACGGTCGCCGCGAATCCTACGCAGCCATGCCGATGCCGCGCATGACCAACACCTACATGCTGGCGGGACAGTACGATCCGGCTGAGATCATCGCCTCGGTCAAGAAAGGGATCTACGCCCCCAACTTCGGCGGCGGTCAGGTGGATATCACCTCCGGCAAGTTTGTCTTCTCCGCCTCCGAGGCTTACCTCATCGAGGATGGCAAGATCACCGCTCCCATCAAGGGGGCGACCCTGATCGGTAACGGCCCCGAAGCGATGAGCCAGGTCTCCATGGTGGGCAGCGATCTTGCGCTGGATCGCGGTGTCGGCATCTGCGGCAAGGAGGGGCAGAGCGTGCCGGTTGGTGTCGGCCAACCCACCCTTAAACTGGATCAGCTCACCGTGGGTGGCACTTCGTAGGTTTGGGTTAGCCGCGCAGCAGCGTAACCCGACGCATTCAAACCCCGGCTCTTGCCGGGGTTTTGCTATTCAGGGAACCACAGGCAACAAAAAGCCCCGGTCGTTGGACCGGGGCTGGCGAGTTATTCGGTATCAGTTGACGGATATGGCGCGGGCGTCGATGAAATAGCGAGCGTTACCCTGTTTGTCGATCTGGATTTTGGCAACCAGTTGCTCTTGATCTTTATATTCCCAGTGTTGCTCGATCTTGGCGAGGGATGGGCTCGCAATCCCAACCACGTTCAGGTACTCGTGAAACAGGCTATGGCTCCCTATTTCGGTCAGCATCTTGTCCATCTGCATACTCTCCTGAAGTTGAGTGGGTATTCATCAACAAACCTATCAGCGTCCATCTGAATACAGTCTGTATGAAAAACAAACTAACTCATTTGTGTGTCAATAACATGATCAGGGACAAGATCAGTGCAGATCGTCAGGGACTTTTTGATACCGTTTTCAATCAGAGCCGGTGGGCTTCTGCGGCAACTGATCAAACGTGCCGGAAGCCTTTGGTAGCGCCGGTGCGGTTTGCACGGTCTGGCCGCCGTGGAATACCGGATCCTGTGCCACTTCCTTGATGCCGTTGATGCAAAACTGCATACCCATGCAGACCAGCAGGAAGCCCATGATGCGGGTCATGGCGTCGATGCCGGTGGCGCCCAGGATCTTGCAGACCGGATCCGCCAGCTTTAATACTCCCCAGCTGATCAGGCTCATCAGGGCAAACGCCGTTACCACACCGGCGTAGATGGTGAGGCGGTTGTACTCGTCAGGCAGCTCGGCAATCTGGGCTGCACCGCTTATTACCAGCGCCATGGTGCCCGGCCCGCACATGCTGGGCATGGTGAGCGGTACGAAGGCGATGCTCTGGTTGATATCGACCCCGCTCTGCTGACTGGGGGCGGGGAACAGCATGCGAAAACCGATAAAGCCGATGATGAGGCCACCGGCCAGGCGCAAGCCCGGAATGGAGATCCCGAACAGATCCAGGATCGAGGATCCGATAAAGAAGGTGGTGCAGAGGGTGCAGAACAGATAGATGGCGGCCAGATTGACCTGACGGCGCACGTGTTCGCGCGACATCCCCTTGCTCAGTCCCAGCAGCAGGGTGGCCGTGGTAGGCGGGTTGACCATGGGCAGCAGCGCCAGCAAGGTGAGTAATACGACCTGAAAGAACATCTTGAGCCTCGGATAAAGAGTGGGAAGCCATGGGGCGATGCGGGTGGCAGGCCCCAGAGGGAGGCTATCTTATGCTGGCGAAACTGAACATAAGCAGTACAAAAAAGCCCCGGCAGATACCGGGGCTTGTTGTTCGGGTCAGGCCGCTTGCGGTGCTTGCTGCTGCCGGATGGCCCGTTGCTGGAACCAGAGCCAGAGACCGATGGCGAAACCCAGCACCGACAGGCTCACCACATAGTGGGAGGGGGCCAGCATGTCGCTCTTCATCCAGAGGGTCACCGCCATCGGGGTGAGGCCACCGAAGATGGCGTAGGCCACATTGTAGGAGAACGACAGACCGGAGAAGCGCACCACCGGCGGGAATGCGTTGACCATCACATAAGGCACGGCACCGACAATCCCGACCGCAAAGCCCGCCAGCATATAGAGCGGCACCAGCTGGCTCGTACCGGCCGCCAGACCGTGATAGAAGGCGTAGCTGGAGCCCGCCAGCAGCAGGGAGCCGAACATGAAGGTGAGACCGCTGCCCAGCAGGTCGATCAGTCGACCATAGACGATGCAGCCGAGGGTCAGGGCCACGATGGCCAGCGAGTTGGCGGTCAGGGCGTCGGCCGGGCTGATGCTATAAACCTTCTGCAGATAGGTGGGGGTCATCAGGATCACCACCACGATACCGGCGGAGAGCAGCCAGGTGAGCAGCATGGAGACCACCACGCTGCTCTTGTGGTTGCGCAGCACCGACTTGAGGGGGAGCTCATCAGCCAGGGTCTTGTTGGCTTTCATCTCGGCGAAGACCGGGGTCTCGTGCAACCAGCGCCGCAGGTACATGGCGATGATGCCGAAGATACCGCCCAGCAGGAAGGGCACTCGCCAGCCCCACTCGCTCACTTCGGCTGGTGTCAGGCTCTTGTTGACCGCAGTGGCGATCAGGGAGCCGAGCAGGATGCCGGCCGTCAATCCCGCCGTGAGCGTGCCGCAAGCGACCCCGACCCGACGGGCAGGGACGTGCTCGGCGACAAATACCCAGGCGCCCGGCACTTCACCGCCGATGGCGGCGCCTTGCAGGATCCGCAGTCCCAGCAGGGCGATGGGGGCACCGATGCCGAGCACTGCATAGGTGGGCAGCAGACCGATCAACAGGGTCGGCAGCGCCATCATGATGATGCTGAGGGTGAACATCCGCTTGCGACCGATGAGATCGCCAAAGTGGGCCATGATGATGCCGCCAAGCGGGCGGGCCAGATAACCGGCGGCGAAGATGCCGAAGGTCTGGAACTGGCGCAGCCACTCGGGAATGTCGGCCGGGAAGAACAGCTCGCCGATGACCACGGCGAAAAAGACGAAGATGATGAAGTCGTAAAACTCCAGCGCGCCGCCGAGGGCAGCCAGACTCAGGGTTTTGTAATCCTGTCGATTGAGGGGGCGGGCGTGATCGTGCTGTTGTGTGGTCGTGGTCATATCCGTATGTTTCCCATCGGTTTTTTTAGTTATTGTCACCCCGTGCAAGGGGCATATACAGGTGATCGAGAGTATGCTGCCTGCCTCTTGTGTGTAAATCGCGCAATTCGCAACACTGTCTTGCATCTTTTTGGGGCAATCCGAATGCCCCGCTGGCGGAGGAATGATGGAAAAGAAACGGGTACTGCTCTCCTGGAGCAGCGGCAAGGATTGCGCATGGGCATTGCATCAGTTGCGGCAAGATCCCGCCATCGAGGTGGTGGGGCTGTTTACTACCCTTAATCAGGCATTCGAGCGGGTGGCGATGCACGGGGTGCGCAAGCAGCTGTTGACCGAGCAGGCCGCCTGCGTCGGGCTGCCCCTCATCACCATCGATCTGCCCTGGCCCTGCAGCAACGAGGATTACGCCCGCATCATGACTGGCTTTATCGCCGATGTGGTGGCACAGGGGATTCGCCATATGGCCTTTGGCGACTTGTTCCTCGAGGATGTGCGAGCCTACCGTGAAAAGCAGCTGGCAGGTACCGGCATCGAACCACTGTTCCCGCTGTGGGGCAGCAATACCCGTGAACTGGCGCCGCAGATGGTGGCCGCTGGGTTGAAGGCGCGGATCAGTGCTCTCGACCCGAACAAGCTGGATGCCAGCCTGGGGGGCCACGATTTTGACGAGGTGCTGCTGGCGGCGCTGCCGGAGGGGGTCGATCCGTGCGGCGAGAACGGCGAGTTTCATACCCTGGCCTATGATGGCCCCATGTTCTCCCGTCCGCTCGGCATTCGGGTCGGCGAGACAGTGCTGCGCGACGGCTTTGTCTTTACCGATCTGCTGCCAATCGAGGATTAATTATCGGGCGTCAAATGCTCCCTTTTGCAGGAGCATTCACAGATTTGAGAGGCGGGATGGGGGCACTATTGGCCCCCTCTTTTGATTCAAGATGACAACCTGCCTTATGAAACATTTCTCTCGTCCGGCGCTGCTTGCCTCCTTGCTGGCTGCCGCCCTCTCTCTGCCTGCTGTGGCGGGTCAAGCCGCTACCGTTCAGCCAATCCCTGCCGGTGTCACCACCGTCACCTTGGCCCAGCAGGCGCCGATCCACTGGGTGTCGGTGGAGCAGATTGCCAAGAGCCTTGATGGATTGCCGCCGATGGCGGTCGGGTTTGATATCGACGATACCCTGCTCTTCTCCAGCCCGGGTTTTTATCGCGGTAAACAGGAGTTCTCGCCCAACGACGAGAGCTATCTGAAGAACCCCGCCTTCTGGGAGAAGATGAACAATGGCTGGGATGCGTTCAGTATGCCGAAAGAGGTGGGCAAGGCGCTCATCGCCATGCATCTCAAGCGCGGTGACCACATCTATTTCGTCACCGGCCGCTCGGCCACCAAGACCGAAACCGTAAGCCAGACCTTGCAGCAGACCATGAATATTCCGGCCGACCAGCTCAATCCGGTGATCTTCGCCGGTGATCAGCCGGGCCAGAACACCAAGGTGCAATGGCTCAAGGATAAGCAGATGAAGCTCTTCTACGGCGACGCCGATGGGGATATCAAGGCGGCGCAGGAGGTCGGCATTCGCGGCATTCGTCTGCTGCGGGCCGCCAACTCCAGCTATCGGCCACTGCCGTTGGCAGGGGCGCTGGGGGAAGAGGTGATCGTCAACTCCCAGTTCTGATCCGGAGCGGATCTATGCGACAAGGGCGGGGCCATTGGCACCCGCCCTTTTTGCATCCGTCATCCAGCTCGCGTCAGTCGTCTGCCCACGGCATCTCGGGCAGGCTGTCGAGGAACTCGCCGTAACGGGTCAGATTGAAGGGGCCCTGATCGGCCTCCATCGCCATCAGCTCGGCCCCGAGGGCGCAGGCGATATATTGCAGCGCCTCTTCTCGCGGGGTGCCCTTCATTACCAGCCGCATCAGGGTCGCCTTCACATGGGGCGGGTGACCATCGTTGAGTTGGTTCTCCACCATCTCCAGCAGCGCGTCTTCATCAAAAAATTCCTGAGTGTCGTTCATGGGATATCCGCAACAGTGAATGTGGCGGCCAGTATAGCCTGAATGTGACTAACACCTTGAATGACCAGCGAATAAACAATCCGATGGGGAGGCCATTTGTTACCCATAATTAGGAGGAGTTTGCCAAGGCAAACAGGTTAGAACACAGATAACATGGATGGACACGCCTATGCCCACGATAGATTCCCTGCTGGCCGAGCCCAAGCTACTGCCCCAGATCCCGGAAGTGATGCGCGATTTGATCCAGACCTTCAATGAAAAGGATCCGGATCTGCTCAAGATCAGCAAGTTGATCAACAAGGACCCTGTCATCTCCGCCAAGTTGCTGCGTCTGGCCAACTCGGCCAAGTTCGGCAGCAGTCGTCAGATCGGCACCGTCAATGAAGCCGCAGTGCGGCTGGGGTTGGCGATGGTGCGCAACATGGTGCTGGCCTGCGGGCTCACCGAGTCGGTCACTGCGGTGCCCGGCATTGACCTCAAACATTTCTGGGGCTGCGTCTTCAACGTGGCTGAGCTGGCGCGTCGTCTGGCGGTGAAGAAGGGGATGAAAGGGGATGAGGTCTTTACCTGCGCCCTGCTCTACGATCTCGGCCGCTTGGTGATGCACGTAGGCTTGCCGGAAAACACTGTCCACCACATTCACGATCTGGAGTTGCACAAGGGGCGCGCCAAGGCGGAAGAGCTGGTGGTTGGCTTCAACTATGCCCAGGTCGGGGCGGCCATGGCACGCTACTGGAAGTTCCCCGAGACCATCAGCAATGCGGTGGAGTATCACTACAACCCCATGCTGGCCAAGGAGTTCTCCGCCGAGGCCGGGTTGATCCATCTGGCGATCGTGCTGGCTGCGCAATCTGATGTGGGGGAAGAGGCGCCGCCCGAGTGGCCCCACAAAGTGGCAGATGCGCTGGGGTTGAGCTGGGCCGATTGCGCTGCCCAGTTCACTGCACTGCGTGAGCAGGGTAATGGCTATGCCGGGTTGCTGGCCGCCTGAGCCAGTTTATCCCATCTCATCAGGGGCCAACGCGGCCCCTTTTTCATGGCCGATGGCGCCACAGGCTTGCCAGCTCGGGAGTGACGGGGCACTCTTTGCCCTTCACTTTCCGTTTGAGAGCCCTTGCCATGATTGCCTCCTCCCGCCTGATCCTGCGCGAAATGATCGCCACCGATGCCCCCTTCATCCTTGAGCTGCTCAATGACGGCGACTTTTATCGTTACATCGGTGATCGGGGCATTCGCACCCTGGAGCAGGCGCAGGAGTATATCCAGCAGGGGCCGGCGGTCAGCTATGCCCGCTATGGTCACGGACTCTATCTGGTGGAGCGCAAAGAGGACGGTGTCAGCCTCGGTATCTGCGGCCTGATCAAGCGCGATACCCTGGAGCAGGTCGATATCGGTTACGCCTTCCTGCCGCAATATCGCGGTCAGGGCTACGCCATTGAAGCGGCGCAGGCCGCTCTTACCGATGGCAAAAGCCGGTTGGGGATCGGGCAGGTAGTTGCCATCGTCACTCCGGGCAACGAGCGATCCATCGGCCTGTTAGCCAAGCTGGGGCTGGTGCGCAGTCGACTGGTCAAGTTGAGCGAAGATGCCGATGAGTGCCTGCTGTTGGAGCAGTGATCAAGGTCAGAGAGCTGAAAAGCGAATGGCGAGGTGGCTGGTCAAATTGAGTGACAAGCAAGAGGCCGGGTCTGGCTAAAGGCGTGAGAGAAGCAAAGAGGCCGCCGTGAGTTGCGGCCTGTCTGCATCGGGCGCTGCCGGAGGGCAGGCAGGATCAGTTGAGGTCTTCGATGGAGAACTCGCCAGCGATACCATCACAGGAGATGGCGAAACCGCCGCTGAAGCGGGTGCTGAACTGGATCAGAAACGCATCATTGTCGTGCTCTTGCACAGGCAGGTTGATGGGTTTGCTGCGACGCAGGGGCTTGTGTGTTTGTACTGCTTTCATCATGGTATTTCTCTATATAAATTAGGTGTTTGCTCCTTGTATTGGCAAATGTCAGGTCAATGGGCTCGGTCGATTGGGTGAACGACAAGCGCGCAGGAATACCCAGCCCGGTTAAAGGGCGTCTGCACTTTCAAGGAATATGCTGATGCATAAATCAAATTGGGTGGGCAGATCGGGTCTGCACCGTGAGAGCCGGGCAACGCAGGCAGACAGCCTGACGGTTCTCAAGGCGAGTAAATCAGAAGAAGGTTATGCGGGTACTGGCAGGATTCATCGTGAGGTGAAGCATTGCAGGGCAAACATAAACAGGGCTGATTAACTAGCCGGCGCGCATTCTCTCCTCGAAATGAATAAAAAGCAAACAATAATTTGCCGATGTTGAAGTCAGTACGCTTTTCCTCTGTGTAATCAAGGTGCTATCAGCAGCAAATATCCGCAGCTATCCGCCATAAAAAGAGGGCTCCCGACGGGAGCCCTCTCTCATTCTGCAATCAGCACAGTGGGCCGACTCAGTAGTCGCCACAGGCCTTCTTGGCAGCCGTGATCATCGGGGTGATGGTCATGCCTTGCACCACGATGGAGAACATCACCACCGAGTAGGTCATCACCAGGATGACCTGACGCAGGTCGACGCCATGTTCCGGGATCATCATGACGCCGGAGGGGAGTGCCAGTGCCATCGCCATCGCCAGACCACCGCGCAGGCCACCCCAGGTGAGGATCCGCACCGAGAAGGTGTTGTAATTGCGGAATCGGCGGAAAGCCACATAGGGCAGCGACACGCTGATAAAGCGGGCGCCCAGGCAGAGCGGCACCGCAATGACCAGCAGGATCCAGTCACGCCAGGCGAGATCCAGCAGTACCAGCGCCAGACCGATCAGCAGGAACAGCAGGGCGTTGAGGAACTGGTCCATCAACTCCCAGAAGTGATCCAGGTGATGGCTGCTCTGCTCGGAGAAGCCGGAGTGACGGGTCCAGTTGCCGATCATGATGCCGGTGACCACCATGGCCAGTGCGCCGGAGACGCCGATCATGTTGGCAAAGGCGAAGCCGGCGGTCGGGATGCAGAGGGTCAGCAGCAGCTCCAATGAACCGTCATCGGTGGCGCTTATCATCACGTGGGCGATGAGGCCCAGCACGGCGCCGAACAGGATGCCGCCGAGGGCTTCGTGCAGGAACAGACCGGCTACGCTACCGAAGGTGGGCTCGACACCGCCAAAGGCGACGGCAAACACGGTAGCGAAGATGACGAGGCCAACACCATCGTTGAACAGGGATTCCCCTTCGATCTGGATGGCGATCTGGGGTGGCGCTTTCATCTTCTTGACGATGGCCAGTACGGCAATCGGGTCAGTGGGGGAGATCAGCGCGCCGAACAGCATGCAGTAGACCAGCGGCAACTCCCAGCCCAGCAGCTTGGCGATAAACCAGAAGCCGTAGCCGATGAGGAAGGTGGAGAGCAGGGTGGCAATGATGGCCAGAATGGTGATCTCCCACTTCTGGCTACGCAGCGCCTTGAGGTTGATGCCAAGGCCACCGGCGAACAGCAGGAAGCCCAGAATCCCCTTCAGCAGGAAGTTCTGGAAGTCGATGCTCTCCATGGTCTTGACGGCGAGAGGTTCCAGATTGAACCAACCCAGTTTGCCAAACAGCACCAGCAGTGCGGAGATCAGCATGGAGCCCGCAGTAATGGCGATGGTGGTCTGGATCTTCACAACATACTGGTTGGCAAAGGCGATAAAAATCGCCAACGCTGCCAGAAAACAGAGTGTGTAGTAGACGCTCATAGTTATTTTTTTCTCGTTGGTAGACAGCAAGCACGTATCCCTATGCAGGACGGGCATAGGTTACTCTCGGGCCCTATGTTACTCATTACCCATAAATGAGTATATGGTGGCGCATTTGGACTGATAGACGGCTAGATTTCCATTTTATTTGTTTGCTGTTAGGATGCTGTTTACGCAGTTGCATGGATGTAAGAGGAACACGCGGTGTCGAACGTAATGTCGAGCAGAGAGCCGAGCAAGCAGTCGGACGTAACAAAGAAGCTGGAAGCCTGCCTCAGGGAGCGGATCCTGATCATCGACGGGGCCATGGGCACCATGATCCAGGGCTACAAGCTGGGGGAGGCAGATTATCGGGGTGAGCGGTTTGCCGACTGGCATACCGACATCAAGGGCAACAACGATCTGCTGGTGCTGACCCGTCCGGCGGTGATCCGCGAGATCCACGAGCAGTATTGCGCCGCCGGGGCCGACATTCTCGAGACCAACACCTTCAACGCCACTCGCATCGCCATGGCCGATTACGAGATGGAAGAGTTTTCCGCCGAGATCAACCGTGAAGCCGCCCGTCTGGCTCGCGCCGTGGCAGACGAGTGGACGGCAAAAGACCCCGCCAAGCCGCGTTTTGTAGCAGGGGTGTTGGGCCCCACCAACCGCACCGCCTCCATCTCGCCGGATGTGAACGATCCCGGCAAGCGCAACGTCACCTATGACCAGCTGGTGGCCGCCTACACCGAATCGACCCATGCCCTGATCGAGGGTGGCGCCGACATCATTCTGATCGAGACCATCTTCGATACCCTCAACGCCAAGGCGGCCGCCTTCGCGGTGGAAGGGGTGTTCGAGGAGCTGGGCTACAGCCTGCCGGTGATGATCTCCGGCACCATTACCGATGCCTCCGGCCGAACCCTCTCCGGCCAGACCACCGAAGCCTTCTACCACTCGCTGCGCCACGTCAAACCGGTATCGTTTGGCCTCAACTGTGCGCTTGGGCCCGATGAGCTGCGTCAGTATGTCGAAGAGCTGTCGCGCATCAGCGAATCCTGCGTCAGCGCCCACCCCAACGCCGGTCTGCCCAATGCGTTCGGCGAGTACGACCTCGATGCGGGTGAGATGGCAGAGCATATCCGCGAGTGGGCCCAAAGCGGCTTCCTCAACATGGTCGGCGGTTGCTGCGGCACCACCCCGACCCATATCCGCGCCATGGCCGACGCCGTGGCGGGCATCAAGCCGCGCGTGCTGCCCGAGCTGCCGGTAGCTTGCCGCCTGTCGGGCCTCGAGCCGCTGATCATTACTCCTGAATCCATGTTCGTGAACGTGGGGGAGCGCACCAACGTCACCGGTTCGGCCAAGTTCAAGCGGCTGATCAAGGAGGGGCTCTACGACGAGGCGCTCGATGTTGCCAAGCAGCAGGTAGAGAACGGCGCCCAGATCATCGACATCAACATGGATGAGGGGATGCTGGACGCCGAAGCGGCCATGGTGCGCTTCCTCAACCTCATCGCCGGTGAGCCGGACATCGCCCGGGTGCCGGTGATGATCGACTCCTCCAAGTGGGAGGTGCTGGAAGCGGGCCTCAAGTGCGTGCAGGGCAAGCCGGTGGTCAACTCCATCTCCATGAAAGAGGGGGAGGAGAAGTTCATTCAGCAGGCGAAACTGCTGCGCCGCTACGGCGCCGCCGTCATCGTGATGGCGTTCGATGAAGCGGGGCAGGCCGACACCCGCGCCCGCAAGTTCGAGATCTGCCAGCGTGCCTACCGGATCCTGGTGGATCAGGTCGGTTTTCCGCCGGAAGACATCATCTTCGACCCAAATATCTTCGCGGTGGCGACCGGCATCGACGAGCACAACAACTACGCGGTGGACTTCATCGAGGCGGTGAAGGACATCAAGACGCACCTGCCCCACGCCATGATCTCCGGCGGCGTCTCCAACGTCTCGTTTTCGTTTCGCGGCAACGAGCCGGTGCGCGAAGCCATTCACGCCGTCTTCCTCTACCACGCCATCAAGAACGGCATGGACATGGGGATCGTCAACGCCGGTCAGCTCGCCATCTATGAAGACATTCCGGCCGAGCTGAAAGAGAAGGTCGAGGCGGTGGTGCTCAACCTCAATGACAATGCCACCGAAGAGCTGCTGGCCATCGCCGAGAAATATCGCGGAGCCGGTGCCCAGGCGGAGGATCCGCGGGATCAGGAGTGGCGCAGCTGGCCGGTGGGCAAGCGGCTGGAGCACGCACTGGTCAAGGGGATCACCGACTTTATCGAAGAGGATACCGAAGAGGCGCGCGCCAGTGCCGAGAAGCCGCTGCACGTCATCGAAGGGCCGCTGATGGATGGCATGAACGTGGTCGGCGACCTGTTCGGCGCGGGCAAGATGTTCCTGCCGCAGGTGGTGAAATCGGCCCGGGTGATGAAGCGGGCGGTGGCCTATCTGCAACCCTATATCGAGGCGGAAAAGTCGGGCGGCTCCAGCAACGGCAAAATCGTGCTGGCGACCGTGAAAGGGGATGTGCACGACATCGGCAAGAACATCGTCGGGGTGGTGCTGCAGTGCAACAACTTCGAGATTGTCGACCTCGGGGTCATGGTCTCCTGCGAGACGATTCTCAAGACGGCGCGGGAGGTCGGCGCCGATATCATCGGGCTGTCGGGTCTCATTACCCCGTCGCTGGACGAGATGGTGCACGTGGCCAAAGAGATGGAGCGTCAGGGCTTCAAGCTGCCGCTCTTGATCGGCGGTGCCACGACTTCCAAGGCGCACACTGCGGTGAAGATCGAGCAGAACTACTCGGAGCCTGTGGTCTATGTCTCCAACGCCTCCCGCGCGGTGGGGGTGGCCCAGAGCCTGCTCAGCCCGGATCTCAAGGAGGCGTTTGTCGCCCGCATCGACAAGGAGTACGAGATCGCCCGGGATCAGCATGCCCGCAAGCAGCCGCGCTCCCGCCCGGTCAGTCTGGCTCATGCCCGCGCCAACCGACACCAGCTGGACTGGGTTGGCTACCAGCCGCCCAAGCCCCGCGAGCTCGGGGTGCAGAAGTTCGAAGATGTACCCATTTCGGTGCTGCGCCCCTACATCGACTGGACGCCGTTCTTCCTCAGCTGGGAGCTGGCGGGCAAGTATCCGCGCATCCTCGAGGACGAGATCATTGGCGAGGAGGCGACCAAGCTGTTTGCCGACGCCAACGCCATGCTGGATCAACTGGAAAAGGATCAGAGCGTGCGCTGCGCCGGGGTGGTCGGTCTGTTCCCGGCCAACGCGGTAGGGGACAGCATCGAGGTCTACAGCGACGAGTCCCGCACCGAGGTCATCAAGGTGCTGCACCACCTGCGCCAGCAGAGCGAGAAGCAGGGCTTCCCCAACTACTGTCTGGCGGACTATGTGGCGCCGAAAGAGAGTGGCAAGCCCGACTGGATCGGCGCCTTCGCGGTGACCGGCGGTATCGGTGAGGAGGCCATCGCCAAGGCCTACAAGGCGCAGCACGACGACTACAACGCCATCCTCATTCAGGCGGTGTGCGACCGTCTGGCCGAGGCCTTTGCCGAGTACCTGCACGAACAGGTGCGCAAGGTGCACTGGGGTTATGCCCCGGACGAGGCCCTCAGCAACGAGGAGCTGATCCGCGAAAACTATCAGGGCATCCGTCCGGCGCCCGGTTATCCGGCCTGCCCGGAGCACACCGAGAAGGGGAGCATCTGGGAGCTGCTGGAGGTGGAGCAGGCTATCGGCATGCAGCTCACCGAATCCTACGCCATGTGGCCGGGGGCGGCGGTGTCGGGTTGGTACTTCTCTCATCCCGAGAGCAAATACTTCGCGGTGGCGCAGATCCAGCAAGATCAGGTGGAAGATTACGCCGTTCGCAAGGGGATGACGCTGGCAGAGGCCGAGCGCTGGCTGGGGCCAAACCTGAACTGACTCCCGCGTGACACCGGTTGATCTTTAACGAGAAACGGCGGCATCCTTGCACGGGTTGAACAACCTGCGCAGAGCCGCCGTTTAACCTGTTGGTCACAGTGATGTGGTAGCGTGCGGTTTGGTGTGGTTTGTCTTGTTGTCAGGATAAACAATTGGCGTTGTCTTGGCGCTGTGGCACCTTATACTCTCCCGCCCCATCCTGCCCAGGCACAGCCTTCTAGCGGAATTGTCATGAAGATCGCCATTTTATCCCGTGAGCCGAAAAACTACTCCACTCGCCGTCTGGTCGAGGTGGCGCAGGCGCGCGGTCATCAGGTCGAGGTGCTCGACACCTTGCGCTGCTATATGAATATTGCTTCCCACAACCCCTCCATTCACTACGAGGGTGGGGAGCTGGGAAGTTATGACGCCGTGATCCCCCGTATCGGGGCCAGCATTACCGCCTACGGCACCGCCGTATTGCGCCAGTTCGAGATGATGAACACCATGGCCCTCAACAGCTCGGTGGCCATCAGCCGTTCCCGCGACAAGCTGCGGGCGATGCAGTTGCTCTCCCGCCACGGCATCGGCCTGCCCATCACCGGCTATGCCCACAGCACCCACGACGTGCCCGACCTCATCACCATGGTGGGCGGGGCGCCGCTGGTGGTGAAACTGCTGGAGGGAACCCAGGGGATTGGCGTGGTGCTCTGCGAGACCCAGAAAGCCGCCGAGAGCGTGATCGAGGCCTTTATCCAGACCAACAACAACATTCTGGTGCAGGAGTATATCCGCGAGGCCAATGGCGCCGATATCCGCTGTCTGGTGGTCAACGGCAAGGTGGTTGCCGCCATGCGCCGTCAGGCCCAGCCGGGGGAGTTTCGCTCCAACCTGCACCGTGGCGGCACCGCCGAGGCGATCAAGATCACCCCGGAAGAGCGCGCCACCGCGGTGCAGGCCGCCAAGATCATGGGGCTGGATGTAGCGGGGGTGGATATCCTGCGTAGCGCCCGTGGCCCGCTGGTGCTGGAGGTCAACTCCTCCCCCGGCCTGCAAGGGGTGGAAGCCGCCTCCGGCAAGGATGTGGCCGGCAAGATCATCGAGTTCCTCGAACTCAAGGCGAGCCGCAAGAACAAACCGGCGGAGTGAGCCTCAGGCTTGCATCCGTCAGATAGAAACAGGGCGCCCTCGGGCGCCTTGTTGCTATCTGGCTGGTGGGTTGGCGGTGCCACTGCGCCCTCACCCTAACCCTCTCCCAAAGGGAGAGGGAACTGTTCGGCAGTGATCATCGCCAGCCGGGCGCTAAATACGCCATCCTCGAGCCGGGTATCGATCTGCCAGCCCAGCTTCTCGCAGATGCGTTGGATGATGGTGAGGCCACAGCCGTAGCCGAGGATCTGATCCGGCGCCGCCGCCGTCGGGTTGCTGATGGTGAGCACCGGGCCACACAGCTCGATCTCGATATGTCCTTCGGCATAGCTCAGGGCATTTTTCAGCAGGTTGCCGAGGGCAATGGCGAGCAGGGAGAGGGGGGCGTTTACTTCGCTGCTCTCGTCCAGGTTAAGCCGGATATCGAGGGCCTCCCGCTGCAATAGCGGGGCGAGGCGGGCCAGCTCCTGACGGATCAGCGGGGTGACCTGTTGCAGCGGTCGCTCCACTGCCTCCTTGCGGCCCAGCAGTAGGAAGGTCTCGGTGAGCAGCGCCATCTCGTCGGCGGCGGCGCGGATGCGGGTGGTGGCGCGGGCGGCTGGCGCGGGCAGATCCGTCACCTTGCCGAGCAGCGCGGCCGAGCCCTGGATCACCATGTTGGGGGTGCGCAGCTCGTGGCTGGCGAAGCGGCTGAACTCCTGCTCGCGGGCGAACACTGCGCTCACCTCCTGCTTGCCGGCCAACAGTGCCAGTTCGATATCCCGCAGCTCCTGCCAGGGAGCGTCGGGCTCGAAATCCGCCTGATCCGGAGTGAGGTGGGCTACCCTCTGTTGCAGCCGTTGCAGCGGCCCCGTGATATGGCGCACCAGCCAGATGCCGAAGCCGAGGCAGGCGAGCAGCAGCGCCAGCCCGATCAGCCGGGTGGCCAGATGCAGCTTGTCTTCGTAGGGGTCGAGGTAGTCATCGGCGTCATCGTTGAACACCAGATAGAGCAGTCCCTCGCCGGAGGGGTGACGGGCCACCAGAAAGTGTTTGTCCTCCTTGCCCAACTGATGCTCGAAAAAGCCGGGGGTCTGGTAGGGCTTCAGCCATTTCGGCAGGCGGCCCGCCTCGGTCCAGTAGCTGGAGAACTGTCTGGGGCTCGGGGCAGCGGCGGCCGGGCCGAGTCGCAGCCAGTCATCGCTGTAGCGGGTCACTTCGGCTTCCAGCCAGTGGCGCAGGCTCAGCTCTTCCATCTTGTCCTCGGCCACCAGCATCAGGCCGGAGAGCAGGATCAGCAGCACCACCCCGGCGCCGCCGAGTGCCATGATCAGGCGGCGGCGCAGGCTCGGCAGGCTCATGCGCTCACCAGTCGGTAGCCCTGGCCGTGCAGGGTCTCCAGCATGGGGGTGGGGAAGGGTTTGTCGAGCGCGTTGCGCAGGGCGTAGATATGGCTGCGCAGGGCATCGGAGTCGGGCTCCTCATCCCCCCAGACGGTGTCGAGCACCTCCTGACGGCTGACGATGGCGGGGGCGCGGCGGGCCAGCAGGGCGAGGATCCGGAACGGGATCTTGCCGAGCTTGAGGGGCTCACCGGCGCGGGTGGCGCGGCCGCTGGCGACATCGACCGTCAGATCGCCAAAGCTGATGGCCCCCACATCGCCGCGCGGGCCGCGCAGGCTGAGGGCTTGCAGCCGCACCTCCAGCTCCTCCATGGCGAACGGTTTGACCAGATAGTCATCCCCTCCCGCCTTGAAGCCTGCCAGCTTGTCTTCCAGGCTGTCGCGGGCGGTGAGAAACAGCACGGGAGTGGCAATCCCCTGCTCGCGCAGGCGCGCCACTGTGCTGAGCCCATCGAGGCGCGGCATCATCACATCCATGATGATGACGTCGAAACGCTGCTCCTCCAGCAGTTGCAGCGCCGCCTGACCGTGATAGGCACAATCGAGGCGGTGACCGGCCAGCTCCAGATAATCCATGATGGTTTCCGCCACCTGAGGATTGTCTTCCACTACCAAAATCTTCATGCTTTGCTCTCCTGGTTGGCGAGCGTTTCACGCTCTTTTCACACCGGATTCGGCATCCTGTTTGCCAGTGTAACCCCGAGGATCCCTGATGAAGAAGTCTCTCTGCGCCCTCCTGCTGCTGATCTTGTTGCCACTTGGCACCGCACAGGCGACCGAATTCAAACTGACCGGCCGCACTACCTGGCAGCTTGGCCAGTTGATGGTCAACGGCATGCCGTTCGTGATCGACGACCAGACCCGCTTCAAGGATTGGCTCAACGAGGATGATCTCGGCGGTACCTGGGTCGAGATGAAGGGGGTGGTGGAGAACGGCGTGCGCTATGTACGCAAGGTCGAAGCCCTCGACGAAGATGACAAGGACGAGATGGATCTGGAAGGGCCGGTCGAAGGGGGGCGGATCTGGGGCTACACCACCTCGGACAACAGTCTGGCGCCGTTTGAAGGGCGCTGGCTTGAGCTGGAGTGCAAGTTTGACGGCATGCGCCTGAGCCGCTGCCGTGAGGATGACTGATCCGATCTCTGCGTTCCGATTAGAAATGCTCCCGAATGAAGCCCATGCTTGTCCAGCATGGGGTTTTTGTTCAGGGACGAACGAAGATGGAACAATCGAGAAAGTGGTGTGCATGGATGCTGGGAGTGCCGCTCTGGGCGGCGCAGGCGGGAGCCGACGAATTGTGGCTGGTGGAGCTGGAGCACAGCGACGGCATCCGCCTGCAATTTCAGGGAGCCGAGGTGGAGCAGGGCAGTGCCGCCGTCTGGCGGCAGGGGGAGATTTGGCCGCAGCCACTCAAACCCGGCGACCAGCTCGCCCTGCTGGTGGCAGATGGCGTTGCCACCCGGATTGAGCTGCTGGCCGCCAGAGCTCTGCTGACCAATCAGCCCTGGCAGCGGGCGCAAGATCGCCTGCAATCCTTCGATGACCGGCAGCTCACGTTGGCAACCCTGGGCACTGTGCGACTCAATCCGCAGGTGCGCTGGGTCAACGGCTCGGCCGCCGATCTGCATGCCGGGAGCGAGCTGGTATTGATCCGTTCGGCGGATGGAATATTGCAGGGAATTGAAGTGATCAATCCGGAAGAGTAATTCAGCATCTTCTTATTTAATATGGTTTCACCATATTGTGGCAGCCATTAAATAATGACTGTCACAATATTTATGATTTATTCCTCAATAAAGTCATCGCTCTAATTATTTTCCTGTATCACCATTATTTTGTTTGTCATGGATGTTTTTTGGTGGTTTATTTTATTTGTGTCAGGTTTTGTCGATGTCCATACCTGTCAAATGAAAAAGGATATTTCTACACAATAACAATTATCGTATGTCTGAAAGAGGGATAAATGATGAATAGAATAATTACCGCCAATCTGGCGTTTTTGGCGTCTTCATTGATGCTCGCTCAGGTGCAGGCGGCTGAACCTGTCTACCCTGATCAGGTCAAGTGGGCGGGTCTTGGGACGGGCGTCTGTGCCAGTGGTTACCGACCTCTGACCCGTGATGAAGCCATGAGTATCAAGGGTAATCTGGTCAGCCGCATGGGGCAGTGGCAGATCACCGGGCTGGCGGATCGCTGGGTGATTATGGGGCCGGGATATAATGGCGAAATCAAACAGGGCACTGCCGGAGAAACCTGGTGTTATCCCAATTCACCGGTTTCCGGAGAAATACCAACACTCTCTGACTGGAATATTCCGGCGGGTGATGAGGTCGATGTGCAATGGCGGCTTGTCCACGACAATGATTATTTTATCAAGCCAGTCAGTTATCTCGCCCATTATTTGGGATATGCCTGGGTGGGTGGAAATCATAGCCCCTATGTCGGGGAAGATATGGATGTTACCCGGGTTGGCGATGGCTGGCTGATAAAGGGAAATAATGACGGCGGCTGCTCCGGATATCGTTGCGGGGAGAAGAGCTCCATCAAGGTAAGCAACTTCTCATATACTCTGGAACCCGACTCCTTCAGCCATGGTCAGGTCACCGAGAGCGGCAAGCAGCTGGTCAAAACCATCACGGCCAATGCGACCAACTACACCGACCTGCCCCAGCAGGTGGTGGTGACCCTGAAGTACGACAAGGCCACCAACTGGTCGAAGACCGACACCTACAGCCTGAGCGAGAAGGTGACCACCAAGAACAAGTTTCAGTGGCCGCTGGTGGGGGAAACCGAACTGGCCATCGAGATCGCTGCGAGCCAGAGCTGGGCCTCCCAGAAAGGGGGCTCGACGACCGAGACCGTCTCGGTTGAAGCGCGCCCCACGGTGCCGCCTCACTCCAGCCTGCCGGTGCGGGTTGCCCTCTACAAGTCCAACATCTCCTACCCCTACGAGTTCAAGGCCGAGGTCAATTATGACCTGACCATGAAGGGCTTCCTGCGTTGGGGCGGCAATGCCTGGTATACCCATCCGGAGAATCGCCCCACCTGGGAGCACACCTTTGCCGTCGGCCCGTTCCGCGACAAGGCGAGCAGCATCCGCTACCAGTGGGACAAGCGTTATATCCCGGGTGAAGTGAAGTGGTGGGACTGGAACTGGACCATCAGCGAGTATGGCTTGTCGACCATGCAGAATAACCTGGGTCGTGTGCTGCGCCCGATCCGTTCGGCGGTGACCGGTGACTTCTATGCCGAGAGCCAGTTTGCCGGCGATATCGAAATCGGTCAGCCCCAGACCCGTTCCGCGAAGGCTGCCCAGCTGCGCAGTGCCTCTGCCGACGAGGTGGCGCTTACCGGTGTGGATCTGGACAGCGAGGCCCTTGCCAACGAAGGGTTTGGCAACGTATCCCTGACCATAGTTCCGGTTCAATAACCTCACTCGCAGGCCCCTTTCATAGGGGCCCGTTCCTGTTCTGCGTAAGACGATGCACTTGCCCAGCGCACCTCGCTTTTCCCTCTTTTTGTCCTCCTGTACCTGCATGATCACAGCGGGAAGCTATGGCTTGCCAAGGTGATGCCAACGCAGGTTTGACCTCTGTTTGGGGTGGCCCCGTGAGTGAGGCATCGTTCACTCATTTGTTGCAAGAGTGGTGTTGGCCAGATTGTTAACGGCTTGTGCTTTAAATTTTCCCCCTTATACTGGCGCCATCTTGTCGGAGTGCTGACCGTCGAACGACGCGAAGCTGAGACCGTTAATTCGGGATCCGTGGAACCTGATCAGGTTAAAACCTGCGAAGGGAACAAGGGTAACTTGCGGGTTACCGCGCCGGAGGAGGAACAAGCCTCTTCCGCTCATCGAAGGGCTCACCCTTGATGGGTCAGGGCGCACAGGAGGGAGTCTGTCCCGTCCGGTTTTCCAGCACGTGGGGCGCCTTGCCCAAAGCATGCAGAGAGCGGGAAGCGGCAGAACAGCAGCGCGGAGATCTATCCCGCGCGCACTCCCTCCCGAGATAAACACCCCGCCGCAAGTTCATCTTCTCCTCGAACTCCAGACAAGCAAATACCCATAACTTCAACCAGTTAATGTGAGTTTTGCTATGTCTACTTCTGTATCTGATACCGCCAAATCCAGCCGCCGCGAGCAGCGCTCCAGCGCTCAGGCCTTTATCGACAGCCTCAAGGGGATGGCTCACCCCAACTCCCGCCGCATCTTTATCGAAGGCTCCCGCGCCGATATCCGGGTGCCCCTGCGGGAGATCCAGCTGGCCGACACCTTCATCGGCGGCACCAAAGAGGCTCCTCAGTTCGAGCCCAACGAGCCGGTGCCGGTCTACGACACCTCGGGCCGTTACGGGGAGGAGGGGATCGCCATCGATGTGCGCCGCGGCCTGCCGCGCCTGCGGGAAAACTGGGTGCTGGAGCGCGATGATACCGACGAGCTGCCGGGGCTCAGCTCCACCTTCACTCAGGAGCGGCTGGCCGACGAGGGGCTGGATCACCTGCGCTTCGAGCATCTGCCCAAGCCGCGCCGTGCCAAGCCGGGCCGCCGGGTCACCCAGCTCCACTACGCCCGCGCCGGCATCGTCACTCCCGAGATGGAATTTATCGCCATTCGCGAGAACATGGGGCGCGAGCGGGTGCGCTCCGAACTGTTGCACACCCAGCATCCGGGCCGTGATTTTGGTGCCCGTTTGCCCCAGAACATCACCCCCGAATTTGTGCGCGATGAGGTGGCGGCCGGTCGCGCCATCATCCCCAGCAACATCAACCACCCGGAAGCGGAGCCGATGATCATCGGCCGCAATTTTCTGGTGAAGATCAACGCCAACATCGGCAATTCGGCGGTCACCTCCAGCATCGAAGAGGAAGTCGAAAAGCTGGTCTGGTCGACCCGCTGGGGCGCCGACACAGTGATGGATCTCTCCACCGGCCGCTACATCCACGAGACCCGCGAGTGGATCCTGCGCAACAGCCCGGTGCCCATCGGTACCGTGCCCATCTATCAGGCGCTGGAGAAGACCAACGGCATCGCCGAAGAGCTCACCTGGGAGCTGTTCCGTGACACCCTGCTGGAGCAGGCCGAGCAGGGGGTGGACTACTTCACCATCCACGCTGGCGTCCTGCTGCGCTTCGTGCCGATGACCGCCAAGCGCCTCACCGGCATCGTTTCGCGCGGCGGCAGCATCATGGCCAAGTGGTGCCTCTCCCACCACAAAGAGAACTTCCTCTACCAGCACTTCCGCGAAATCTGCGAGATCTGCGCCGCCTATGACGTGGCCCTGTCGTTGGGCGACGGTCTGCGCCCAGGCTCCGTCTATGACGCCAACGACGAGGCCCAGTTCGCCGAGCTGCGCACCCTGGGTGAGCTGACCAAGATCGCGTGGGAGTACGACGTGCAGGTGATGATCGAGGGGCCGGGTCACGTGCCGATGCACATGATCGAGCGCAACATGACCGAGCAGTTGGAGCATTGCCACGAGGCGCCTTTCTATACGCTGGGCCCGCTCACCACCGACATCGCGCCGGGTTACGATCACTTCACCTCCGGCATCGGTGCCGCGCTCATCGGCTGGTACGGCTGCGCCATGCTCTGCTACGTCACCCCCAAGGAGCATCTGGGGCTGCCCAACAAGGAGGATGTGAAGCAGGGGCTGATTACCTACAAGATCGCCGCCCACGCCGCCGATCTGGCCAAGGGTCACCCGGGCGCCCAGATCCGCGACAACGCCATGTCCAAGGCGCGCTTCGAGTTCCGCTGGGAGGATCAGTTCAATCTGGCCCTCGACCCCGACACCGCCCGTGCCTACCACGACGAAACCCTGCCGCAGGAGTCCGGCAAGGTGGCTCACTTCTGCTCCATGTGCGGGCCCAAGTTCTGCTCCATGAAGATCACCCAGGACGTGCGTGACTACGCAGCAAAGCTGGAGGCCGTTGAGATCAAGCTGGTCGGCATGGATGGCCAGCAGGAGCAGGTAGTGGCTCAGGTGGAGAGCGGCATGGCCCGCATGGCTGAGACCTTCAAGGAGATCGGTGGCGAGATCTACCATCAGGCGGCGGCACTGAAACAGGCCGCAGGGGAGGAGGCGTGAGCAGCGCAAGCGGGGCTGTCAGCCCCGCCGACTTGTCGCCCGTGACCGACTCGCTGCCTGTGGTCTGGACCATCGCCGGTTCCGACTCCGGCGGCGGTGCCGGCATTCAGGCCGACTTGCACACATTGCACGACCTCGGTGTGCACGGCTGCTCGGTCATCTCTGCCATCACCGCCCAGAACTCGGTGGCGGTGAAGATGGTTGACCCCGTGCTGATGCAGACCTTCACCGCCCAGATCGACGCCCTTGGCGTCGATCTGCCGCCCGCCGCCATCAAGATAGGCCTGCTGCCGACCCGGCTTCACGTCGAGGTGCTGGCCCGCCGACTGGCTGCCATCGAGGCTCCCTTCGTGGTCTACGACCCGGTGGCCATTGCCAGCACCGGCACCCCGATGGCGGAGCCCAATATGCTGGAAGCGGTGCGCGAACAGCTGCTGCCACGTCTGTCGCTTATTACCCCCAACGGCCCCGAGCTGGAAGCCCTGACCGGACTGCCGGTCAGCAGCCCCGAACTGGTGCGCCTTGCCGCCCGCCGCCTGCGCGAACTCGGCGCCCGCGCCGTGCTGGTCAAGGGGGGCCATCTGGAGTGGAGTGGCGATCTCTGCCTCGATTACTACCAGGATGAGACCCGCGAATTCTGGCTGGCGGCGCCGCGCCTCGATACCCGCCACGGCCACGGCACCGGCTGCTGCTACGCCAGCGCCATCGCCGCCGTGGTGGCGCAGGAGTATCCGGTAGAGGACGCCATCACCCTCGCTCGCGCCTACCTGCAACAGGGGCTGGCGGCGGCGCAAGGAGTGGGGGCAGGCCCCGGCCCCATCGCCCATCTCGGTTGGCCCGCCGATCTGGCTCACTTCCCCCGCGCCGTATTGGCGGGGTCAACCCTCGATCGCCGCTTCGGACTTTATGAGACAAGCAGTGCCCGCCTGCAGCAGGGCCCCTTCGCGCCGACCGAACACAACCTCGGTCTCTATCCGGTGGTCGATTCGGTCAAGTGGCTGCGCCGCCTGCTGGGGCAGGGGGTCAAGACCATTCAGCTGCGGATCAAGAATCTGCCTGCCGCAGAGGTGGCACCGGCCATTGCCGAGGCTGTCGCGCTCGGTCGCCGTCATGGGGCGCGGCTTTTTATCAACGACTACTGGCAGCAGGCCATCGAGGCGGGCGCCTGGGGCGTGCATCTGGGGCAGGAGGATATGGAGACCGCCGATCTCGCCGCCATTCAGGCGGCCGGGCTGCGCCTTGGCATCTCCACCCACGGTTACTTCGAGCTGATGCGGGCCCGCGAGCTGGCCCCCTCCTATATGGCGCTCGGCCATATCTTCCCGACCAACACCAAGGCAATGCCTTCTCGCCCGCAGGGGCTGGTGCGGCTGCATCGCTACCGAGCCCTGATGGCGGATTGGCCGACGGTGGCCATCGGCGGCATCAGCGAGGAGCGGGTGGCGGCGGTCAAGGCAAGCGGGGTCGGCAGTATCGCGCTGGTCTCGGCCATCACGGCCAGCGATGACTGGCAGGGGGCGACCGAACGGCTGCTTGCTGCCGTGGGGGCGGGGGATGAGCCGCGCTCGGCCACTGTTATACGGGAGGCAGAACATGCGCTCTGATGCCGCTTCTCTTAGTGACAAAGAGTATTTGCGATACGGCCGCCAGCTGATGCTGGCGGAAGTGGGTGAGACGGGGCAGGCGCGGCTGAAAGATAAGTCCGTGCTGATCGTCGGCCTCGGCGGGCTTGGCTCGCCACTCGCTCTCTATCTCGCCGGGGCCGGGGTCGGCACCTTGTGGCTGGCCGATGGGGATACGGTGGATTCCAGCAACTTGCCGCGCCAGATCCTGTTCGATAGCGAGGCGGTCAACCACTCCAAGGCGGAGCTGGCCCGCGAGCGCTTGGCCGCCCACAACCCGCTGGTGGAGCTGATTGCCATCAACCAGCGGCTCGATGCCGCCAGCCTGCCGGAGTTTGTGGCCGAGGTAGATCTGGTGATCGACTGCTGCGACAACCTCGCCACCCGCCAGGCCATCAACGCCGCCTGCGTGGCTCAGGGCAAGCCCTGGATCTCCGCCGCCGCAGTGGGTTGGCAGGGGCAGCTGATGGCGCGCACCAGCAGCGATCACGCCTGCTACGCCTGCCTCTATCCGCTGGATACCAAGCTCTCCCAGAGCTGCGAGAGCAGCGGCGTCACCGGCCCGCTGGTCGGGGTGATGGGCTCTTTGCAGGCGCTGGAGGCATTGAAACTGCTGTTAGGGATGCCGAGCCCGGTGGCCGGCACATTGCGCCGTTTCGATGCTTTGGCCCATCAGTGGCAGACCCTCACGCTGGCCCCCGACCCCGATTGCCCGGTTTGCGGGCAGCGCCGATGCCCGACACACGATAAGGAGATCACCCCATGACCCTCACCATTCTACTCAACGATAAAGCCCAGCCGCTGACGGCAGGGCAGAGTGTGGCCGACCTGCTGGCGGCGCAAGACGTTAATCCACAGGGGGTGGCGGTGGCCCTTAACGGCGCCGTGCTGCCCCGTGGCCGCTGGGCCGAGACCCGTCTCAATGACGGGGACGAACTCCACCTCTTTACCGCCATTGCGGGAGGCTGACCCATGATGCTCACAGTCCCATCTTCGAGCGTTCTGCCTTGCGGTGAAACTTCATCTCTTCTTACCACTGTGGCCGGAGGCTGACATGCTCAAGATTGCCGATCACACCTTCTCTTCGCGCCTCTTTACCGGCACCGGCAAGTTTGCCCGCCCGGAACTGATGGCCGCCGCCATCGAGGCGAGCGGCTCCCAACTGGTCACCATGGCCATCAAGCGGCTGGAACCGGGCAAGGCCCACGACGATATCCTGAGCCCCTTGCTGCAACTCGGGGTCAAGCTGCTGCCCAACACCTCCGGCGCCAAGACCGCCGCCGAGGCGGTGTTTGCTGCCCATCTCGCCCGCGAGGCGCTGGGGACGAACTGGCTGAAGCTGGAGATCCACCCCGATCCGCGCTATCTGCTGCCCGATCCCATCGAGACGCTGAAAGCCGCCGAGCAGCTGGTGAAAGAGGGCTTTGTGGTGCTGCCCTACTGCGGCGCCGACCCCGTGCTCTGCAAACGGCTGGAAGAGGTGGGCTGTGCCGCCGTGATGCCGCTCGGTGCGCCCATCGGTTCCAATCAGGGGCTGGTGACCCGGGAGTTTCTCTCCATCATCGTCGAGCAGGCCAATGTGCCTGTGGTGGTGGATGCGGGGATCGGTGCGCCGAGCCACGCCGCCGCCGCCTTTGAGCTGGGCGCCGATGCCGTGCTGGTCAACACTGCCATCGCGGTGAGCGGCGACCCGGTCGCCATGGGCCGCGCCTTTGCGCTGGCCTGCACCGCCGGTCGCAGCGCCTATGAGGCGGGCCTTGGCGCCCGCGCCCTGCAGGCCCAAGCCTCCAGCCCGCTCACCGATTTTCTGGGGGCGTTATGAGTCATGATGCTGGCTCGGGGCAAGAGCCAATGGCCATGTCCTCTTTCTCGGTTTCTCCCGAGGCTGATGTGTTTAGCC
>NZ_JBFODO010000037.1:0-2182 GCF_040908365.1 Aeromonas sp. R2-4
GGCTCAATGAATTGCTGAAATAAACTGTTCGACTTCTTATTGCTAAGAAATCGTCTTGGTCACTTCACCAGACATTGAAAATCAAAAATTGTTTTGATGTTCGATGCTGTGAGTGCCCACACAGATTGCTTGATTCAAATTGTTAAAGAGCGACGCAACAGTGTGTTGCTGCGGGAGTGAAATTCTACTCAACCGCCTTCTCGAGTCAAGCCTTATTTTCAAAGGCTTTTCGAGGTTACCGACGAGGTTGTTTGCGTTGCCGCTTGCCCTGTCGATGGAGGCGCATTATAGGGAACAGATTCTTTCTGGCAAGCAGATAATTGCAAAAAAATGGCTTTCGCTGTTTGTTCGCTCACAAAGCCACCAATTGGCATATTAAACCGGCGAAATCAGCTCACTACAGGCACCGCAACGGCAAAATCGTGCAGATTGTCATAGAGAGCATCGGCCAGCGCACTACCCGTTTCGGTCACCGGCTTACCGGTTCTGACCATGATCTTGTGACCGACACCAGCATTGACGGCAGCTTTCAGATCGGAAGGCTTGTCACCCACCATATAGGAACGACTCATGTCGATCCCCAGTTCCTGTTGCGCCAACAGCAGCATGCCTGGCTCCGGCTTGCGGCAATCACAGGGGGCGCCGTGATCCGGATGATGGGGGCAGAAGTAGATGCCATCGAGATCCACATCCCGATCAGCCAGTGACCAATCCATCCATTCAGTCAGATTCATGAAGTCATCTTCACTGAAGTAGCCGCGGGCGATTCCGGACTGGTTGGTGACGACGACCAGCAGATAGCCTTTCTTTTTGAGGAGCTGCAGGGCGTCTATGACTCCGGGCAGAAAATGGAAATCATCGACCAGACTGACATAGCCTGTGTCTTCATTGATGACACCGTCACGATCCAGAAAAATGGCGGGGTTGCTCACGGAAACTACCTCTATCAATGGTTTTGCCCAGTATCTCACAGGCCATAAATAGCCCCAAAAATAAAAGGGGTGGCCGAAGCCACCCCTTTTCATGTTTGTATATAACGAATCGATTAGGCGATTACGCTAGCTACAACACCGGCACCTACGGTACGGCCACCTTCACGGATAGCGAAACGCAGGCCGTCGTCCATCGCGATCGGAGCAATCAGGGTAACAACCATTTTGATGTTGTCGCCCGGCATTACCATCTCTACGCCTTCCGGCAGTTCGATGGTACCGGTCACGTCGGTAGTACGGAAGTAGAACTGCGGACGGTAGCCTTTGAAGAACGGGGTATGACGACCACCTTCTTCTTTGGACAGTACGTACACTTCAGATTCGAACTTGGTGTGCGGCTTGATAGAACCCGGCTTGGCCAGTACCTGACCACGCTCTACGTCTTCACGCTTAACACCACGCAGCAGCGCGCCGATGTTCTCACCTGCACGACCTTCGTCCAGCAGCTTGCGGAACATTTCAACACCGGTACAGGTGGTAGAAACGGTATCTTTGATACCAACGATTTCTACAGTCTCACCTACTTTAACGATACCGCGCTCTACACGACCGGTAACTACGGTACCACGGCCAGCGATAGAGAATACGTCTTCGATAGGCATCAGGAACGGCTGGTCAATCGCGCGCTCCGGCTCCGGGATATAGGTATCCAGGTGGCCAGCCAGCTCGATGATCTTCTCTTCCCACTGAGCGTCGCCTTCCAGCGCTTTCAGTGCGGAACCACGAACTACCGGCAGGTCATCACCCGGGAAGTCGTACTCGGTCAGCAGTTCACGAACTTCCATCTCTACCAGTTCGAGCAGCTCTTCGTCATCAACCATGTCACACTTGTTCATGAACACGATCATGTACGGGATACCAACCTGACGACCCAGCAGGATGTGCTCACGAGTCTGCGGCATCGGGCCGTCAGTCGCTGCTACTACCAGGATCGCGCCGTCCATCTGGGCAGCACCGGTGATCATGTTTTTAACGTAGTCGGCGTGACCCGGGCAATCTACGTGGGCGTAGTGACGGGTAGCGGTGTCGTATTCTACGTGGGAGGTGTTGATGGTGATACCACGCTCACGCTCTTCCGGTGCCTTGTCGATCTGGTCGAAGGCGAAAGCTTTACCACCGAAGTGCTTGGCCAGCACGTTGGTGATAGCTGCAGTCAGGGTGGTTTTACCGTGGTCAACGTGGCCGATGGT
>NZ_JBFODO010000038.1:0-39640 GCF_040908365.1 Aeromonas sp. R2-4
TTATCGTCGGCCGAGGCCTTGGCACTAATCAGCAGGAGAGAGGCCAGCAAAATACGGCTGGACTGGCGCACGTTTGTATCCCTGACAATTCGTTATTGTTGGATCTGTCTGTCTTGCAACAGGCGCTGCTGCAACTGGTGGTCACGCAGGAAGGCGTTGATCCGCTCCCGCTGCTCCTGCATCTGCTGTTCGGTCAGCCCCTGCTGACGGGCACGGGCACCATCCTGTTGCGGATAGTGAACACTCACAGGCGCCGCACTGCCACCGATTGGAATGGTATTGAGCACCGGATTGGCCGGAACGCCATCCTGCCCCTGATACTGCTGCACCCCGAAGATAACGGCAGCGGCCACGGATGCCGCAATGGCATATTGACCCAGTTGCTGACCGACACGGCGGAACAACGGAACCACATTGGAATCAGTCTTAACCGGCGCAACGGCAGGTTGCAGCACGGGAGCCGTCTCGACCGGCTTGGGTGCCAGTATGGTGGGCTCATCTTCCAGCGCAGCCATGATGCTGTCACTGAGATCCAGTTGCAGATTGACCGGCAGGTCACCCCGCATGGCATCGCCGATCAGGTGGTAACGACCCCAGGTATCTTGCAAGTCGGAGTCCATCTCCAGCTCGTTCAGTACCTCTGCGTCACTCAGGTCACCATCCATCAGGGCAGAGATTTGCTCTTTATTTGCCATAAGTTAACCCGTCTTTCCCCAGTTAATTCTCGATCAGAGGTTGCAGCTTTTTATCGATTGCTTCCCTCGCCCGGAAGATACGGGATCTGACCGTACCCACTGGGCAATCCATGATTTCGGCAATCTCTTCGTAGCTCAGCCCTTCCAGTTCGCGAAGAGTGATAGCTGTCCTCAGGTCTTCCGGCAATGCCTCTATGGCTGAAAACACGGTGCGTTTGATCTCGTCAGTCAGCGCCAGGTTTTCGGGGGTTGAGACCTCTTGCAAGGCTTCACCACCACCATAAGACTCCGCTTCGTCAGCCTCCACATCACTGCTGGGCGGCCTGCGCCCCTGGGAGGTGAGATAATTCTTCGCCGTGTTCACGGCAATTCGGTACAACCAAGTGTAAAAAGCACTTTCGCCACGGAATGTCGGCAATGCACGGTAGGCTTTTATAAAGGCCTCTTGCGCCACATCGGGCACATCACCGGGATTGTTGACATACCTGGCAACCAGGTTGACCACCTTATGCTGGTATTTTTTTACCAACAGGTTGAAAGCTGCTTTATCGCCGCGCTGGACCCGTTCAACCAGCTGTTCGTCCAGTAGATTCTGGTCGCTCATCAGAGCCGTAAAACCCCCATCAGGTTATCGTTTTTCTTTTCCGGCCCTTCCTAAGCGCACAAGTTCAGACAGGGAGAATCAGAGAAAGTTCGCTTCAATTGAAAAAAATGTGATGCAGGCTGCATCCTCGCCCTCGCTTGGGCTACCATGGTGCCAGTTCTTAATCCAGGCCAATGATACTTATGAAAGCAAGTGTTGAATACCTTTGCGATGTACTGATCATTGGCAGCGGTGCCGCTGGTTTGTCCCTCGCGTTGCGATTGGCAGACCACGCCAAAGTCCTGGTTCTGAGCAAGGGGCCCATCAGTGAAGGGGCCACTTTCTATGCGCAAGGAGGCATCGCTGCCGTTTTCGACGAAACCGACAGCATCGAATCACACGTGAGCGACACGCTCAACGCGGGCGCCGGGTTGTGTGACCCGGCAGTGGTCGAGTTCACCGCCCGCCACGCCCGCGAGTCCATCCAGTGGCTCATTCAGCAAGGGGTCCCCTTCGATCAGGAGGAGAACGCCGACGGCGAGTCCCAGTACCACCTCACCCGGGAAGGGGGCCACAGCCATCGCCGCATCTTCCACGCGGCGGATGCCACCGGTAAGGCGGTGCAGCTCACCCTGATCGATCAGGTGCGCGCTCACCCCAATATCCAGCTGATGGAGCGCTTCAACGCGGTCGACCTTATCACCACCCGCAAGCTCAACCTGCCGGGCAACAAGGTGCTGGGTGCCTACGTCTGGAACCGCAACGCCGAGCAGGTCGAAGTGATCCGCGCCCGTTTCGTGGCGCTGGCGACCGGTGGCGCTTCCAAGGTCTATCAGTACACCTCCAACCCGGATGTGAGCTCTGGCGATGGCATCGCGATGGCGTGGCGCGCCGGTTGTCGGGTGGCGAACCTGGAGTTCAACCAGTTCCACCCCACCAGCCTGTTCCACCCGGATGATCCCAACTTCCTGCTGACCGAAGCGCTGCGTGGCGAGGGAGCCTATCTGCGCCGCCCCGACGGCAGCCGCTTTATGCCGGAGTTTGACGAGCGGGCCGAGCTGGCACCGCGCGATATCGTCGCCCGCGCCATCGACCACGAGATGAAGCGACTTGGCGCCGACTGCATGTATCTGGACATCAGCCACAAACCGGCCGATTTCATCATCAAACACTTCCCGACCATTTATGAGCGCTGCCTCGCGGTCGGCATCGACATCACCAAGGAGCCGATGCCCATCGTGCCAGCCGCCCACTACACCTGTGGTGGCGTGATGATCGACAACAATGGCCAGACCGATATTCCCGGCCTCTACGCCATCGGCGAAGTGACCTACACCGGTCTGCACGGCGCCAACCGCATGGCCTCCAACTCCCTGCTGGAATGCGTAGTCTATGCCCATCAGGCGGGGGCCGATATTCTGGCCAAGCTGCCGATGAGCGTGGAGCCGCCACGCCTGCCGGTGTGGGACGAGAGCAAGGTGGAAGATTCCGACGAACTGGTGGTGATCCAGCACAACTGGCACGAGCTGCGGTTGATGATGTGGGACTACGTGGGAATAGTGCGTACCAACAAACGCCTGGCCCGCGCCAAGCGCCGCATCGACCTGCTCAAGCAGGAGGTGCAGGAGTACTACGCCAACTTCCGCGTCTCCAACAACCTGCTGGAGCTGCGCAACCTGCTGCAGGTAGCCGAGCTTATCGTCAACTGCGCCCTGCAGCGCAAGGAGTCCCGCGGCCTGCACTACAACCTGGATCATCCGGATATGCTGCCGAACTCCAAGCCGACCGTACTGACCCCGGAGCGGGATTAATGCCCCTTCCTGCCAAGCGTTTCAGCAATCAGTGACCCCGCCCCGGCGGGGTCACTTGTTTTCAACCGCTTTTCAGCCACAAAAAGAGTACCGTCATCAGCCACATAGCAGCGGCTTATCGCGATAAATCAGCACATGGTCATCACTGGAAGCAGGTGTCAGCACCGGGACGGCAGAAAGTGGATGGCTCGCGCCAGCAGGCGGTAATATTCGGGGGGAAGGGCGTCGGAGAAGAGCCAGAGTTGCCGTGGCGACACGGCTCCACTCTCTTGCTGCTCGGGACAAAGCACCAGCCTGAGCACGCCGGGCAGAATGCGGCTTTTCTTGTCAAGCTGATAGCGACGACCTTGCCACTGCAGCCACTGGCCATCCCAGACAAGCTCGAACGGGGGCGCGGCGAGGGAGCGCCAGCTCAACCAGAGCGCCGCCAGCCAGACGGGCAGCAACAGCGCCCACTGCCAACCGGCAATCAGGCCAGCCACCGGCCAGAGCAGCAACAGAAAGAGGGCCACCAGCAAATATTGCTGATGGCGGGAGGGGTGAACCGTCATGATCACCCGCTCCACGGTATTACCCCTGGCGGTCGTGGCGCGCCTGATTGCGCTCCAGAATCATCGGGATCATGGCGGCAAATGCGGGATCGGCAGGTACACCATGACCCATGCACCATTTGAACAGATCCGGATCGTCGCTCGCCAGCAGGCGGATAAAGGTCTGCTGATCGGCTTCGCTCAGGGAGTCGAACTCGTGTTCGAAAAAGGGCATAAAGATCACATCCAGCTCGAGCATACCGCGACGGCAGGCCCACTTCAGGCGGGATTTTTCAACTGGGCTCAACATGGCACTCTCCTTACAAAGACCGGGGGATGGTACCAGCTGGATTTTCCGGCTGACAAACATTAGTTACGTCTTTACCATGCAGCTCACATACTTTCTCTCTGGAATACCATCGTGAGCCTGCAACCACCTGTTTTTCCTGCCGAGCCGACCCGCTTCCCCCTGACCAAGCTGGCCATCACCCGTATCAGCGGCCAGGATCGCGCCAAATATCTGCAAGGTCAGGTCACCTGTGATGTCAACGCCCTGCAACCGGGGCAACAGACCCCGGGTGGCCACTGTGATCCCAAGGGCAAGCTGTGGAGCAATTTCCGCCTGCTCTGCCTCGACGACAGCCTGCTGCTGCTGACCAGCCCCTCGGTGCTGGAACGTCAGTTGCCGGAGCTGAAGAAATTTGCCGTCTTCTCCAAGGTCGAGATCGCCGCCGATGAGCGTCACGCTACCGGGATCGCCGGTACGGGCAGCGATGCGTGGATCGCCGAGCAGTTTGGCCTTCTGCAGAGCGGTCTTATCGACGGCGGCATGGCGGTGAAGATTGAACAGGATCGCTGGCTGCTGGTAAGCAATCAGCAAGCCGACGCCCTGCCGCAAGGTGACGAGTCACTCTGGTGGGGGCTCGAGATCAAGGCGGGCCTGCCACACATGGAAGCTGTGCATCAGGGGGAGTTCATCCCGCAGATGCTCAACCTGCAGGCACTGGACGGCATCAGCTTCAACAAGGGCTGCTACATGGGGCAAGAGACGGTGGCCCGTGCCAAGTATCGCGGCGCCAACAACCGCGCCCTGTTCCTGCTGGCGGGCACTACCGACGAGCCGGTCGCCAGCGGCGATACACTTGAGCTGCAACTGGGTGACAACTGGCGCCGCAGCGGCATGGTGCTCAACGCTTGGCAACAGGCCGGACAGGTGTGGCTCACCGCCGTACTGCCGAAAGATACCGAGGCTGACGCCCTATTCCGCCTCAAGCAGGACGAAGGCTCCCGCCTCACCGTGCAACCCCTGCCTTACACCCTGACCGAGTAAGGTCGGCTAGCGAGGCACCCGCGCCAGCAGTGCCTCCTTCAGCCAGCGCCCCGCCTGCCCCAGCGGGCGGGCGCGATGCCACTGCAACTCCAGCGCCAGCGCGTGGCTGGCGATAAAGTCCGGCTCCAGCACCACCACTTCGCCGCGAGCCAACGGCTGATGCAGCAGAAATTCCGGGATGGCGGACCAGCCAAGGCCCCGCTTGACCAGCTCCAGCACCCCGAGATCCCCCTCAATCCACCACACCTGAGCAGAAATGCGAAACCGCTGGCGCTCGCTCCCTTCCCGTCGGCCGGTCACCATCAGCTGACGTGCCCCCTGCAGATCGACCTCCCGCAGCGGCTGCTTGCGGGCCAGCGGATGATCCGGTGACACCACCAGCGGCATGGTCACCTCCCCCAGCGAACGGGCGACAATCTCCCGCTGGGGATGCACCTTCTGATAACTGATGCCAAGCTGGGCCCGCCCAGTCACCAGCATCTCGGTCACATCCTCCATCAACGGGAAGAGCAGCTCCAGCTCCACGGTCGGGTAACGAGTGGCGAACGCCTCCAGCAGGGTGCCGAGCCAGGGGAGGTGGGAGTCATCATCGATGGCCAGGGTGAGGCGCGTCTCCACCCCGGCCGCCAGCTCTCCGGCAATGGATTGCAACCGTTCACTCTGCGCCAGCAGGATCCCCGCCTCCTGCACCATGCGGGCCCCCGCCTCCGTCAGCTGCGGATAGCGGCCGCTGCGGTCAAACAGGGTGAGCGCCAGATCGATCTCCAGATTGGCGATAGCGCTGCTCACTACCGACTGTGCCTTGCCCAGCTTGCGGGCGGCAGCGGAAAACGAGCCGGTTTCGGCGGCCGCCAGCAAGATCCTCAGTTGTTCCAGTGATGGCGTCATCTTGTTGCCCTCCGGCAAGCCCTCTCATCCATCTATTTTAGCGATGGATACCAACATGAATCTATCGCTAAAGATCTATAGATTAACCAGCAATCCGTGAATAAATCTGATTGAGAGAGTGACTTATGCGTACCCGTAACGATCGCCTGCGCCATGCCATTGGCTTTGAATTCATTGGCCTGCTGATTGCCGCCCCGCTGGCCAGCTGGGTTACCGGGGTCGGGCTCAACCATATGGGCCCGCTGGCACTGTTCTTCTCGGTGCTGGCCACCGTCTGGAACTACATCTACAACATCGGGGTCGACAAGCTGCTGCTCAAATATCAGGGCCATACCCACAAAACCCTGTGGCAACGGGTGCTGCATACCTTCGGCTTTGAGGGCGGTCTGCTGATCGTCGCGCTGCCGGTCATGTCCTGGTGGCTGAGCGTCAGCCTGCTGGAGGCGCTGGTGCTGGATCTGGGCTTCGTCGTCTTCTATCTGATCTATGCCTTCGTCTACAACTGGGGCTATGACAAGGTGTTCCCCATCCCCCGCGAAGTGCCGCACGGCATACCACAAGGGGCGCGCTAAGGCACGAATCAGTTGGATTGAAACCGAGAAGTGAAGGTCAACAAGGGAAGGCAACAGAAGAAACGACACGGCCCCATCATGGCAGACATGATGGGGCCGCAAGAGGGATCAGCGCTGGCAGGCCGGCTGATTCAGAGGTAAGGATTCAGGCCTGCCCATCGCTCAAGCCTGGGCTTTGAGCTCTTCGCCGCTCTCGTCGGCAGCGGCAGCCTCTTCAGGCTGTGCCTGGGCAGCCTGCAGCGCTTCCAGTTCGCTCTGATAATCGCTCAGGATCTGCTGGGCAACCGCCATATCTCCCTTGTGTTTGCGCTCGAACAGATGGTGCTGCACCACGCCGTTGAGATACTCCACCGTGATGGGCTGCTCCAGGGTGGCCATCAGCTCCTCTTTCTCCAGCTCGGCATTGATTTCATCGGCGGTCGTGCGCAGCAGCCCGGCCAATTGAACCAACATGCGGCGCTCACCTTCGCGCAGCAGGCTCAACATGCGGTTTCTCTGCTGCTCATTCTGTTGGGTCATACATTTCCTTACGTCAATTGGGAACAAGCCCGCTCATTCTGCCCTGTCCCCATGACAGCGTCTATCTCATGCCCCCCACAAATTTTTGGCGCTGGCTCACAAATGGCTACAGATGCTATTTGAAGCGCCTCTGGGGTATAGTAGCCGCTGATTTTCAGGCGCTTTTTTCACCTTCATCCGCATAAAGGGATGAGATGGCAAGGGCGCCTGCCCGGTTTACCCCAACGAGGTGAAGATCCGCTTTATGACCGACGCCATTGTGGTGCTCTGCACCTGCCCAGATCAAACCAGTGCCGACCTTCTCTGCGAACAGCTGCTGAACCAGCGGCTGGCCGCCTGCATCAATCAACTGCCGGGCATTACCTCCGTCTATCGTTGGCAAGGCAAGGTGGAGCGCGCCACCGAGATCCAGCTCATCATCAAATCCCGCCAGCCACTCTTTGCCGAGCTGCAGGCATGTATTCAAGCCAATCACCCTTATGAGGTGCCCGAGCTGCTGGCCCTGCCGGTGAGTGCCGGACTACCCGCCTATCTGGACTGGCTCAATGGGGAGACCTCATGACATTCACTCGCTTGCTCTCTCTCCTGTTGCTGCTCTGTGCCCTGTTGACGATAGCGGTGGGCAGCGCCCCTGCCCACGCCAGCGGCGCCGACCTGCTCAGCTCGCTGGGCATTGAGGCCAATGCCAAACCCAAATTTTTGCAGGTCGATGAGGCCTTTCAGATCGAGAGCGAACAGCGTGGCGATCAGCTGCTGCTAACCCTCCATATCGCCGACGATTACTACCTCTATCGCCACAGCCTGCGCTTCAAGGGGAACAACCTCACCTTCAGCGAGCCGACCCTGCCGGAAGGCACAGAGCACGAGGATGACTTCTTCGGCAAGACCCGGGTCTACTATCAGCAGGTGAGCATCGCGGTGCCGCTAAAGGAGGTGGGGGAAAATGCCGCCCTGCGGGTGCGCTATCAGGGCTGTACCGACGGCCTCTGCTATCCACCGACCGACAAGCTGATCGATGTGGCCCCGCTGGTCACGGCAACCACAGCGTCCACTGCTGAAACGGCACAAAGCGTCGCACCGGTTAGCCAGCAGGACCAGCTGGCCGCCGCCCTCGGACATCAGGGGTTCTGGCTCAGCATCGTCGCCTTCTTCGCGCTGGGGCTGGGGCTCGCCTTCACCCCCTGCGTCTTCCCCATGTATCCCATTCTGACCGGCATCATCGCCGGTGCCGGCCATCGCCTCTCTACCGGTCGCGCCTTCCTGCTCTCTCTGGTCTATGTGCAGGGGATGGCGGTCACCTACACCCTGCTGGGGCTGGTAGTGGCCTCGGCAGGGCTGAAATTCCAGGCGGCGCTGCAACACCCCTATGTGCTGATCGGCCTCTCGGTGATGTTCGTGCTGCTGGCCCTCTCCATGTTCGGACTCTATACCCTGCAACTGCCGAGCAGTTTGCAAACCCGGCTCTCCGGTCTCTCCAACCGCCAGCAGGGCGGCTCTGTAGTCGGGGTCGCCATCATGGGGATGATCTCCGGGCTGGTCTGCTCCCCCTGCACCACGGCGCCGCTCTCGGGGGCGCTGATCTACGTGGCCCAGAGCGGCGATCTCTGGCTCGGCGGGGCGGCGCTCTATGCGCTGTCACTGGGGATGGGGCTACCGCTGCTGCTGCTAGGCACCTCGGGTGGCAAGCTACTGCCCAAAGCGGGCGCCTGGATGGATGTGATCAAGCAGCTGTTTGGTTTTGCCCTGCTGGCAGTGCCGATCCTGCTGCTGTCACGGCTCTGGAGCGATCAGATTGCCACTCTCGCCTGGCTCGGCTGGGGGCTGCTGTTGTGCGGCTACCTCTATCACCACAACCAGCACCAACCCCACTCGGTGGCCAAAAGCGTGCGCGGCTTCGTGCTGTTGCTGGCGATGATCAGCGCCGTGGTAGTGGGCAAGGATCTGCTGCAACCGCCCCCCCCTGCTGCCATCACGACGGATGCCAGTCAAACGGCGCCGCAGTTTATCCGCGTCAAGACGCTGGATGATCTCAAGGTGCAGCTGGCCGCCGCCCGCGGCAAGCCGGTGCTGCTCGACCTCTACGCCGACTGGTGCGTCGCCTGCAAGGAGTTCGAGCACAAGACCTTCAGCGATCCAGCTGTGCGGGAGCGCTTCGGCCAGATGGTGCTGCTGCAGGCGGATGTTACCGCCAACGACGATGCCGATATCGAGCTGCTCAACGGCCTCAATGTGCTGGGGCTGCCGACCCTCATCTTCTTCGACCGCGAGGGCAAGGAGCTGACAGGGCAGCGGGTCACCGGCTTTATGGGGCCTATCCCCTTTGCCAAACATCTCGAGATGGTAAGTGATGCACACTGAGTTGCGTCGGCTGCAGACAAGCGATGCACCTGCCTTGCAGCGGCTGTTCGAGCAGGCCCCCTCCTATCAGGCGGCGGTGAGCAATGACCCTCTCTCTGCACAGGCAGGAGAAGAGGAACTTGTCGCCTGCCCATCCGGCCTGCCTCTCTCCGACAAACATCTCATCGGCCGCTGGGAGCAGGGAGAACTCACCGCTGTCATTGATCTGCTGCGCGGCTACCCCAATCCAGACACCGCCTATCTGGGTCTGTTACTGGTGGGGGAACCCTGGCAAGGGAGTGGCCGTGGTCAGTCGCTCTATTTTCACGCCTGCACGCTGGCAAGCTCATGGGGGGCTACCCGGCTTCGCCTGTCAGTGATTGCCTGCAATGAGAGTGCTCTATCCTTCTGGCTGCGCAGAGGCTTCACCGAGTGCTATCGCCGCGAGCTGGCTGGTTATCGGGCCGAGGCCATCGTGCTGGAACGTTCACTGGAACCGTGAGCCGAGGTTTGCCGCCGCGCATTCGCGTGGCACAATCGCCCCTCTCGTTTTGTACTTGTCCGGAGTTTTGATGAAAAAGTGGTTCATCCCCCTGCTAGCCCTCTGGCTTTATGGCTGCAGTGCAGGGCCCGGTGAAGAGGATATCCGCCAGCAGGTCACCGCCAAGCTGCTGGCCGAGACAGACGCCAACCTGTTCGATATCAGCGACTTCACCATCCTCGGCAAGGAGGAGCGGATGGAGGGGGTCTATCTGGTCAAGGTGAGTTACCAGCTCCACTTCAAGCAGGGGCTCGATCAGTTGCAGGTGTTGCACGACGAGGACCTGGTCTACGACCGGGTTGGCCCCTTCCAGCAGGAGATGGGTCTGATGGATCTCGAGCGCAAATATGGCGAGTTCGAGGCGGGCCAGGTGCTGCCGCAAGAGGCAGATGTGTGGATGATGAAGGACGAACAGGGGTGGCGGCTGGCTGAACCGGCCCAATAAAGCGCTTTCCGCCCCTTATGCTCTGCAACGGCTGGGCTGCCGTTGCCAACCAGCTCAAACCTGGGTATCGACCCGATACCCTTTTCGCTCGACAGGTTCGTTCGGCAGCTTGCTGACCAACCCTGACAGCACCTCCTTGAGGGTGACCCCGCTCTCTGCCGCACCACTGCTCTCCAGCAGCTTGGTCAGCTGGCTCTGCAAGGGGTTCACCGCTTCACGCTCGGCTCCTTGCTCGCTCTCTTTTTCCTGTCCGCCCTGCTGATCCAGCGTCTCCAGCAGGCGCTCCAGATCCCGCTTGAGCGGGTTTTCGCTGCTGTCGGCGATGGCGAGTTTGCGCTGTTCCTGCTCTTGCCGCTGTTGTTGCTGCAATGCCAACTGTTGCTCCTGCTGCTGTTGCAGGGAGCCCATCATGGTGTTGATGAACGCTTCCAGCGAATCCCTGATTGAAACAGTGCCACCGCCGCTGCTCTCCCCTTGCGGTGACAGCCCCAGCTCATCCAGCACAGCGCCAAGGTCGCGTACCATCCGGCTGTCACTGCCCGTTGATGGTGAAGTCGCAGCCCGCTCCTGTGCCTGCACGGCGGGAGAACCCTGCCGTTGCGCCAGCGGGGTGAGCCCGCCTGACGCGACCACATTTATCTCCATCTTGGCCCTCCTCTCCCCGTCCTCGGCCCTTTCTCGACAAATATTCCGGCAATCTGACAACCCCTTGCCCCTTGGCAGATAACCGCTCTCACACCTAAAAGATAGCGCCAATCGGACGAGATTGGCGCGAATGCATCTTTTGGTCTATCGGGCGGAACGATAGTGCTAACCCGCTATAAACAAGGGGTTGGCAAAAAGGGGCCACGTTCAGCCATCACTGCGCAGGCTGACAATGGGGGTCAGAAGATATCCTTCATCCGGTGCCACAACATTCCCAGTGCCAGCAGCGGGGAGCGCAGCGCCGGGCCGCCGGGGAAGGTGATATGGGGCACGCTGGCAAAGAGATCGAAACCTCGGCTCTCGCCGCGGATCGCCTCGGCCACCAGCTTGCCTGCCATGTGGGTGGCATTGAGGCCGTGACCCGAATAGGCCTGGGCGTAGAGCACGTTGGGGTGTTCCTTGAGGCGGCCAATCTGCGGCAGCCGGTTGGCGCCGATCCCGATCATGCCGCCCCACTGAAACTCGATGGCAGTGCCAGCCAGCTCGGGGAAGACTCGCAGCAGCTTGGGCAACATAAAGGCCTTGATATCGCGGGGATCCCGGCCGGAGTAGTTGCAGGCCCCGCCAAACAGCAGACGGCCATCGGCAGAGAGGCGGTAGTAGTCGAGGGCCACGTTCTGATCGCACACCGCCATGTTTTGCGGCAGCAATCGCTGGCGCAAGCGGCGATCGAGCACCTCGGTGGCGAGGATGTAGGAACCGGCAGGTAGCACCCGCCCTCCCAGCTCCGGATTGAGGTCGTTGAGATAGGCGTTGCAGCCGATCACCAGATAGTCGGCAGTAACCCGCCCATGAGCCGTGGTCACCTCGACCTGCTTGCCATAGTCGATATGGGTCACTCTGGAGTGTTCAAACAGGGAGACCCCGAGGCTGGCGGCGGCACGCGCCTCGCCGAGCGCCAGATTGAGGGGGTGGAGATGGCCGGAGCCCATGTCGATGAGGCCGCCGATATAGCGATCCGACCCCACCACGCTATGGATATCTTCACGCGGCACCAGCTTCAACTCGTGCTCATACCCCAGACTCGCCAGATGGTCGAGCTCCTCTTCGAAGCCGGCCAGATGACGCTGACGGGTGGCGAGGTCGCAGTAACCCCAGGTGAGATCGCAGTCGATATTGAAGCGCTCGACCCGCTCGCGCACCAGTTGCACCGCCTCCAGCCCCATCAGATCCAGCTCGCGCACCCCATCCTCACCGATCCAGCGGGCGAACTGGCTGGTGTCGTGGCCGATACCGCGAATAAGCTGACCGCCGTTGCGCCCGGAGGCGCCCCAGCCGATGCGGTTGGCCTCCAGCAAGGCGACCTTGTAACCGGCATCCGCCAGATTGATGGCAGTATTGAGACCGGTAAAACCGCCGCCGATAATGCAGACGTCAGCCTTGTGCTCCCCCTCCAGCTCGGGCCACTGTTGCGAGTCGTTGCGGGTGGCCGCGTAGTAGGAGGCGACGTGCTCCTGATATCCGTTGTGCTTTCCTGCCTGCATACTCAGCATCCTGCCTTGGTTGCAAATTGTTTAATAAAATAAGCAAAGTTGTTTCGATAATACCCAGTTCCCCCTCCACTCACCAACCGGTGCGGATCACAGAAATGCAAAAGGCGCCCCGAAGGGCGCCTTTTCATGCAATCAAGGTGCTGTAACGAATTACAGTACGTCGATGGCATTCAGGTCGGAGAATGCTTTCTCCAGACGAGCGATCATGGAAGTCTGACCTTCACGCAGCCATACGCGCGGATCGTAGTACTTCTTGTTCGGCTTGTCGGCGCCTTCCGGGTTGCCCAGCTGGCCTTGCAGGTAAGCTTCGTTCTTCTTGTAGAAGTTCAGCAGACCTTCCCAGGTTGCCCACTGGGTGTCGGTGTCGATGTTCATCTTCACTACGCCGTAGGAGATGGACTCGCGGATCTCTTCCAGAGTGGAACCTGAACCACCGTGGAATACGAAGTCCAGAGACTTGGCAGGGATGCCGAACTTCTCGGAAACGTACTTCTGGGAAGCGTCCAGGATGGACGGGGTCAGCTTGACGTTACCCGGCTTGTATACACCGTGTACGTTGCCGAAGGAGGCAGCGATGGTGAAACGCGGGCTGATCTTGGACAGACGCTCGTAAGCGTAAGCAACATCTTCCGGCTGGGTGTACAGAGCGGACTGATCCATGTGGCTGTTGTCGACGCCGTCTTCTTCGCCACCGGTGCAACCCAGTTCCAGCTCCAGAGTCATGTTCATCTTGGCCATGCGGGTCAGGTACTCGCAGCAGATGTCGATGTTCTCTTCCAGAGACTCTTCAGACAGATCCAGCATGTGGGAGGAGAACAGCGGCTTGCCGGTTTCAGCAAAGTGCTTCTCGCCCGCTTCCAGCAGACCGTCGATCCACGGCAGCAGCTTCTTGGCAGCGTGGTCGGTGTGCAGGATTACCGGCACGCCGTAGGCTTCGGCAACAGCGTGAACGTGCTTGGCACCAGAGATGGCACCCAGGATGGCAGCTTTCTGACCTTCCAGCTTCAGACCCTTACCGGCGGTGAACACGGCACCACCGTTGGAGAACTGAACGATAACCGGCGCTTTAACCTTGGCGGCAGCTTCCAGTACGGCGTTCACGGAGTCGGTACCAACGCAGTTTACTGCCGGCAGAGCAAAGCCGTTCTCTTTAGCGATGGCGAACACTTTCTGAACGTCATCACCAGTGATCACGCCGGGTTTTACGAAGTCGAAAATTTTCTTAGACATGTTTAATCGTCCTGTCTCGTATGCCGTTAATAAAAAATGGGGGGTTCATCATGAACCGGCACAGCGGGCACATGATAAACGAAACGGGAGGCTTTTGCCCCCCGTTCCGGGTCAATTAGGCTTTGGCGCGCTGTTCCAGAATCGCAACAGCCGGCAGTACCTTGCCTTCTACGAACTCCAGGAAGGCGCCGCCGCCAGTGGAGATGTAGGAGACTTTGTCAGCGATGCCGAACTTGTCGATGGCAGCCAGGGTGTCGCCACCGCCAGCGATGGAGAAGGCCGGAGAAGCAGCGATGGCTTCAGCGATAACCTTGGTGCCTTCAGCGAACTGGTCGAACTCGAACACACCAACCGGACCGTTCCACAGGATGGTCTTGGCGTTCATGATGATGTCAGCCAGGGCCTTGGCAGAATCCGGGCCGATATCGAAGATCATGTCGCCGTCAGTCACATCGTTAACAGACTTGATGGTCGCCGGAGTGGACTCGGAGAACTCGGCACCTACAACCACGTCGGTGGTCACAGGAATGTTGGTCTCGGCAGCCAGTTTCTTGGCGGTGTCGATCAGGTCGTGCTCGCACAGGGACTTGCCGACGTTGTGACCGGCAGCTGCGATGAAGGTGTTGGCAATGCCACCACCGACAACCAGCTGGTCAGCGATTTTGGAGAGGGATTCCAGAACGGTCAGCTTGGTGGAGACCTTGGAGCCGCCAACGATGGCAACCATCGGGCGCTCGGGCTTCAGCATGGCTTTGCCCAGCGCTTCCAGTTCACCCGCCAGCAGCGGACCAGCACAGGCGACCGGAGCGAACTGTGCAACACCGTAGGTGGAGCCTTCGGCGCGGTGAGCAGTACCGAACGCGTCCATTACAAAGACGTCACACAGGGCGGCGTATTTTTTGGCCAGCTCTTCGGTGTTCTTCTTCTCGCCTTTGTTGAAGCGGCAGTTTTCCAGCACAACCAGCTCACCGGCAGCGACTTCTACGCCATCCAGGTAATCCTTGGCCAGGCGAACCGGGCAGGACAGAGCGTCTTTCAGATAGTTGACAACCGGAGCCAGGGAGAATTCTTCGTTGTATTCACCCTCGGTCGGACGACCCAGGTGGGAGGTGATCATCAGCTTGGCGCCCTTTTCCAGAGCCAGCTTGATGGTCGGCAGAGTCGCAACGATACGTGCATCGGAGGTGACCTTGCCGTCTTTTACCGGTACGTTCAGGTCAGCACGGATCAGAACGCGTTTACCCGCCAGATCCAGGTCAGTCATCTTGATAACAGACATATTCAGTCCTCTATATTTTCCAGGTAATGTTAAAAACAGTAACCTTTCGCCCGGGGCAGGCTCAGCCTGCGGCCATCATGGCCCGGGTGGTATCCAGCATCCGGTTTGCGAAGCCCCATTCGTTATCGCACCACATCAACATCTTGACGAGGTTGGCATCGCTCACCCGGGTCTGGGTACCATCAATGATGCAGGAGTGTGCATCATGATTGAAGTCTACGGAGACCAGCGGTTCTTCCGTGTAATCCAGAATACCGTGTAATGTACCTCTGGATGCCCGTTGCAGGGCTTGATTTACGTCAGTAACTGTCACTTTTTTACGAACAGTAATACTGAGATCCATCGCTGTTACATTGATGGTCGGCACCCGCACCGCGATCGCCTCGAACTTGCCGGCGAAGTGGGGCAGGATACGCTCCAGCCCCTTTGCCAGCTTGGTATCCACCGGAATGATGGACTGACTGGCAGCGCGGGTTCGGCGCAAGTCACTGTGGTAGGCATCGATGACTTGCTGATCATGCATGGCAGAATGAATTGTCGTAATAGTACCACAATTTATCTCGAATTCTCGATGCAATGTTTCAATGACCGGCACCACGCAGTTGGTGGTACAGGAGGCGTTGGAGACGATCCGCTCCGCTCCGGTGAGGGTATGATGGTTGACCCCGTAGACCACGGTGGCATCCACATCGGCATCCGCCGGGTGGGAGAAGAGTACCTTGCCCGCCCCCGCCGACAGATGCAGCTCGGCATCGGCCCGCGAGCCGAATACCCCGGTGCAATCGAGCACCACATCGACCCCCAGCGCCCGCCACGGCAGCTTTGACGGATCCCGCTCGGCAAACAGGGAGATGAGATCCTCCCCCACCAGCATGCTGTTGCCCGCCAGTTGCACCGGATGGTGGAAGCGACCGTGACTGGTATCGTAACGGGTCAGGTGCACCATGGCCTCGGGGGCCGCCAGCTCGTTGATGGCGACGATCTTGATGGTCTTGTCGCGCCCGCTTTCATAGAGGGCTCGCAACACGTTGCGACCGATCCGCCCGTAACCATTGATGGCAATCTTGATCATCGAGAATCCGTTTCCTTGAACCAGCAACAGGGCGGCGCACCGGCCGCCCGGGAGCCCCGGCTACGACAGCAGGGCCTCCTTGAATTCACCGCGGGCCAGCAGTGCGGCCCCGAATACCCCAGCACTGTCACCAAGGGCAGGAGCAATAATGGGGGTTGCGAAGCGGGGATTAAAGAGGAAGGGCAAAATTGTCTGCCGTCCGGCGCTGTAAAGGCTCTGCACATTGCCCACCCCGCCGCCGATGACGATCACATCCGGGTCGAGAATATTGACCACATTGGCCAGCGCCTGACCAAACAGCAGATGCAGCCGGTCGATGGTGAGCTTGGCCACATGATCGTGAGCCGTGGCGGCCGCGATTTGGGCGAGCGAGAGGCGGCGCTTGGCCTTGGCCTCGTACCAGGCCTCCAGCGCCGGGCCGCTGATCAGGGTCTCGACGCAGCCACGCTTGCCGCAGTAGCACTCGGGGCCATCGGGGGAGAGCACATTGTGGCCCCACTCACCGGCGATGCCGTGGTGGCCATTGAGGATCTGGCCGTTGATGACGATGCCGGAGCCGACCCCGGTGCCCATGATGATGCCGAACACCACTTTCGCATCGGGATGGTGCTGGCGCACCGCCCCCAGATGGGTTTCTGCCAGCGCGAAGCAGTTGGCATCGTTGGCGATCAGCACCGGCACGCCCAGCTTGCGCTCCAGATCCTCCTTGAACGGCTTGCCGTTGAGCTCGGTGGTGTTGCAGTTCTTCATCAGGCCGGTCTGCGGATCCCGCGCCCCCGGCGTACCCATGCCGATGACGGTCGGGCGCTGGCCAATCTTCTCGGCACACTCATTCACCAGCTTGGCGATCTGGCCGATCATATGGTCATAACCGCCGGCACGCTCGGTGGGAATGCGATGGCGCAGCAGCACCTCGTCGCCATCCAGCACCACGCATTCACACTTGGTACCGCCAAGATCGATACCCCAATCCAGTGACTTGCTGCTCATCTTGCCTCCTGCACTGGCGCCACGCTCTCGTGTCGCAGCGCCATTTTTTAATGTAAAACGGGGCCTTGCGGCCCCGGATATCAAACACACTCTTCTTCTCTCGCCCCAGCCTTAGCGACCGTGGTACTGGGCGGAGAGCTCGTGTACAGCGTTGACGAACAAGCCAGCGTGCTCCGGGTTGACATCCTGATGGATGCCGTGGCCGAGGTTGAATACGTGACCATTGCCGTGACCGAAACCGGCCAGGATGGAGGCGACCTCTTCGCGGATGCGAGCCGGAGTGGCGTAGAGCATGGAGGGATCCATGTTGCCCTGCAGCGCCACCTTGTCGCCGACCCGACGCTTGGCATCGGCGATGTCGGTGGTCCAGTCCAGACCCAGCGCATCGCAACCGGTGGCGGCGATCTGCTCCAGCCACTGACCACCGTTCTTGGTAAACAGGGTGACCGGCACGCGGCGACCGTCGTACTCGCGGATCAGGCCATCGACAATCTTGTGCATGTACTGCAGGGAGAAGTCGCGGTAATCGCGCGGGGTGAGCACGCCGCCCCAGGTGTCGAACACCATGACCGCCTGCGCACCCGCCTTGATCTGGGCGTTGAGGTAGGCAATCACGCTGTCGGCCAGCTTGTCGAGCAGCAGGTGCAGGGTTTGCGGCTCTGCATACATCATCTGCTTGATCTTGGTGAATGCCTTGGAGCTGCCCCCCTCCACCATGTAGGTGGCCAGGGTCCAGGGGCTGCCGGAGAAGCCGATGAGCGGCACTTCGCCCTTGAGCTCACGGCGGATGGTGCGCACCGCGTTCATCACGTAGCCCAGCTCATCTTCCGGATCCGGGATCGGCAACGCCTGCACGTCGGCCATGGAGGTGATCGGACGCTCGAAGCGCGGGCCTTCACCCTGCTCGAAGTAGAGACCGAGCCCCATGGCATCGGGCACGGTCAGGATGTCGGAGAAGAGGATGGCGGCATCGAGCGGGTAGCGGCGCAGCGGCTGCAGGGTGACTTCACAGGCCAGCTCGGCATTGCGGCACAGGGACATGAAATCCCCCGCCTGGGCGCGAGTCGCCTTGTATTCCGGCAGATAACGGCCAGCCTGGCGCATCATCCATACCGGGGTCATGTCCACATCCTGACGCAGCAAAGCGCGCAGGTATCGATCGTTCTTCAGCTCTTTCATCCCAGTTCCTGAGTTCGTATCACGCATAAAATGGCGGCCATAATACCACTTTGCCCACCGGATCGGACTGCCCAAAACGTGGCAAATGGACGCGCGGTTGAAAAGATGTGAAGGGGCGCAAACCTGACCGCCCCGCTTGTAACAAGAAGTGCAAAAAGATTGGCGAAAAGATAAGCGCCTCGTTACCCCTCGCCCGCCAGCGAACGCTCGATCAGCCGCCGGGCGATGGTGCCGTGGGGCGGCAAACGCGGCAAGCGGTCGGCGGTAAAGAAATCGGCAGCGACCAGTTCGTCATCCTGCACCCGGATTTCGCCGCTCTCGTAGTCGGCGGTAAAGCCCATCATCAGGCTGTGGGGGAAGGGCCAGGGCTGGCTCGCCACATAGCGCACATTGCGCACCCGGATGCCGCTCTCCTCGAACACCTCCCGCGCCACGCACTGCTCAAGGTTCTCTCCCGCCTCAACAAAGCCGGCCAGCACGGTATACATGGGATCGTCCGCCTGATAGTGACGGCGATGGGCCGCCAGCAGGATCTCCGGCCCCTTGCGCACCGCCACGATAATGCAGGGTGAAATGCGCGGATAGGCCGTGTGGCCGTGGTGGCACACCTGCGCCCACTCCCCCGCCTTCGGGGTCATGGGGGCGCCGCACTCGCCGCAGAAGCGATGGGTGCGGCGGAAGGTGGCGAGCTGCCAGGCGCGGCCAGCAAGGCGAAAGCCCTCTTCGTCTCCCGCCACCATCAGCTGGCGCAGAGGGCTCATAGCGCTCGTGTCGGCCTCAGCCCCCAGATCGAGCAGATAGCAGGGTAGCCCCTGCCACTCGTCGAAACGCTCGAAACGGGCACCGGCCAGCGCTGCGGGCAGGCACGCTTTACTGCCCTGTGGCACCTGACCTTGCTGATCGAGCAGTACCAGATGATCGCCCCCCAGCACGAACCAGCGGGCTTGTTCGGTTAATGACATCAGATAAACACTCTCGTTAAAACAAAACCCTGACCACGGCTGGCCGACCAAGGGGCAAACGCCGCACGAATGGCTCCCATCTTACGACCAGCACGGGTCGCTGACGACCCCGCCGTGGCCGATTGTCCCATTCGTAAAAAACGGATGGTGCAAATAAAGAGGCCGCCCGAAGGCGGCCCGTTGTTATCCGGCATCCCGTATCCGGTCTCTATCGACGCGGATCAGGCATCGCCCATCGCCAGCAGGGAGGCGTTGCCACCCACCGCCGTGGTGTTGATGGTGCGAGTCTTCTCGGTGACGAAGCGGCTCAGATAGTGAGGGCCACCCGCCTTGGGACCGGTGCCGGAGAGCCCCTGGCCGCCGAACGGCTGCACCCCGACCATGGCGCCGATCTGGTTGCGGTTGATGTAGACGTTGCCCACATTGATGCGGCTCGCCAGCTCTTCGGCGTGGGATTCGTTGCGGCTGTGGATCCCGAGCGTCAGGCCGTAGCCGGTGCCGTTGATGTCGCTGATCACCTTGTCCAGATCCCGGGTGGCGTAGCGCACCACGTGCAGGATGGGGCCGAACTGCTCCTTCACCAGCTCGCGGATGGAGCCGATCTCCAACGCGGTCGGCTGAACAAAGTGCCCTTCCATGGTCGCGGCGGGCATCGGCGCCTGCGCGATCAGGCGAGCACGCGGGATCATGTAGGCGAGGTGGGCATCGAGACCGGATTTGGCATCGGCATCGATCACCGGGCCTACGTCGGTGTTGTGCTCGGCCGGGTTGCCCACTTTCAGCTCCTGCATGGCGCCGGTGAGGATCTCCAGCACCCGCTCTGCGATCTCCTCCTGCAGGTAGAGCACCCGCAGGGCCGAGCAGCGCTGACCGGCGCTCTGGAAGGCGGCGCTCACCACGTCGCGCACCACCTGCTCCGGCAGGGCGGTGGAGTCGACGATCATGGCGTTCTGACCGCCAGTTTCGGCGATGAGCGGCAGGATGGCGCCATCGCGCTGGGCCAGGGTCATGTTGATCAGCTTGGCGGTCTCGGTGGAGCCGGTGAAGCAGACACCGCCGATGCGCGGATCCGCTGTCAGCTTGGCGCCAACAGTCGCACCGTCACCGGGCAACAATTGCAGCACGTCGCCCGGAATACCGGCCTGATGGGCCAGAGTCACCGCCAGATGGGCGATAAGGCCGGTCTGCTCCGCCGGTTTGGCGATAACGGTGTTGCCGGTGGCCAGCGCAGCAGCAATTTGGCCGAGGAAGATCGCCAGCGGGAAGTTCCACGGGCTGATGCAGACAAACACCCCGCGTCCCTGCAGGAACAGCTCGTTCTGCTCGCCGGTGTAACCGGGCAGCAGGGTCGCCTGCCCCATCAGGCTGCGGGCCTGCACCGCGTAGTAGCGGCAGAAATCGACCGCTTCACGCACCTCGTCGATGCCATCTTGCAGCAGCTTGCCCGCCTCGCGGGTACAGAGGGAGACAAACTGCTCGCGGTTCGCTTCCAGCAGATCCGCCAGCTTCTCCAGTGCGGCAGCACGCTCGCTCACCGGGGTTTCACGCCAGCGCGGGAAGGCAGCGTGGGCAGATGCCAAGGCCTGCTCCACCGCCTGCTCGTCGGCCCAGTGGATCTTGCCGACGGTGAGGCTCACATCCTGCGGGCTCAGCACGGTACGTGCCTCGCTGCGCTTGAGGGTCTCGCCATCGACGATGGGGCCTGCCAGCCACTGCTTGCTCTCCAGCTCTTTCAAGCGGGCGAAGAAGGGGCGCTGGATGGAGAGGATGTTCATGTTGACGCCGCTGGAGTTCTTGCGGTCGCTGAACAGGTTCACCGGCTGCGGAATGCGGTCGTTGGCAAAGCCGGAGTAGCGCTTGAGGGTGCGCAACGGGTGCTCGGCCAGCGAGTCCACCGGTGTATTGGGATCCACCAGCTTGTGAACGAAGGAGGTGTTGGCCCCGTTCTCCAGCAGGCGGCGCACCAGATAGGGCAGCAAGTCCTTGTGGGCGCCTACCGGCGCGTAGATGCGGCAGTGCAGACCGGGATTGTCGCTCAGCACGGCGTTGTGCAGCTCCTCGCCCATGCCATGCAGGCGCTGGAATTCAAACTGGCGATCACCGGCCATCTCCAGAATGCTGACCACGGTATTGGCGTTGTGGGTGGCAAACTGGGGAGCGATAAAGCCGCGGGTCGGCTCGCTCAGCAGATAGCGGGCGCAGGCGAGGTAGGAGATATCGGTGCCCGCCTTGCGGGTAAAGAGCGGGTAGCCGGGCAGGCCCGCCTGCTGGGCATATTTCAGTTCGCTGTCCCAGTAGGCGCCTTTTACCAAGCGAACCGGAATGAGGTCACCCTGCTCGCGGGCCAGAGCGGTGAGCCAGCAGAGTACCGGCAGGGCGCGCTTGGAGTAGGCCTGCACCACCATGCCGAGCTTGCCCCAACCGCGGTTGGCATCGGAGCGGTAGAGCTGTTCGAACAGGTCCAGCGACAGCTCGAGGCGGTCCATCTCTTCGGCATCGATGCTGATGGCCACATCCTTGTCGCGGGCCAGCCGCACCAACCCCACTAGCCGCTCGCACATCTCGCCAAGTACCCGCTCACGGTTGGCCACGTCATAGCGCGGATGGAGCGCCGAGAGCTTGATGGAGATGGAGGGGGCTGGGCCGCCGTCGCTAATGCGTTCGTTGCCCACCGCCTCGATGGCGTTGCGGTAATCAGTCAGATACTTGTCGGCATCCTGCATGGTCAGCGCCGATTCACCCAGCATGTCGTAGGTGTGGGTGTAACCCAGCTCGCGAGATTTGCGGCTCGCCTTGAGCGCCTCTTTCATGTCGCGCCCCAGCACGAACTGCTTGCCCATGATCTTCATGGCGGCATACATGGCGGAGCGCACCACCGGCTCCCCCAGCTTGTTGACCATGCGCCCCAGCAGGTTGGCCGGGTTGCCGTCGAGCTTCTTGTCGAGCTTGATGATCTTGCCGGTCAGCATCAGCCCCCAGGTGGAGGCGTTGACCAGAGTAGAGTCGCTCTTGCGGAAATGGGAGGACCAGTTGGCGCCGGAGAGTTTGTCCTTGATCAGGGCATCGGCGGTCTCGGCATCGGGAATGCGCAGCAGCGCCTCGGCCAGACACATCAGGATGATCCCCTCCTGGGTATCGAGACTGTACTCCTGCAGGAAGGCGTCGATACCGTCACCGGAGCCGCTCTCCTTGCGCACCTTGGTCACCAGAGTACGGGCACGCTGGGTCACCTGCTCCAGCGAGGCGCCATCCCCCGGCAGCATGGCCGACAGTTCGGCCAGATAGGCATTTTCATCCACCACGTAGTTTTGGGTGATGGCTTCGCGCAGGGCGGCCAGATCGGAGGGGATATAGTCAGCGGCAAGCACTTGAGTAGCTTTGAACATATGGGGTCTTCCTGTACGCCCTAGGGCTGATATCGACAAAGGCGGACGCGCCGCCGAAACGCCGATAATGTATACAATGTTGCACCCTATATGAAATGAATTTGTTGCCACTCTTTAACAAAGATCGCTCATTCCCCCCATGAATTCCCTTTTGAAGCCAATACGCCAGCAAGCGCGAGGGTCATCTGACTTCATTTTGTATACGATCTGCCACCGCCCGCCCTGTCGCAAAGCAACCACGCATTCCGCCCAATACCGGATGTCCCCAATGCGCCCCAAAAAAAAGAAGGGCCGCCACGGCGACCCTTCTCAACAATTCATTCAGCCAGAGGCTGTCAGTTCATCCAGCGATCGCCACGGCTGCGACGACGGGGCAGCATGGGCAGCAGGATACCAAGCAGGATACCGGCACCCACCATGGCACCACCACGGATAAACCAGTCCATCTGCATGTCGTGCTCCTGGTTGTCGTAGCTCTGGGTCAGGGCATCATTCTGCTCTTTGAGATTGCTCATCTCCTCACCCTGACTGACCAGCTGAGCCTTGAGAGCAGCGATCTCCTTGCTCTGGGCAGCGATCTGGCCATCCTTCTCGGTGAAGCGTTTCTCGTTGTCACCGTTGAGGTTCTGCAGGCGATCTTTAAGCTCATCGCGCTCTTTTTCCACCTGGGGCAGACGCTCGCGCAGGCTGATCTGGCTCTGCAGTTCGCTGTTTTTGATCCACCCCTCGCGGCCACGACCGTCCACCACCTGGGTGAAACCGGCCTCGCTGTTCACCGCCTTTACCTCCAGCGGTTCACCAGCCTTGACGCTGCCAAGGATCCGGTACTGGGTACCCGGGCCATTGTGGATATAGGTAAAGATGTTGTCTGAAACATAACGGGTATCGGCCAGTGCCTGTTGGGCACACAAGCAGATCAAAATCCCGAGAAGGGCGCGCATGGTCGATCGATTCTCTTTTTCAGGTTTGGACAAGAGGTTGAATGTTAAGCCGCCAGCAGGTTAAAGGACAAGCAAAGAAAAAGCACCTCCCCCGGATTAAAGAGCGCAGAGTTGCGAGTCACCTCGCAACTTGCCCGTCCGCGGCCTCACTTGTTTTTCAGCTCCTGCACTTCGCTGCGCAGGGCGCGTATCTCCCGCAGCAGCTCCTCTTGCTGGTTGTTGTAGTGATGACGCCACTTGTCGGTCTCGCCATCCCCCTTGTTGGGCTGCAAAAACAGGCTGGCCATAAAACCGCTGATGGCACCGAACAGACCGACCCCGAACAGGATCAGCAGGCTGGCGACAAACCGCCCCTCCTCGGTCTTGGGCACCAGATCCCCGTAACCCACTGTCGATAGGGTCACCAGCGTCCACCAGAACGCGTCATAGGGTGTCTCAATCTGGCTGCCGGGCTGGCCTGACTCAATCCAGTACATGACGCCGGAGCCCACCCCCAGCAGCAGAAAGAACAGAAACAGGATACCGGAGAGGGTGGTCTCGTTGCGCTCGCGACGGAACATGGCCCAGAGATCCGGGTGCTCCTTGAACAGCTGATAGACCCGCCACAGCTGGATCAACCGCGCCCAGCGCAACTGCTCCGCCATCGGCAGGCTACCCGGCAGATAGATCCAGTTGGCCTTGAAATAGGCCTTGCGATCGGAGGCCCGGATCCAGCCATAAGCAAAGTGCGCGAGGAAGAAGTAGCAGATCAGACTGTCGAGGTCATAGAAGAGCTGCAGGGTCTGTGGTGTCAGGCTCTCATGGCCCCACCAGCGGGCCGTCACCAGCACAACCGAGATAATCGACAGAAATGCCATCAGCAGATCCATCGCCCGCAGATGAGTTAAGTGATGTCGCATACATTTTCCAACTTTAAGCACAGTGCAAATTAATAAAAGAGAAGATAATGCCGATAGTCCTGAGGGCAAAGGAAAAAACGGCTTTTAAAAGGAGAATGACAATGCAGCTGAACCTGCTGGAGAAAAGAATGAGCAACATCCGGTTGGTACCCAAAGTGGTGCTGCTGATGGTGTTCAGTACCCTCCTGCTACTGACAAAACTCTGGTTTGACGCCAACAATCTGGAAGCGACCCTGCTCAGCGAAGGGCTCGATCCCGCCAAGGCGGATGCGATCTCCAATCGCCTGCTCTGGACCGGTCTGATGGAGACCGCCATCATGGGGCTGCTGTTCGTGATCCTGCTGCTCACCGGCTCCCGCCTGATGGTCAAGCAAGTGCACTATCTGGTGGGCCTGCTGGAGCGCTTCGCCAAGCGGGACCTCAGCCACAAGGTACTGCTCAAGTCTCGTGACGAATTCGGTGACATCGCCAAGGCGGTCTCCCACTCGCAAGAGAACCTCAAAGAGGTGTTTGGCAACCAGCGTGCCGCCTGCAAGGAGCTCAACGACATCGCCTCCCAGGTGACCCTTTGCATGGAAGAGGCCAACGAAGCGATCAACGAAGAGTTCACCCAGATCGAACAGCTGGCCAGCGCCATGAGCCAGATGGTCGGCGCCATTCGCGAAGTGGCCGCCCATGCGGATCAGGCCTCTCACGCCACCGCCGAAACCAGCCAGCTGGCGGAAGAGGGGAGCCGCTGCGTCGCCGATACCGTCAGCACCATCGACACCCTCTCCGGCAACATCCAACGCTCCGCCACCGTGGTCAACGAGGTGGAGCAGGGGGTCGAGCGCATTGGCTCGGTAGTCGACACCATTCGCGGCATCTCGGAGCAGACCAACCTGCTGGCACTTAACGCGGCAATCGAAGCGGCTCGCGCCGGTGAAGCGGGTCGTGGCTTTGCCGTGGTGGCCTCCGAAGTGCGCGAGTTGGCCAACCGGGCTCAGGCCGCCACCGTCGAGATCCAGAAGATGATCGAACAGCTGCAGGGCAATGCCCATCAGGCTGGCGAGCTGATGGCCCAAAGCGTACAGCAGGCCGACAAGGGGGTGGAACAGGTGACCCAGGCCGGTACCCAGCTCGCCACCATAGTGCAGCGGGTACAGGGTGTCGCCGACATGAACCGCCACATCGCCGCCGCCTCCGAGCAACAGAGCTCGGTCGCCGAAGAGATGCGCGGCAATCTGGAGCAGGTCAAGCAGATCGCCGAAGGCTCCGTCGTGGTGCTGCGCGAGCTGCAAGAGGCCTCCGAGCTAGTCGAGCAGCACAGCAAGGAGCTCGACAGCCAGATCCAGTCCTTCAAGCTGGCGTGACCACAGCGAATAGACAGAAAGGCCCTGCGGGGCCTTTCTTCATATCCCCACCAGCAGCCCATTTTTATTTGCCGGATCATGCTTCTCGCCCCTGTGCTGTGACGCGGGGGCCTGACAGTGCTAGATTGGCAGCCACCATTTTGAACCGGCAGCGTTGTTAACCTCGTGTCGTTAACCCGCGGTCGTGAACCACAAGGACGGCAACCGTGGCCCAGCACTCTCCCTCTTTCTCCGCCCTCTCCCCCCTGCTGCAAGAACAGGCCGAACGCCAATGGCAGCGGCTGATCGAACTGGCCCCCGACTATGGCTCGCTGCCCGAGCCCGTTCGCCAGACCCTGCTGACCCTGCTCGGTCTCTCCGATTTTATCGCCGACTCTCTCTTCAAACAGCCGGAGTTGCTGACCGAGCTGCTCACCTCCGGGGATCTGGAGCGGGTCGAACGCTGGCCCGCCTACCAGAGTGACCTCACCTCCCTGCTCGCCGAGGTGAGTGATGAAGAGGCGCTCAAGCGCATCCTGCGCCAGTTCCGCCGCAGCCGCATGCTGGTGATCGCCTGGCGCGAGCTGCTGGGCCATGCGGCGGTGGAAGAGAGCTTTATCCACCTCACCAAACTGGCGGATGCCCTCATCTGCTCCGCTCGCGACTGGCTCTACGCCAAACAGTGCAGCGAGCTGGGCACCCCGATGGATGGCAACGGTAATCCGCAACCGCTACTGATCCTCGGCATGGGCAAGCTGGGCGGTGGCGAGCTCAACTTCTCCTCGGATATCGACCTTATCTTCACCTTCCCCGAAAACGGCTACACGGTTGGCGGGCGGCGTGAACTCGCCAACCAGCAATTTTTCATCAAGCTGGGCCAACGCATCATCAACGCCCTCCACCAGCCCACTCAGGATGGTCAGGTGTTCCGGGTCGATATGCGCTTACGCCCCTTTGGCGAGGCGGGGCCGCTGGCCATCTCCTTTGCCGCCATGGAGGATTACTACCAGCACCACGGCCGCAACTGGGAGCGCTACGCCATGGTCAAGGCGCGGGTACTGGGCCCCCAGTGCGAACACGCGGTCGAGCTGGCCGAGATGCTGCGCCCCTTCGTGTTTCGCCGCTATATCGACTTCGGCGTCATCGACGGCCTGCGCCAGATGAAGGCGATGATCGCTGCCGAGGTGCGTCGCAAGGGGCTGGAGGGCAACATCAAGCTGGGGGCTGGCGGCATCCGTGAAGTGGAGTTTATCGCCCAGGCACTGCAGCTTATTCGCGGCGGCCGTGAACCTGCGCTGCGGGTGCGCCACCTGCCCGAAGCGCTGGCCGCCATCGCTCAATGTGGCGCCCTCGAATCCGCCCATTGCGATCGCTTGCTGGATGCCTATCGCTTCCTGCGCCGGGTCGAGAACATATTGCAGGAGATCGGCGATCAGCAGACCCAGACCCTGCCTACCGAAGAGCGGGATCGCCAGCGGCTGATCGCCGCCCTCGGTTTTGCCGACTGGGGCGCCTTTATGGCTCATCTCGATGAGGAGATGGCCGCCGTCCATCAGGAGTTCGCCGCCGTGGTGGGGGAAGAGAAAGAGGCACCCGCCCATCTGGAGCAGCTTTGGCTCGATCTCTGGCGCACCGAGCTCGATGCCGCCGAGCTGGAAAAATTGCTGACTGCTCAAGGGGTCGTCGAGCCCTCCCCGCTTTGCGCCGCGCTGCTGCGTTTCAAGGAGGAGTACAAGCGCCGTCAGGTGGGCCCGCAGGGGCGCATCGCGCTGGACTGGCTGATGCCGGAGCTGCTGCGGCTGGTGGTCGCCAGCGAGCAACCCGCCCGCCTGTTCGAGCGGGTATGCGAGCTGCTGACCCGCATCTTCACCCGCAGCGCCTATCTGCAACTGCTGGCGGAAAACCCGGGCGCCCTGCGCCAGCTGGTGCGGCTGTGCGATGCCAGCCATCTGGTGAGCGAGCAGCTGGCCCGCTACCCTATCCTGCTTGATGAGCTGCTCGATCCCCAGCACCTCTACCACCCCACCCCGCTCGATCAGTACAAGCCCCAGTTGCGCCAGTTCCTGCTGCGCATCCCCGAAGAGGACGTGGAGCAGCAGATGGAGGCGCTGCGCCAGTTCAAACAGGTGCAGTTGCTGCGCATCGTGGCGGCCGACATCGCCGGCGCCCTGCCGCTGATGAAGGTGAGCGACCACCTCACCTGGCTCGCGGAGGCGATCACCGAAGAGGTGGTCAATCAGGCTTGGGCCCAGATGAGCGAGCGTTACGGGGTGCCGCCCGAGGTGGCAACCAGCGGCCAGCGCGGCTTTGCGGTGGTGGCCTATGGCAAGCTGGGCGGTATCGAGCTCGGTTACGGCTCGGATCTCGATCTGGTGTTCCTGCATGGCGGTGACCCCAACAGCTACACAGATGGCCGCAAGCCCATCGACAGCCGCCAGTTCTACCTGCGCCTCGCCCAGCGGATCCTGCACCTGTTCAGCACCCGTACCCCGTCCGGGATCCTCTACGAGATCGATATGCGGCTGCGCCCCTCCGGCGACTCAGGCCTGCTGGTCTCGTCGCTGTCGGCCTACGAGCAATACCAGCAAAACGAGGCATGGACCTGGGAACATCAGGCGCTGGTGCGGGCTCGCCCCATCTATGGCGATGACGCCATTGTTGCCGAGTTTGCCCGTATCCGCCGTGATGTGCTGGCCAAGGAGCGGGATCTGCCGACCCTGGCCCGCGAGGTGCGCGAGATGCGCCACAAGATGCGGGATCACCTGCTCAAGGCGGGGGCTGGCGAGTTCGACCTCAAGCAGTCCCCCGGCGGCATGGTGGATATCGAGTTTATCGCCCAGTATCTGGTGCTGGCCCACGCCTGCGGCGAGCCCGATGCCCTCACCCGCTGGTCCGATAACGTGCGGATCTTCGACGAGTGCGTCATGGCGGGGGTGCTGACCCTGGAGCAGGCGGAGGGGCTGAAGCAGGCCTATCTGGAGATCCGCAACCTCGGCCATCGCCTCAACCTCTCGGAGATCTCCCGCAAGGTGAGCGACGATCAGTTGCAGAGTGAGCGCAGCCATGTGCTCGCCGTCTGGCAAAAGCTGCTGGGGGAGTGAGATAAACCACAGCAGGTTCAACGAGAAAGGGGCGCTTGGGCGCCCCTTTCTAATATAAATATCAGCTACAAGCTCATATTTTCTTCATATAACACTCAATAGCGGTGAGCTGGATCCTGTTTCAGGCATACCAGCCTTGGAATCGTATGGCGCTTTGCTGAATATATGCAGAGATAAACCGTCTCTATGACCTCACCTGATTTTGGCCAGATATGACAGGTGAATATCAACTCAACAATTCCAGTCCCAGCGCAGAGAGGAAACAATGGATTTTTCAGAGCAGCTACAGAGTCTAGCCAAAAAGATTGCTCAACAGTCATCGATGATCACCACAGAAGAAGCAACCAAAAACGCATTTGTCATGCCATTTCTCAATCGTGTACTTGGTTATGATGTGTTTGATCCTACGGAGGTGATTCCGGAATTCACCGCAGATACAGGCATCAAAAAAGGGGAAAAGGTTGACTACGCCATTCTCAAAGATGGCCAAGTGCAAATTCTGGTTGAGTGTAAAAAATACAGTGAAAAACTCTCGGCCAAGCACTCTGGTCAACTCTTTCGCTATTTTTCAGTTACCAATGCTCGAATCGGCATTCTTACCAATGGGGCACAATATGAGTTCTACACAGACCTTGATGCCCCAAACAAAATGGACGAAAAACCATTTTTGACGCTCGATCTGGAAGACATCGATGAGCACATAGTGCCTGAGGTATTAAAACTAACCAAAACCTCTTTCGATGTTGATTCAGTTGTCGATGCAGCTGGCGAACTGAAGTACCTTAGCCAGATCAAAAAATTGCTAGCCGAACAATTTGGCTCACCGGAAGAAGACTTTGTTAAGTTTTTTGCATCCAGAATCTATGACGGTGTACTGACGGCAAAGGTCAAACAGTCCTTTACCGACATTACCAAGAAGGCACTTAGCCAATTCCTGAATGACAGCATCAATGCAAGATTGAAATCTGCGATTGGTGGCAGTGTCAACTCCTCAACTATCCAACCGGCATTTGATAGTAATCCATCAAGTGATAACAATAATGCCGAAGGCTGTAGTGAGGAAAAATCAAAGGTCGATACAACGATTGAAGAGATGGAAGGCTTTAATGTTGTCAAAGCAATTCTGAGACAGCGATTTGATGTAACAAGAATCGCGGCAAGAGATACCCAAAGTTATTTTGGTATTCTCCTCGACGATAATAATCGCAAGCCGTTATGCCGGTTGCATTTCAATGCCAAGCAGAAATATATCGGTTTATTTGACGCTGACAAGAAAGAGACCCGACATCCTATTTCCTCGATAGATGAGATTTTTACCTTTGCAGACCAGCTACTGACAGCCAATTCGGTCTACGAGTAAGACTGGTTAAAGGGGGGCGGAATCACTCTGCCCCCATTCCCTTCTGTAAGCGGCAAACTAGCCGAGACCTGTTTCAACGCGCTCCATCTGGTTGCGAAACAAACTGCTGCAGGCTGCCATCGGGCAACAGCGCCAACACGCTTTGAGCGGCCAGTTTTATCCCCGCCTGCTCGGTGGCCGGGCCGAAGTTGGCTATCAGTCGAGTGCCATCGGCAAACTCGCTCTGCTGCACAACTCCTTTTTTGTCGAGCCAGCGAAAACCGGTGAGCGGCTGGTTGTAGAGCCGCTCATGCAGTGGGCGGAAGAAAGCATTGAGCCCCTTGAGGTAGGGAATACGCGTACCGGCACTATCCAGACTGAGGTTGAGCAGCGGCGGCACGTTGTAGAGCTGCTGCAACAGCTCGGTGACCTGACGGCTCTCCTTGAACTTGAGGCTATCCATCGTCCAGTGGTGGGTGGTCACTATGCTGTCGTGAAAGACGCTCTGGAACAGCGGCAACCGCAGCGCCGGATCAAAGTAGAGCCCCTGATACTCAGGTTTGAGGTGGCTCTGGCGAAAGAAGAACGCAGGCTGATGCTCCGGATACCAGGCCCCCAGATAGTAGGGAGATCGCTTGTTGCGGCGCATATCGGGATCCTGCCAGCCAAAGCCGCTGGTCTGGGGGCCGTGGGCAAAGGCCGCGGTGCGGTTGGCTACCGCGCCGCCCTCCTCGGAGCCCACCAGTACCCCCTGACTCCTGGCAATCCACGCCATCCCGGCCATCCGGTTTTGCGCATCCTGTGCTTGGCTGGTCGGCTTGGCCGGGTCGAAGTCATCAAACACCATGCCGGTCGCCGCCACATCGAGGAACCAGCTGTTGTAGTGGCTCGCCTGCTGCAATTTGGGCACTCGCTGCTCCATCACCGGGCGCACGCAGGCCTGATTGGTGTAGACGCCGCTGTTTTGAAAGCCGCTCTTGCGCCGGCCGTTCTCCTGCATGATGCCGCAGCGCAGATAAATATCCTGCCCCATCTGGGCGGTGAGCCAGCTCTGCTGGCGATTCCCCTCCGGCAGCGCGGTATCGTAGGAGTCATAGGGAGCGATGAGATAGCCCGCCTCTTTGGCAAGTTCAATCCCCTGCGGCGCGGCAAAACCCGCCGTCCACTGGGGCAACCCCAGCCAGAGTCTGGGTAGTCCAGCCTGCTTGAGAGCGGCGATCATCTTGGCCGAGCTGCCATCGCCCCAGCTCTGTGGCTCGTTGAGAGCAGCGCCCAGTTGCGTGGCCGCCAGCGTGCGCCGGGCGGCGAAATCGGCCGGTTGCTGACCCGGATGGCGCAGCGCCAGCGCCTGCTCCACGCCGGCCAGCACCAGATTTTGCAGATAGCGGTTGCGCTCAAGATCGGGCGCTTGCAGCGCACGCTTGCTCTCCCCCTTGAGCCAGTCGGCGGGGATCAGGCGGCGCAGCGCGGGCCAGCTCTTCACATCCTGTGGCACCAGCAGTCGCTCACCCCAGAGATAGAGGTGAGAGGCGCCGATCAGCCGCTTGCCATCCTTTACTGCCGCCAGCTTGCTCTCGAGCGAGACCAGTTCACCCCGCTCCTGCAACCAGCTGCGATAGGCCTTGGCCGCCGCTAGCCAGTCGTTGCCCGGTTGCAACGACACTGCCACCTCATAGGGGTCAGCCCGATTGAGGCGATTGACGCTATGGGTCGCGGTGAGGGCAATGCCATCTTTCTTCGGAGCAAAGGTGAGCCGGTTGTTGAAAGGGTTGGCAAAGAGGATCGCCAACTGCTGATCGCCGTGATCCAGCCCAACCACCGGCAGGGTCAGATTATCCGTAGTGTTGATCCCCTGATACTCCTGCGCCAGCGCCTTGCGCCACGCAGTGTGCGTAGCCGGAATGCGAAATCCCTCGTGGATCGGCAGCATCAGCGCCTGCGCCCCTGCCGGTACCCGCGGCCACACCAGCTCGCCAGCAGTTGCACGGCTGAGGGTGAGGATCAGACGGTTGCCCTCAAGGCGAGCCAAGGCACGCACCTCACCATCGGCGCGGGTCAGCCAACTGGCGCGCACCCCCTCCTGCTGCAGAGCGGTGACCGGCTGACGCGGGCCGGGAGAAGAGATGAGAAGGTGCTTGCCCGATGGCAGCACAGCCTCGGCCGCCAGGGTGGCGGGATCCAGCTCGATGCGCCACTGATCGTTGGCAAGGATCAGCGCCTCGGCAGGCAGGGAGAACAGCGGCGCCAACAGCAGCAGCGGGCGGATCCGGCTCGTTAGCACGGGAAGAAAAGTCATGGTTTGTGATTCCTGATAACACACGGGAATCGCCATTTCAGCAGATCGGCCGCCTGCGATTGTCAGGCCAATGTCAGGATTGCGTGCAACTGACCATCACGACGACCATTAGTCCACCGGCCCCGCCTGACTGTGGCTTAGCTGCAACACCAGCTGGCCACGCTGGCTGGTCTGCACCAGCGAGAGGGTGCGCCAACTGTCGGGCGTGGCGGCTGGCCACGTCACCGGCTCATCGGACGCAATGCGGTGCCACCAGAGCAGGGAGTATTGCGGACGAGCCAACACCGCCTGATCGAGCCAGAGCGGCGTACAGGAAGCGGGATTGGCGGGGGGATTGGCTACCGCCTGTGGCGAGCGGGAGAGCCAGTCCAGATCCTGCACCGCAGGCAGCGGCAACGCTACCTGCCACTCCTTGCCCGCCACCGTCAGCCGCAGTTGATAGAGCCCGGGTGGTAAAGGCGTCGGTAGATCGTCCCCCACGACCCTGACCCCCTTACTCCCTTCCGCCTCCCACTGGGCACCTGCCAACCGGTTGTGGCCAGCGGAATCGATAAGTTCCGCGGTGGTGATGGGCCCCTCCCCGGTCAACTGCACCCGATAGTCCCGCAGCAGCGGCGCATCGCGCTGGATCAGCTCAAGGCGCAGCTCGCTCACCCCATCAGGCAGAGTGAGCGGGAAATCCTTGCCGCAGTGCTGGGCACTCAGCGCGGCCAGCATCCCCTGCCAGCTACGGCGCTCGGCATCACTTGTGAGGGCGGGCCATGCCTGCTGCAAAGATTGCCAGGCGTACCGGCTATCCCCCTGCAACAGCGCCAAGGTAGCCGGTTGCAGGGGGTCGGCGCGATCGGTTTCCATAAAGTGTTCGGTTGCCATCACGCTGCTTACGTTTAGAAGGCCCAGGTTCAGAAGGCCGCAGCTTAGAGCCAACAGCAGCGCGGCCAGTATTGCACGCTTCACGCTGACACCTCCAGCCGGTAGCCGATGCCGCGCACCGTCTCGATAGCCAGTCCGGGCAGCTTCTGGCGCAGTTGCAGGATATGGGTATCAACCGTGCGGGTGGAAGGAAACGCCTGATAGCCCCACACCCGGTTGAGGATCTCCTCCCGGCTCAGCACCCGCCCCGCCATCCGCACCAGCAGGGTGAGCAGGGCAAACTCGGTGGGGGTAAAACTCACCTCCGCATCCTGCCAGCTCGCCTGCATCCGGGCGGGGTGGAGCTGCAAGCCACCCACCGCCTGAGTGCCATCCCCCAGCTGACGCAGCTGAGCCCGGATCCGCGCCAGCAGCTCGTCATGTGAGAAGGGCTTGGTCAGGTAGTCGCGCGCCCCCGCATCGAGCCCAGCCACCCGATCGCTCACCTCCACCCGGGCGGTGAACACGATCACCGGCAGCGCCTTGCGCGCCAGCCACTGGGGCAACCAGTCGAGAGTATCCCCCTCCGGCATGGAGCGATCCAGCAGCACCAGATCCGCCGCCAGCCACTGCACCTCCGCCGCTGTCAGGGTGTCGCACCAGAGACAGCGATACCCCTCGCGGGTCAGATAGCGTTGCAGGTTCTCCGCCAGCAGCGCCTCGTCTTCGACAAGCAGGATGGTCTTCATGATTCGGGGTCGCTCCAGAGTTGGCAGGGCAGCGTCAGGGTAAAGGTAGTGGGCGGGCCGGATAGGGCGAGACACCCGCCAAGACGACGCAGCAGATGGCGCACGATGGCAAGCCCCAGCCCCAAACCATCGGCACGGGCACCGCGGTGCAGCAGGGTGGCGAGTCGGTAATTTGGCAGCTCGCCGCCATCGCTGACCGCGAGGATCAAACGCCCCGCCTGCCAGCTGGCACAGACCCGAACCGGCGCGTGGCCATGCTGGCTGGCGTTGCGCAGCAGGTTGTCGAGGGCGAGATCGAGCCAGTAGAAGGGGAGCGCCAGAGTCATCTCCCGCTCAAGACAGAAGGTGGCGTCATGCCGCTCGCAGGCCAGGGTGAGCCACTCGGTGAGACTGACCGCCACCCGCTCATCTTCGAGAGTCTCTGCCGCCAGATAGTGGCGACTGGCCTGCGCCAGCTGATGCAGGCGGGCGACACTGCCCAGCAGTTGCCCCACGCTCTGCTGGGCGGAAGGGGGCAGCTGGTCGAAATCGTGGCGCAGCTCCTCGCTGATGCCGGAGAGCGCCATGATGGGGGTACGCAGCTCGTGGGTCAGCATCTGCAATGCGACGCGCCGCTCCCGCAGCAGGCGCCAGCGCTGCCAACTGGCCCACCCCAGCAACAGGATAAAGCCAAACGTGCTGGCCAGCGCCAGCCACTGCCAATGCAGCGTGGGGCGCTCGTTGAGGCAGATCCCCCCAACCCGCTCCTGGCAGGAGCCATCGACCCGGCTATCCAGCGTCACACCAAGCCGCTCGGCCAGCGGCTGCCACTGCCCGGCGCCATAGCGGCGCCACTGCCCATCGGCAAGCAGCCAGAGCTGACCCGATTGCAGCAGCCAGCGCCCACCCCGCAGCAGGGCATCGAGGTTGTCATCATCAAGCTCGCCAAGCAGCCCCAACCGGTCGCGCCGCTCCCGCACATGGAGCAGATCGTCGAGCTCGGCCGCCGGATGACCAGCCAGCCAGCGGGTAGCGCTGGAGCCACCCAACGGATAGATGGGATGAGCGGCAAACCAGCGGGCCGAGGGTACAGCCCCTTGGCCGCAAAGCGCCCTCAGCAGCGGCAGCCACTCGGCGGGCAACTCATTCTCTGTCCCGCACTCCTGCTGATAGCGATAGATGGCCTGCAGCTGACGCAACGGGTAGCGCTGCCAGGCGGGATAGAGGGAGTCGGGAGCAATCAGGCGCCGGTCGAGCCGCTGCACCTCGTCAAGAGGCAGCGCCTGTTCTGGAGTCTGTCTGGCCAGCTCGCCCGCAAGACGATCTGCCAGCGGCCCGGCCAGCACCGGAGAAGCCATGCCATAGCAGATCAGGGAACAGAGCAGCAGGATCAGGCGCATGGGTTCAACTCGAGATGACTCCGGATCAAGGCACAGCAGATCACTGCGCCATAAAAAATGTCAGCGCCATTTTTCAATGGCGCTGACATCCGGTCAACCGCTAACGGCATTTACGCGGCTCCCGCCAGCCCATATGAACCGTCACCTATTTGAACAGTCCCTTGAGCAGCTGGTCAGCCACACCTTTGACGGCTTCATTGTCGGCCTTGTCCCCCAGCAGCTTCTTGAGGCCGCGTTCGGCCTCCTTGCGCGCCTTATCCTCCAGCAACTTGTTGTTGCTGAGCAGCGCCTTCACGTCGAGCTGGTAGCTGGGGGCTTGCCAGTGGCCACCGATCCGCACCGGAATGGTGATCTCTTTGAGCTCGTCCACATCCTTTCCTCCCTGCCCCTTGCTGCTCTCGACAATGGAGGTGAGGAACAGGAAGTCGAGGCTCTCCGGCACCAGCGCCGTCTGCCCCTCCCCCTTGACCCGCAAGGCGGGGGCAAAGAGCTGGATGTCGTTGCTGCGGGCGATGCCGTCGGCAATCTGGAAGCTGGCGGTGAGGGCGCTGAAGTCGGTCTTGCGCGCCTCCTTCACCTGCTCGGCCCCCTTGCCGCTGAGGGTGGCCCGCGCCTCGCGGATCATCTCAGGCAGGTTGATGCCGTGCAGGGCGCCGTCGCTCAGTTTCAATGTGACCTTGCCCCGCATCCCGTTGCGCAGTGCCAGAGGAGAGAGACCGCGCCCCTGCACCTGCACATCGAGATCGCCCCTGCCCTCCAGCAGATCGCTCTGGGCCAGAGTCTGCAACAAGGGACGAATGTTCACTCCGGCCACCTGCTTGTGCACCTTGTAGGTGGCGGGCTGCTGGCGCGCGTCGAGTACCCCGTTCGCGCTTACCTGACCGCCAGCCACGGTCGCGCTGAACTGTTTGAGCGTCAGCAGTCCCTTGGCCAGAGCCAGCTGCAGATCGACAGCACCGAGATCCAGCTCTTTCAGGCGCAGGCTGCCGAGTTGCAGCCGACCATCCAGATCCACCCCTTTGAGCGCGCCCAGATCCGGTTCAACCGCGGAGAGGGCTTCGCTCTTGCCGGTTATCGCTTTATTGCCACTTGCAGCGGTGTTGGCAACACCGGCCGCCGGTTTGTCCTCTTTCGCCTGCGCAGGTTTGGTCGGTGCCGATTTGGCGAGCCATTTGTCGAGATCCAGCTTCTCCCCCTTGAGATCGAAGGTGATTTCGGGAACAACTCCAAGCTGCACGGTTCCATCACCACTCAGCAGCGCCTCATCGGCACTCATCACCAGCTTGCTCAGGGTGATCAGCTGCTTGTCGAGCTCGGCACGGGCAAACCCGGCCAGTTTCAGCTTCATCTGCGGGCGTGGCAGCGCATCACCTTCCAGCGCTGCGGTCAGCAGTACATCGGAGAGCTCGGCAAGCTTCATCTCCTTGTCGAGCCGCCCTTTAAGTGTTCCTTCCAGAGAGCCAGCCAGTGAAGCTTGCTGCCCCTCTACCTTGGCACCCTTCAGCGCCAACGTGAGGTTGCTCCACTCACCGAGGGCCAATCGGTCTCCCTTGATGGAGAAACTGTCGAGTCGCAGGGACGGATCACTCAGGCTGCCACTGAGGCTCAAGTCTTTCAGTTCACTCGCCATCACCTCCTGCGCCAGCTTGATCTGGGCCTGCCCTTTAACATCGAAAGCGAGCTTGTCGGCACTCCCCTTGGCGGCCAGCGTCACGGGTACCCACTGACCGGTGGCCAGCTGCCCCATATCGAGATCGAGGCGATCCAGTCGCAGCGAGGTGCCGCTGCGATCATCCTGTACCAGCGCACTGGCCTGGAAGAGCGCGACACCCTGCAAGCTGATCTGCCAGGGCTTGCTATCAGCGGTTGGCGCAGGAGCTGCGGGAGCGACCGGTTCGCTTGTATCAGCAGTGGCATCTTTGATCAGTCCGCTCAGATTGGAGCTGCCATCCGCCTTGGTCTGGATAAAGAGATGGGCGCCACTCAGGGTCACCTTGCCGATCTCCAGACGATGGGAGAGCAGCGGCAACAGGGCCACCGAGGCCTCGCCCTGCTCGAAACGAACCAGATCCGGCTCGGCAAAACCGGCCGGATTGCGCAGGGCGACCTTCTCCAGCGAGAGGCCGAGACTCGGCCAGAAACGCCAGTCAATCTCCCCCGCCATCACCAGCTCCCGGCCTGTGCTCTTGCGCACCTGTTCAGCCAGTTGGGGCTTGAATTGATTGGGGTCGATAAGGCTTATCAGCGTCACTATGGCCAGCAAGGCCGCTACGGCGATGCCGAGCAAGATGAGAACTATCTTCTTCACGATATGCTCCTTGAATCCGGATCCACTGCTGACTATACCACTCACCGTCTGACGAATGGCGTCTGCGGGACAAAAGCGGACATGGATGAGACAGGGATGGTCGCTGCCAATCCCCATCGTCATCAGCAGGAATCAGGCTTGCAAAGAGGATTGCTGCAGCCGCGCCATCGCGGTGCGCGTCGACTCGAAAGCAAAGCGGGGCAAGGGGATATCGCTAATCTTCAGCCACTGACAGGCGGCCACATCGTCAGCCGGCTGGATGACAGGTTTTTGACTCAGCCTGATGGCGAAGAAGGTGTCACAGGTGTGGTAGGTGATATTGTCGTAGGGATAGATATTGGGGTATGAACCAAGATAGGTAAAAGGTTGGGCGCTGACATTGAGCCCCAGCTCCTCCTGCAATTCCCGCACCAGCGCCCCCTCCAGCGACTCGCCGGGATCGACAAATCCGCCCGGCAGATCCAGCAACCCCTTGCCAGGATTACGGGCACGCACCGCAACCAGCACCTCGTCCTGCCAGCAAAGCGCCACCATCACCGCCGTCGCCACATTCTGGAAAAAATGAAAACCGCAGCCACAGCGAAACTCTTTCTGACTGACGCTCTGCAGGGTTTGACCGCCGCATTTTGGACAAAACATGGGCTATCTCCGACCAGATATGTAGTGGTCAACTAAATCCGGACACTTGGTTAGGCCGATCCTCGGCTTTTGCTGGCGGTATCCCGTCATTGTATTGATGTGGACGTCGCCAGTTGTAGTGATCCATCAGGTAATAACTGATATCCCGCTTTGCTTCCCGCAGGCTCATATATCCCCTTGCCGGGAGCCACTCTGACTTCAGGCTTCTGAACAACCGTTCCATCGGGGCGTTATCCCAGCAGTTGCCACGCCGACTCATACTCTGGGTCATGCGATAGCGCCACAGTCGTTGCCGAAATGCCCGGCTGCCATATTGGCTGCCCTGGTCAGAGTGAAACAGCACGCCTGACGGACAACCCCGCTGCTGATACGCCATCTCAAGTGCTTTGATGGCCAGCTCGGCATCTGGTTTATCTGACATCGCCCACCCCACAACCCGCCGGGTATGCAGGTCAAGCACCGCTGCCAGGTAATGCCAACGACCACCTGCCCAGACGTAGGTGATATCGCCACACCACACCTGATTGGGTTGTTGGACATCAAATTCGCGGGCCAGCAGATTGGGAATGTCCGGTCGTTCAGACCGTGCCACCTTATAGCGGTGTGCGCCCGGCTGTTTGGATGCCAGGCCGGCTTCCTTCATCAGGTTACGTACTTTGAATCGACCAATCTGATACCCCAACTCTCGCATCATCGACATCAAGGCGCGGCTGCCAGCCGAATCCCTGCTCTCTTTGAACAAACGGCGCAACTCAGAGCGCTGTTGCATGCGCTCACGGTTAATCGTCCGCCTGCGAGCCAGATAATCGTAAAAACAGGAGGTGGGAACATCGAAGGCGCAGCAGACCAGAGTGATGGGGGCTTGCTCCCTTAATCGGTCTATCAGCGCGTACGTGTGAACTCGTCCGTCATCAAGAGAGCAGTAGCCTTTTTTAGAATGTCCTTCTCACGTTCGAGCCGGTTGATGCGGGCTTCCAGTTCCTGAATTTTTTGCTGCTCCAGAGTCAGTGCTTTGCTGATTGGGGTAGTGCCACTGCGTTCGGATTGCAGTTGCCGAACCCAGCGGCGAAGTATGGTTTCACCGATATCCAGTGAACGACTGGCTTCGGGGACAGAATATCCCTGGTCGAGCACCAGGGATGCGGCTTCGAGTTTGAATTCGGCAGTAAATGAGCGACGTAATCTTGTCATTGAACACCTCAGGTCATGGTGGCGACTGTACCACCTAAAATGGTGTCCGGGATGATTAGACCACTACA
>NZ_JBFODO010000039.1:0-158096 GCF_040908365.1 Aeromonas sp. R2-4
TGTAGTGGTCAACTAAATCCGGACACTTGGTTAGGCCGATCCTCGGCTTTTGCTGGCGGTATCCCGTCATTGTATTGATGTGGACGTCGCCAGTTGTAGTGATCCATCAGGTAATAACTGATATCCCGCTTTGCTTCCCGCAGGCTCATATATCCCCTTGCCGGGAGCCACTCTGACTTCAGGCTTCTGAACAACCGTTCCATCGGGGCGTTATCCCAGCAGTTGCCACGCCGACTCATACTCTGGGTCATGCGATAGCGCCACAGTCGTTGCCGAAATGCCCGGCTGCCATATTGGCTGCCCTGGTCAGAGTGAAACAGCACGCCTGACGGACAACCCCGCTGCTGATACGCCATCTCAAGTGCTTTGATGGCCAGCTCGGCATCTGGTTTATCTGACATCGCCCACCCCACAACCCGCCGGGTATGCAGGTCAAGCACCGCTGCCAGGTAATGCCAACGACCACCTGCCCAGACGTAGGTGATATCGCCACACCACACCTGATTGGGTTGTTGGACATCAAATTCGCGGGCCAGCAGATTGGGAATGTCCGGTCGTTCAGACCGTGCCACCTTATAGCGGTGTGCGCCCGGCTGTTTGGATGCCAGGCCGGCTTCCTTCATCAGGTTACGTACTTTGAATCGACCAATCTGATACCCCAACTCTCGCATCATCGACATCAAGGCGCGGCTGCCAGCCGAATCCCTGCTCTCTTTGAACAAACGGCGCAACTCAGAGCGCTGTTGCATGCGCTCACGGTTAATCGTCCGCCTGCGAGCCAGATAATCGTAAAAACAGGAGGTGGGAACATCGAAGGCGCAGCAGACCAGAGTGATGGGGGCTTGCTCCCTTAATCGGTCTATCAGCGCGTACGTGTGAACTCGTCCGTCATCAAGAGAGCAGTAGCCTTTTTTAGAATGTCCTTCTCACGTTCGAGCCGGTTGATGCGGGCTTCCAGTTCCTGAATTTTTTGCTGCTCCAGAGTCAGTGCTTTGCTGATTGGGGTAGTGCCACTGCGTTCGGATTGCAGTTGCCGAACCCAGCGGCGAAGTATGGTTTCACCGATATCCAGTGAACGACTGGCTTCGGGGACAGAATATCCCTGGTCGAGCACCAGGGATGCGGCTTCGAGTTTGAATTCGGCAGTAAATGAGCGACGTAATCTTGTCATTGAACACCTCAGGTCATGGTGGCGACTGTACCACCTAAAATGGTGTCCGGGATGATTAGACCACTACATGGTTTCACGACGACCATCATGGGCACCGGGGTCGCAGCCAGCTTTACACTGACCAGACCATCGCCACCTTCCTGATGCTCAAGGGGATTTTCAACCTCACTTTACGGGCCACTCAGGGACTACTCGACTCCCTGTTCGAGTTGATGAACGTACCGCTTTGTGACCCCTATTACAGTTGTGTCAGCAAGCGCGTCCGCACGGTGACAGTTGCCTATCGGCAGCCTAGTAAGGGGCGTATCACCGACCTGGTTATCGACTCGACTGGCCTCAAGGTATTTGGGGAGGGCGAGTGGAAAGCCAGAAAGCACGGCGCCGAAAAACAGCGAGTCTGGCGCAAGTTGCATCTGGCTGTGGACCCGGTCACTCACGATATCGTGGCGGCGGAAGTCTCGCTGGAAAATGTCTATGATGCCGAGATGTTGCCGACCTTGCTCAACCCACTGCGGCGCAAGCTGGGACGTGCTTATGCGGATGGCGCCTATGACAGCAAAGCCAGCCATCAACTTATCTCGCGCAAAGGGGCGACAGCCTGTGTCCCGCCTCGCAAAAGCGCGGGGTTATGGGCAAAGGGACATCCGAGAAATGAGGCGGTGCTAGTGATGCGCAAAGGAGGGCTGGCGCACTGGAAGAAGATGTCGGGCTATCACCGTCGCTCGCTGGCAGAGACGGCAATGTATCGGTTCAAGCAATTGCTGGCGGGGAAAATCCGTCTGCGTAACTACAACGGCCAAGTGGGAGAAGTCATGGCGTATGTAAGCGCCTAAACAAACTGAATACCCTTGGCCTACCTGTCAGAAAGCCCCGAGTGTAGCGGTCACTTGGGGCTGGGGCAGGTGTGGCTTGATGGTTGATTTGGGAAACAACGCCCCGCCAACGGCTACAGGCACGCACGAGCCTCACCCGGTTCATGCCGCGAGAAAAAATCCGTCCCGACTCTCAATTTTGTCGAGCACTGTTGGCGATTGGGCTCACCAGCCCCTAAAATCGCGGCCCCATCAACAATTTGGCGTGAGTTGTTCTCCATGCAGACACTGGTTGAGCAGATTGTTTACATCAGCGACATGTTTGGTACTGCGGTATTCGCGTTTTCAGGGGTATTGGTGGCTGGCCGACTCAGGATGGATGGGTTTGGCGTCATGGTTTTGGCGGCGGTCACTGCCATCGGCGGCGGCACCATCCGTGACATGATCCTAGGAGCCACCCCCGTATTCTGGGTGCGCGATCCGCTCTATATCTGGGTGGTCATCGCGACGGCGCTGATCGGTATGTGGATGGTCAAACTGCCCCGCAGGATGCCCTGGTATGTACTGCCGGTGGCGGATGCCTTCGGACTGGCCCTCTTTACCGTGATCGGTGCCCAGAAGGCCCTCAACTTCGGCACCCCGGGGCTGATTGCCGTGATCATGGGCACCATGACCGGGGTAGCCGGTGGCATGATCCGCGATGTACTGGCGCGGGAGGTGCCCATGGTGCTGCAAAAAGAGATCTATGCCACCGCCTGTATCCTTGGCGGCATTCTCTATACCCTGGCGCTTGAGGCCAACATGGACCGGGTAACGGCCATGCTCATCTGCATGACGGCCGTGTTTGGCCTGCGGGTCGCGGCTATCTACTGGCATCTGTCGCTGCCCACCTTCTCGCTGCAACGCAATTGAGAGCAGGCCCACAGCGTCATCATGTCGCTGTGGGCCGCGCGTTGAACCAAATAGGCTTTTCTGTTGTCATAGAAGCAGTCGTTGTTAGCCGGAACTTCTCATGCGAAAAATCGGTATGCTTACCACCCTCCTCCTGGCGAACGTGACGGCCGCCCACGCCGAAGCACAAGTGGTATTTGGACGACTGGCCTCGGCGCCGGTGCAGCAGTTCAACCAGCAGATACGCCAGGCAAGCCATCAACAGCAAAACTGGGTTAATGACTACCGTGAGGTAGCTTTACGATTCGTCGGTCATGGTGACATACCCAGCCGCATCCATGCCCAGCAGCTGGACAATGATCTGGTGCTCTCGGTCGCCCTCGACGGCAGCAAGAGCGACATGATCTACATCCTGACCCTCTATCGCAGCAACAACCTGTGGCAGATGCGGGAGGCGGAAATGGGCTGGCGTTGTCAGGGGCAAGACTCCTTCACTCCGGTTCCCTGTCCCTGATAGTCATTGCTCACTCTGCGAAATAAAAAAATCCGGCACATTGGCCGGATTTTTTTATTGAAGGTAAAAAACACGCTTACGGGCGATACACCTTGACGTTGGCAAAGCCTTTCTCTTTCAGGTAAAGCGCCTGCAGCTTGCTCATCACGCCGCGATCACAGTAGAGCAGGTAGGTCTTCTCTTTGGGCAGATCGCCAAAGGCGGTGGCCAGCTTGAAGAAGGGGATATGCAGTACTTCACGATCTTCCACCACCAGCGGCTTCTCGTCGTGTTCATCGGCAGAGCGGATATCCAGGATCACCTCGTCAGCGCCCAGTACCTGAGTCGTTTCCACCTCTTGCACTTCAGCGGCAGTCTCTTCACCGATACGGCGGATATCGAGGTAACGGGCCTCGGAGACCACCTTGTCCAGAATGGCGAAGTCGAAGTTGCCCTCTTCCTCTTCAATGCGCGCCAGATCGGCCTTCACTGTCGGCTTTTTGGAGATGACGCCGCAGTATTCCGGCATGGTCTCGGCAAACTCCAGCGTGCCGATGCGGCGGGCTTCGCTGATGATATCCGGCTTGTCCCAAGTAATGAGCGGGCGCAGGATCACCTTGTCGGTCACCCGGTCGATCACGTTCAGGTTGGTGAGAGTCTGGCTGGAGACCTGACCCACACACTCGCCGGTCACCAGCGCCGGGATCTGGAATTCATCGGCCACCTTGGCGGCAGCACGCATCATCATCCGCTTGAGCACCACGCCCATCTGACCGTTGTCGATCTTCTCGAGGATCTCGGCGACCACCGGCTCGAAGTCCACAGCGGTGAAACGTACCCGGTGGGATGAACCGAAGCGGTTCCACAGGTGGTAGGCCACCTGCTTGACGCCGATCTCGTGGGCCGCACCGCCCAGATTGAAGAAGCAGTAGTGCACGCGGCAGCCGCGCTTGATGAACTGGAACGACGCCACGCCGGAGTCAAAACCGCCGGAGAGCAGGCTCAGCACATCTTCCTGGGTCGCGATGGGCATGCCGCTCAGGCCCTGATGGATGGCGCTGACGATAAAGAGCTCTTCGCCGTCGATCTCGAGGTTGATCTTCACATCCGGGTTCTTGAGGCGCACACCATTGCTTTCGCAGTGCTGATTCAATCCACCGCCCACGTAACGCTCAACCTCGAGGGAAGAGAACTCATGCTTACCGTGGCGCTTGGCGCGCACGCAGAAGGTTTTGCCCTTGAGCTGGTCGCCCCACACGGCTTTCACCTGCTCGAAGATGTCGTGCAGGTCGGTGAACTTGCTGGCCTGCACCTCTAGGAAGGCCTGAATGCCCGGAATACAAGCCAAAGCTTCGATAGCCTGCTCGCGGAACTGGTCATTGCGGGAGCTCACGATCAGCTTGTCCCAATCCATCCGTACGCGGGCATCGTCGTCGAAGCGGCGCAGGACATTGCGGATATTGCCCTGCAGGATCTTGATAAAGCGCTGGCGAACCGACTTGCTCTTGATGGTGATTTCCGGGAACAGCTTGATAATGAACTTCATGGTAATGACTCGGGTGACCTTGATTTAAGGGCGCGAATTATATCAGAACTTTGTGGCCAGCGCCTACTGGATGAGCGTTTGCTCACATTCCCCTAAGCAATGTTTGCCGCGCGGACGCAATCTTGCGTATATTCCCGACCCTGCGCCTCGCCAGATTTTTGACAACAGACTGATCCGATGAAGACCTATATCTATTACCCCGGCATGGAGGTACGCGACGAGCTCTGGCTCAAATTTGCCTTGCTCTATCTGGAGCGGCTTGCCTTTGTCTTCACCGTCAGCGAAAAGAGCGGTCTCACCGCCCTGCTCGATACCCTTCAACAGCAGACCGATCTGCTGGCTGAGCGGCCCGATGCCGCCTTCTTTGCCGCCATTACCCCGCAACTTGAGAGCCAGATAAGCGGCTTGGTGGCCCCCGATTTCGTCCGTCACAAGGTGTTTGGCAACAAGGAGCTGATTGGCCGCTGGCGTCAGGAGGCCAACCACGACTGCTTCTGCCCCGAACAGGCGGGGCTGGAGCGGCTGCACGGCTTTTGCCTGACTCACGGCTTTGCGACCCGGGATGAAGGGGGGATCAGAATGGCGCGGCGCTTTGCCAATCTGCTCTCCATGCGTCTCGCACGTGAGTGGGCACTCGCGAATGACGGGGCGCTCATTACCGATCACGACTATCTCGACCGCCTGCTCCACCTGCTCGAATCCCGCTACCACAATCGCGGCGGTCAGGATTGCTTCCACCTCGAAATCCCGTTGCAAGTGCCCACTCACCTGGCCGATATTCCGTTTGCAGAGCTGATTGCCCTGCGCGGGCGCAGCGGCTTTCGCCAACAGCTGGCCGAATTTCATCTGGCCATCGACAACCTGCTCGCCATGCTGGGTAGCGGCTATGCCGACCCGGCGGCCCTGACCCGCTTCGAGCAGGCTCAGCAAGGGCTCAATCAACTGCTCGGGCCCGAGACCCTCAGCATGCCACTCACCACCCAGGTCAGCACCAGCCTGCCCGCCGTAGCCATGCTCCACCAGTTAAAGGCGAGCCACCCAGAAAGCAACCTCATCTTCCATCCCATCAAGAAGAGCCACTTTCACCAGCGCAAGAGCCAGCACTTCTTCACCCGGCTCGGTCATCTGCGCCAACAGGGCTGAATTGGCGGAATGAAAAAGGGGTTGGCATCTGCCAACCCCTCTCGTTTTCTGCGGCCTACCAATCATCACCCCGGTGATTGGCCCGCTCTTGCGCCTGCCTGCGCGCCTCCATCGCCCTGTCACGGCGGATATTGGCAGGGGTACAGGCAAACTGTTTCTGATTGCAACGCGCAAAACTCTCGGAAGCAGGTTCGAAAGGTGAATAGAACCCGGTACGTTCAGGAGAAACATGGTGATCACCATGATTAGTAGTGGCGCAGCCCGAACTCATCAGCACCAGCAAGGGACACAGAACACGCAGCAAAAGAGAACTCCCGATTGGATTTGAATGAGTTAGTAATTATTCATAAATTAATTCATCCAATCAAATATTGATGCATTTCAAATAGTTAATTACATTCGCCTCAATGGCTGTCGGCAAAACGCTCAACGGGTGATGGTGCCGGCATCACCGTCAGGATGCACCACGCGAAACTCGATACGATCGCTGTTGCCCGCTTCATCCACCACCACCAGCTGATAACGACCCGCCACGCTCAGCACCTGATCCCCATCCCAGCGCAGTCGCTGGCCGTTGAGAAACCAGGCCGACTTGCCGACACCGCCCAGCACCTTGGGCTGCAACCGATAGCGCTGGCTGCGGATAAGGTTGCCCTCCCCCAGCGCCACGATGCGAATGGGGGCCTGCAGCTCAGCACTCTGCGCCTCCCCAGCACAACCACTTGCAAGCAGCACCTGTCGTCGCTCGCCGGGCGTTCGCCACGGCTCCAGCGACAATGGCCAGAGGGCCCGGAAGCCAGATTGCGCCGCATCCTGGCAGCGGGCCAGGGTCGGCTTGCCCGCGGCGGTCAGTGCGACCTGGCGCAGCGGCGAGGGCCAGTCCATGGGATCCGGCAAGGTGGGGGGATCGCGCTCTTCCAGCAACCAGGCGCTCTGACGCTGCAAGCAGGCTTCAGGCAAGGTCGCGCTGGCCTTACGCCCCAGCGGCCAGCAGATCTCTGCTTCGCTCACCGTGTTGGGTTGTGCCGGCAAGGGGCTGTTGTCCGAGAGCCGCGAGTAGACAGAGAGCAGCAGCGGCACCGCTGCACTCTGGCCGTAAAAACCGGGCATGGGGGTACCATCGGGGCGTCCCAGCCAGACGCCGATAGTCCAGCGACCGGAGACCCCCATCGCCCAGCTGTCGCGATAGCCATAGCTGGTGCCGGTCTTCCAGGCCAGTCGATTGACCCGGCCGGTCGCCTCGCTGGCAAAGGGTTGATCCGCCCGCCCCTGCGCGCTCAATATTTGCCAGATGATCCAGGCCGCTCCCGGACTCAGCAAGGGGCGCGACACCGCCTGCTGCCCCGCCAGCCAGACCGGTATTGCCACCTGCCCCTCACGGGTCAGCGCACTGTAGAGCGCCACCAGCTGTTCGAGCCGAATGCCCGCCGCCCCCAGCGCAATGGCCGGATTGGGTTTGTCGGAGAGCGCCAGTCTCACCCCGGCGTTGTCGAAGCGGCTGACCAGTTTGTCCGGCCCGAGCGCCTCCAGCACCTGCACCGCAGGCACGTTGAGGGATTGCTGCAGCGCTTGGGCCAGGGTCACCGGCCCCTGAAAGGCGCCGGAAAAGTTGGCGGGACGATAGTCAGACCCCAGCCTTGGCGCATCGGAGAGCAAGGAGGCCGAGTGCACCAACCCTTCATCCATCGCCAGACCGTAGATGAAGGGCTTCAGCGTAGAGCCGGGAGAGCGGATCGCCTGCACCATGTCGAGGTAACCGTGGCGGCGCAAATTGCCATACTCGGCGCTGCCTACATAGGCGCGCACCGCCATGGTTTTGTTATCTACCAACAGCAACGCCGCTGAGGTCTGCTCGGGGAAGCGACGGATATAGCTCGCCACCCGCCCCTCCAACCAACGCTGCAGATCGCCGTCTATGGTGGTGTGCACCAGCGCCCCGGCCTGATTATCGGCGGCAAGGCGGGCAAACAGCGGCGCCTCCATCGGAGTGAAGTGACCGCGGGCCAGCACCGGCTCGATGCGTCCCTCCAGCCACGCCTGTTCGGGCCAGACACCCTGCGCTACCAGTCGCTGCATCACCTTGTCACGGGCGGTGCGGGCCCGCTCGGGATGGCGGTCCGGCCGGTTGCGGCTGGGAGCCTGCGGCAGCACCGCCAACAGCGCAGCCTCGGCATAGGTCAGCTTGGCGGCGCTCTTGCCGAGATAGGCAAAACTTGCCGCCTGCACCCCCTCCAGGTTGCCGCCAAACGGCGCCCGATTGAGGTAGACGGTGAGCAGGGTGCGCTTGTCATAGTGCCACTCCAGTTGCAGCGCACGCACCATCTGGCGCAGCTTGCCGGGCACGCTCCGGTGGTAGGGCTCGATAAGACGCGCCACCTGCATGGTAAGGGTCGAGCCGCCCGACACGGCGCGCCCGTAACGCAGCCACTGCCAGACCCCGCGCACCATGGCCACCGGATTGACCCCGGGATGGCGCCAGAAGTAGCGATCCTCGTAGCCCAGCAGAGCCTCGATATAGCGGGGGGAGACCTGCTCCAAGGTCACGGGGTAACGCCACACGCCGCTGGTATCGGCAAAGGCGCGCAGCGGTCGCCCCTTCATGTCGAGCACCACCCGTGCGTAGGCAGGGTCGAGCGGTGGCGGCGGGAAGAGTCGATCCAGCGCCAGCAATGACAGGAGCAGTGCTACAACCCCCAGCACCGAGAAACGCAGCCAGCGTGGCAGGCGACCAAGCCAGCGCCAGCCAGCGTGGCCACTGCGGCCTAATTTCAGCCAGCCACGCTGCCAGAAAGTGAGCGGGGAAACCCGCTCAAGGGAGGGAATGTTACTCAGAGATGATCACCTCATGGATATCCTCACCCACAGCCCGCAGCTCGGGCCGGTACATATCCTCCACCTGGGTCGGCGGCACCTGATAGCGACCCGGCGTCACCGCCCGCATCAGGTAGACCAGCTGCTGGTTGCTCCCCTCGCTCAGATCCAGCGCCGCCGTGTAGCGGTCATCGCGAAACTCCTGATGCTTGAGATAGTCGTTCCACTCGCTCTGCCACGCCGGTTTCCCCTCAATGGAGAGCTCTTCGAGCTTGATGCTGTTGCCAAGGGCCGGGTTCTCCAGCTCGAAGCCGGCGGGCACCATCTCCACCAGCAGGGCATCGGGCACCGCCGATTCACTGCTGACGTTGAGCCGCACCACCACCAGATCGCCCACCTTCACCTTGGCGGGATCAAACGGCTGACCGTCGCTATTGAACCAGCTACGGGTCACGCTCATCCCCTTGCTGATCCGTGCCGGTGCCTGTTCGGGGTAACCGACCAGAGTGCGCTGCACATAGAGGGATCCCTTGCCCTCGTTGGTGACGGAGCTCGCCGCCAGCGCCTCGGGGGCGCCCTGCTGCAGCGGAGCCGAACCGCTCAGGGATCCACTGCCAAGAGAGGAAGTTACCCTAGCCTGCCAGTCGACGGCCGGATCGAAGCGGGCCAGTCGCAGCAGGGCGAGCCGCTCCTGAGTGCTGAGCCACTGACGGTGAGCCAGGGTATCGGCCACCTTGGCACTGAGGGCCGGCCAGCGCTCCACAGCCAGCTTGTGCTGGCGCAGCAAGGAGAGCTCAAGAGCTTCATCGCGCAGCGGTGAGCCGTAATCGCCCAGATAGTCATCCCCGCGCTCGGTCACCAATGCCCGGCTGAGGGCCTTGGCGGCATTCTGCTCATCCCCCATGGCCGAGAGCGCCAGCGAGAGGTGCAAAAGCGGCAAACCGGAGCGGGCGTGATCGGCCTGCTGCTCCCAGATAAGGCGCAAGGTAGCGAGCGGCGCCTTGCCCACACGGGCCAGCACATAGGCGCTGTAGGCCTGATAGGCCAACCGACTGTGCTCGGGGGCACTGCTCCAGCGCTCACCATACTGACTGTCGGTGAGATAGCTTTGCAGCCGGTTCAGCGCCTGATTGAGCATTGCCTCCGGCACTGCGTCGCCCGCCTCCTTGCGCGCCAGCAGGTAGTCGGCAGCATAGGCGGTGAGCCATTGTTCCTCATCGGAGCGACCATCCCACAGACCAAAACCGCCGCTTGGCAGTTGCAACCGCTGCAGCCGTTGCAGCAGGGTGCGCTGCACATCCGCCTCGCTCGCCGCTTTCTTGCCCTCTGCGGGTTTGCTCCAAGCGGCCCGCTCATCGGCCGTGGTCAACAGATAGGGCCAGGCACGGGACAAGGTCTGCTCCAGACAGGCGTAGGGGTAGTCGGCCAGCGCCTGCCACTGGGCTGCCGGATCCCAGGGGGGAGTGCCGGAGAGGCTGAGCAGCCCCTGCAGGTTGGCGCGATCCAGCCCGGCCAGCTCAGCAGGCGCAAAGCTCATCTGCTGGCCAGGGGCCAGCATCTGGTAGCGCTGGCGAGTCTCGGCCGGCCAGGGGGAGCGCAGCGGAAGAGTCCAGTCGCGGCTGATGGCAAAATCCTTGCCACTGGCCGCCAACTGCAGGCTCGCCACACCGCTCGCCCCGATCACGGTGAGCGGCAGGGTCAGCCACTGCTCTTCGCCGTTTTTAAGGGCAAGGGTGTGGGGCAGCTCGCCGTTTGCTTTCAACCCACCATTGAGGGTCCAGACAAGGGAGAGGGTCTGATCTTCGCCGCTCATGTTGCGCAACTGCACCAATGCCCGGGTCTCATCGCCTCTGGCGCCAAAGCGCGGCCAGCCGATCTCGGCCACCAGGGGCGCCACCACCTTGATGGCGCGCTCGGCCTCGCCGACTTGCTGTTCGTTCCAGGCCAGCGCCATCAGCGCCAACTCGCCGTTGAAGTTAGGCAAATCGAGCGGGATCACCGCTTTGCCCTGCTGGTCAAAACTCACCTCGCCACTCCAGAGCGCAGCTATCTCAACCCGGCTCTCCAGCGCGCCGCCCTTTTTCAGCGGCGCCCGGTCCCCCCCGTAGTTGAGGCGGGCCAGCTTGCCATCTTGCGGCGGGATCACCTGGCCGTAGTTGTCGAACAAATCTTGGGCGAAGCGCTTGCGGCCAAAGAAGATCTCGAACGGGTCGAGCGGCTGGTAGTCGCTGATATTGAGCACGCCCCGATCCACCGCCGCCAGCACCACACGGCCTTGGCTATTGGGGGTGGAGGTGGCGGTTACTTCCAGTCGGGTGAGCGGCACGGCTTTGTCCGGTGCGCTCAGGGTAAGCGGCAGACGGCGCGCTTCCCGATCCAGGGTGAGCGGCACCAGCCCGACCGAGCGCAGGCTCTGCCCCTGCTGGCTGCTGACCGATTTGGAGGCGCTGTCTGGCGCGGCGATCTGGGCCGAGATATGCAAGTCATGGCGCTGCCACTCGGGACTGACCGGGATATCGAACTCGCCACGGGCATCCTTGGCATCGCCAGCGGCGCCCTTGAGCTCGATACGCTGCCACCAGCGCAGGCCGTCGCCATCTTCCACCAGCAACAACCCCTTGCCGGGGCGCGGGGCCACCAGCGTCACTTTGGCCTTGTCGCCCGCCTGATAGGCGCGCTTGTCGAGGGTGATGGCAATCTTGTCAGGCCGCGCCTGCTCGCCACCGCCGCCCCAGGCGTAACTGCCGATCTCCACCCGCAGGCTGGATTGATGGCCCTGACTGTTCTCCACCTCCAACCGATACCAGCCCGCCGCCAGTTGCAGCGTGAGCGGAGTCGGCCCCTTGCCATCCAGCTGCAGGGTCTGCTCCTGCTCCAGATAAGGCTGGCTGTTGAACTCGTACTTCCACCCCTCGCCATCGGCGTAGTGCCAGTAGTAGTCGCGGTACTCGTTGATAAGGCGCACCTTCACCGCCCCCGCCACAGGTTGGCCTTGCTCATCGAGGTTGAGGATCTGGAAGGGGAGCGGCTTGCCCCCTTCCACCCGATCCGCCACGAAGTCGGCCTTGAGTGCCGGCCACTGGCTGCCCGCAGGCCAGCCATACTGGGTGCGGCTGCGATTGACGGCGCGGCCACCGGGCTCGGAGAGCGACACCCGATAGGCCACCTCCAGCGGCCCGAGGGCTCGCACCCCATCGAGCTCATCAGCAAGCGAAAAAGTCCCCTGCCCCTGCGCATCGAGGGTAAGACTCTGCGCCTCGAGATCCTTGGCCTGCTCGGCGAGCAGCACGTCACCCAGCGTGAACTCCTGCCACTGGGTAAAGGGCATGGTGGCGCGGCTGATCTTCACCTCTGCCTTGGCCTTGGTGGCGCTCGCTGGCGCACCGTAGAGATAGTCCCCTTGCAGCGGCAGGATGAGAGCGGCGTCCAAATCCGTCACTTCACCATCCGGCCCCTTGCCAAGCTGCAGTTTCAGCCGCTCCGGCAGAAACTCCTCCACCAAAAAGGGCCACTCGAAACGACTACCAGCGACGGTCTTGAGGTTAATGGTCCAGCGCCCGAGCGGCGCATCGTCCGGCAGACGCAGGCCGTAGTGGGCGGCGCCAAGATTGTCCGGTAGCAGCCGCTTTTGTTCGAGCAGCTGACCATCCGGCTGTTTCACCTCCAGCTCCACTGCCATACCGGGCAGCAGCTGGCCATCCTGCCCCTTGAGCAGGATCTCGCTGTCGAGCCGCTCGCCGGGGCGATAGAGATCGCGCCCGCTGAACAGATAAAGCTGCTGGGCCTGCCAGGGCTGGGTGCCGAGATCGAAGGTGGAGAGATCGAGCGCCGCGCCATCGAGGCGCAGCACCGCCAGATGCTTGCCCTGCTCGGCCAGCAACAGGCGAGCCCCCTGCACCTGATCGAAGCGGCGATGGCCCTGGAGATCCGTGGTTTGCACCTGTAGCCGGTTGCCCTTCTCGTCGAGCAGGGAGAGCTGCACATCCTTGAGCGGGTCGGCGCTGGCCAGGGAACTCACGAACACCTCCAGCTGATCGCGGTAACGGCGGGCACTGAGCCCCATATCGCTCACCGCAAAATAGGTGGTCTCCTTGCGCCAGTCGTAGTTGCCAAGGGGCGACATCACCGCAAAGTAGACGCCAGCCTCCGCCAGCTGCGGCTCCTTCACATTGATGAGGCGGGTCTCGCGCCGGTTGGCATCAAGCTCCAGCGCATAGCGGCCACTGAATACCCGCTTGGCCCGCTGGGTGATCTGCTCAAGCTCCCAGTTACCCATGCCGGCACCGGGGCGATATTCCGCCAGAAAACGGGGCAGATATTCCGCATCGACCCGAAAGAAATCGATATTGACCTCATCCACATTGACCGCGCTGATGGGCAGGCGAAGTTCCTGACGCAGCGGCAATACCATGCCACTGGCGGTAAAGGAGGCCCCCGCCTCCAGCGGCCGGGTTTTGAGGGTCCAGCTCTGGGGGGATGGGCCCAGCCCCGCCTTGAGGCTCACTTCATAGCTCTTGTCGGGCTGAACGTTCGGGAAATAGAGGGTGCGACCATCGTCGGCGAGGATCCACTCCCCCTGCACCTGCTTGCCCCCCTCGCTGACCCCGAGCCAGCTCTGCCAATTGGCCTTGGGCACCAGGGGGCCGGAGAAGACCAGCGCCAGTGCCGGGGCATCCCGATATTGGCGGGCATTGGCCTGCACTACAGAAGTTGGCGCCCCGGCCTCCTGCTGGGCAGTGGATTCTGTGGTCGGTACTTGGCTGGCGGGCTTGTCAGGGCCGCAGCCAGACAGCAAACCGACCACCCCGCAAAGCAGCAGGGTTGACCAGCGGCGGCGCAGAGCGCCGGTTTCAGCGGTAGAGCGGTGAGAAGCAGAGGGAGAGTCGAAGAGGCGCATAAGTTCCATCCCGAGTTGGAGCGCTGCAAACGCAGCGTGGCTGGAAACAGGATAAGGCATCCTGCTCACCCGACACAAAGCTCATTACCCGAATGGGCACAATTCCGCGCCCCTGCAGCACGAGAACCCCCTTGCCCACTGATCCAGTGCGGCAAGGGTTGTCATCTAGTCGTGGCTGGTCTCGTTTTTTGCTCCGCCTTTGAACCAGCGAAACAGGATGGCCATGACGGCCGCCAGAAACAACACCAGCGAGGTAATCAGCAGGGTCCGGGTCAACAGTTCGCTGTGGTGGAGGAAGAAGGGGGTATTCATCGCCAGCTTGCCCACCAAACTGAGGCAGAGCGCCCACATAAAGGCACTGGCAAAGCTGGCCACGCACATCCGCAGCACGCTCAGGCGGCCAATCCCCATCAACATGGGGGTCAGCACCCGCACGAACGGGATAAAACGGGAGGAGAACATCGCCAGAAAACCGTACTTTTTCAGCAGCCGGGTCGCCTTGGGCAGGCTGTCGGGAGGCAACATCCGCTCGATATGATCCATAAAGCGGGTACGCTGCAGGGCCCGTCCCTGCCAATAGGCGAGCACAGAACCTATGCCAGCAGCCAACGGCAGATAAATAAGTGTTACTTCAGGGCCAAACACCCCCATGCCAACCAACCCACCGGCCAGCAGTACCAGGCTGTCCCCCGGCAGGGGCAGGAAGACGAATGCGGACTCCAGCAGCAATACCAGCATCAGGCAACTGATCAGCAGGGGTACCGCCTGCATCTGAACCAGGGCGTCAAAATCCTGATGCCAAATGGCCATCAGCATATCCAGCATGTCACTCTCCCTACTACACGGTTCATCATGAACGAGGCAGGGGTTATAGCACCCATCCCCTGAACAAAACGTTAATTTTGTCCGGCACGGGAAATAAAGTGTGTCGAAATATTGCTGCAATTAGGGGATGCAAGGAGGGCAAACAGCAGAGATAAAAAGCCCCTCATCTTGCACGCACAAGGGAGAGGGGCAAACAGGCACAGAAATAAAACGGTTACTCGGCGGTGGCCATCTGCCAGGTTTTGAAGCCGCCGGAGAGGTTTTTCACCTTGAAGCCGTGCTGGCTCAGCAAGCGGCAGGCGACATGGCCGCGCAGCCCGACCTGACAGCTGATCAGCAGCTCTTTCTCTTTGGGCAACTCATGGAGGCGACCACGCAACTCGTCGAGGGGGATATGCAGTGCCCCCGGAATGCGGCCCAGCTTGTCGAGCTCCGGGCCATTGCGCACATCCACCACCAGCTGATGGGGGTTACGAGCCTGCACCTCGGCCACGTGGCAGAGCAGAGTATCCCCCTTCAGGTGGTTGCTTGCCACAAAGCCCGCCATGTTGATCACATCCTTGGCTGAGCCGAACGGCGGCGCATAGGTAAGCTCCAGATCCTGCAGGTCAAACACGGTGAGACCGGCGCGCTGGGCCACCGCCAGCACATCGATGCGCTTGTCGATGCCATCCTTGCCGATGGCCTGGGCGCCATAAATCTTGCCATCCGGGGCAAACAGCAGCTTGAGGCTGACCGGATGGGCGCCCGGGTAGTAACCGGCGTGGCTGCCCGGATGGACATAAACCTTCTCGAACGGCAATCCCAGTTGCACCAGTCGCTTCTCGTTGAGCCCGGTGCTGGCCACCGCCAGATCGAACAGCTTGCAGATGGCGGTCCCTTGCGTCTTCTTGTAGGTTTCGCTTCGGCCCAGCATATTGTCGGCGGCGATGCGCCCCTGCCGGTTGGCCGGGCCCGCCAGCGGGATCAGCACAGATTCGCCGGTGACGAAATCTATCTCTTCCACCGCATCCCCCACCGCGTAGATAAAGGGATCCGAGGTACGCATCCCGGCATCGACCTTGATGCCGCCCCGCGGGCCCAGCTCCAGCCCCGCCTTGGCGGCGAGCAGGGTTTCCGGCTTGACGCCGATGGCGAGGATCAAGAGACCGGTATCAAGATGGGAACCGTCATTGAGGGTCAGGCGCAGGCCACCGCTTTTGGCGGTCGGTACGGCGGAGGTCTTCTCGGCAGGCAGATCCAGACTCTCGATGGCGGTGAGGCCGGTGCGCAGGCGCAGGTCGATCCCATCTTCCCGGATGCGGGCATGGAGCATGTTGGCCATCTCCTTGTCCACCGGAGCCATCACTTGATCGGCCAGCTCCAGCAGGGTGACATCCAGCTTGCGCTGGTGCAGCGCCTCCATCATCTCCAGCCCGATAAAACCGCCGCCCACCACAGTGACGTGGCGCGGCTGAGCGTGATGCAGGGCCGCCAGAATGCGATCCATGTCCGGGATGTTGCGCAGGGTATAGACATGGGGGCTGTCGATACCGGGGAAAGGAGGACGGATCGGCGCCGCCCCTGGGCTCAGCAGCAGCACATCGTAATGCTCGCGCTGCTCTTCACCGGTTTGCAGGTTGCGCACCAGCAAGGTCTTGCCCACCTTGTCGATCTCAATCACATCGTGGAAGACCCGCACATCGACGTTGAAACGGCGCTTGAAACTCTGGGGAGTCTGCAGCAGCAAGGCATCCCGGTCGGGGATATCGCCCCCGATGTGATAGGGCAGACCGCAGTTGGCGAAGCTGACAAACTCGCCCCGCTCGAACATCACGATCTCTGCCTCTTCACTCAAACGACGAGCGCGAGCCGCCGCCGATGCGCCCCCCGCGACACCACCGATAATCAGGATCCGTTTCATCTGCAAGACTCCTCATACATGATAATGGGCAATAAATTAGACTTTCCTAATTTAGAATTCAATGAAATTTTGTTTCACACCATTTTGCAGTATTCTTGCAACCCCGACGGTTGCTTAACAGGATGTTGTTTGTTCATGTCGTCTACCGCACTCAGTCATCTTCCTCCTGCCCTCCAGACGCCACTCTTTTTCCGTCTGGACCTGCGCAGTCAACGGCTGGTCGCCCTGACCGACGTGATGCAAACCCCGCTCTACTGGCTCGACGAACCGCGCGCCCCCTGGCCTGCCCAGCTGCCCGATGCCCTGCGCCTGCCCATCGAACAACTGCTGGCCAACGGCCATGGCGGCAAGATCACCGTGCGCTTTGCCAGCCAGCTCTGGCATATCGCACTCGCTCACGAGCAGGATGGCTTCTGGCTCATCTGTCTGCAGAACCTTCGTCAGGAGCCCATCGCCGATCTGGCATTGCAACTGCCGCGCCTCAGCCAGATGGCGAGCCAGCAACAGTATGCGCCCCTGCTCGAGGCCCTTAAAGAGAGTTTGGGGGCCGATCGGCTCATCCTCTGGCACTATCAGGCCAACGGCGATCTCGGCAGCGAGCAACTCACCCCTGTGTTCACCCTGGGGGTCGAGGCGCTCTACCCCATTCGTGGTGACAGCCGCTATATCCGCGCCCTACGTACCCGCAAAGCGTTGAGCTTCTCGGAGGCCGCCCACCAGCCGATGCTGAGCAATCACCTCTATCTGACCAGTGCCGGTGTGCGCTCACGCCTCGATGGTGCCCTGCTGGAGCAGGACAAGCTGTTCGGGGTGCTGAGTCTGGAGTATCTCGATCCCACCCCGCTTAGCGAGGAGATGTTGCAGCTGGTGCGCAGCAGCGCCCAGCTGCTCGGCCACTGGCAACCGCAACCGGAAGAGCACCGCGCTGAGCTGGCCCTCCCGCCCGAACTGCACCAGCAGACCGGCATCGACTACTGCAAGACGCTGGTAAGCTGGGCCATGAGCGCCAGCGGTGCCCGGGTGGGCTGGATCGGCGAGTTCCAGCCCCGCGGTCAGGATCTCTGGATCATCCCCCGCTGCGTCATCAACGAGGAGATCTGCTCCACCCTCAAGCCCATCCAGCTCGACCCCGGCCCCGCTCAGGAGCTGTTCCAGCATGGTCAGGCCATCTATGTGGAAGATCTGCCCGTGCGCTATCCCAAAGCGACCCGGCTGCTTGCTCTCAATGCCAGCGCCTACATCGGCATTCCGCTCCATGCTCAAAGCGGCGCCCCCATTGGCCAGATCACCCTGCTGCTCGATACCCCTCTTGAGGAGCCTGAGCCCCTGCTGGATCTATTGAGCAGCCAGCACGAGCGGGCCGCCATTGAACTCAAGCGCCTCGCCACCGACGATGCCCTGCGGCTGGCCGAGGTTGCCTTCAATACCCACGATGGGCTGATCGTGATGGATCACAACGGCATCATCCTCAAGGTCAACCACTCCTTCAGCCGGATCACCGGATTTGGCGAGGTAGAGGTGATCGGTCACTCCATTCGCAAGCTGCGTCCCACCTACTACGGGGATCATCTCAAAGAAGATGTCAGCCGCACCGTCAACGAGCAGGAGTTCTGGCTTGGGGAAGAGCGCTGCCTGCACAAGGATGGTCACCTCTTTCCGGTGCGCTTGATGGTGAACGGCGTCAAGGATGAGCAGGGGGAGCTCAGCCACTTCATCTGCAGCTTCTACGACATCACCCAGGAAAAAGAGGCGGCCAGACATATCGAGCAGCTCGCCTACTACGACGATCTCTGCGGTCTGCACAACCGGCGCAGCCTCAACCATATTTTGCAGCAGACCCTGAGCGCCTCCAACGGCCAGTGGGGCGCCCTGCTGCTGGTGGATCTCGACAACTTCAAGTCGATCAACGACTCCCTCGGTCACGCCTGCGGCGATCTGCTGCTGCAAGCCGTGGTGCAGCGTTTCAGGGAGCTGCCCCAGGACAATCTGGTACAAGCGCGCATCTCGGGGGATGAGTTTGCCCTGCTCTTTACCCAGCTGGGACAAGGGGAAGTCACCGCCAAAATTCTGGCAGAGCACTTCGCCCGCGAGCTGATGGGGCTGTTTCGTACCCCGTTCGACATCGGCGATCACAAGCTGCACTGCAGCGCCTCGGTGGGGATCAGCCTCTTCTCCGGCAACGAGACGGATCATCTGGTCCTGATGCAACAGGCCGACACCGCGACCCACATGGCCAAGCGCGCCGGTCAGGGCCACTACGTCTTCTTTTCCGAGGCGATGGCCCAGCATGAGAAGAACCGGCTGACCCTCACCAATGAGCTGCGCGATGCCCTGCGTCACCACGAGCTGCAACTCCACTACCAACCGCAATATCGGGTCGACAATGGCTCGCTGTCGGGTATCGAGGCGCTGCTGCGCTGGCAGCGCAGCGACGGCACCATGGTGCCACCTGGGGAGTTTATCCCCATCGCCGAAGAGACCAGCCTGATCCTCGAGATCGGCTACTGGGTGATGAAGACCGCCTGCGCCCAATACAGCTTCTGGCTCAACCGTGGCCTGCTGATCCCCCATCTGTCGGTCAACGTCAGCGCTCGCCAGTTCCACACCCAGGGCTTCGTACAACAGGTGGAGTACATCTTGCGCGACACCGGTGTACCCCCCTCCCGCCTGCTGCTGGAGGTGACCGAATCGGTAGTCTTGGAGAATCGGCAGGAGAGTATTGCCAGAATGCGCCAGCTCAAGGAACTCGGTATCCTCATCTCCATCGATGACTTCGGTACCGGCTACTCGTCGCTGGCCTATCTGCGGGATCTGCCCGCCGACGAGGTGAAACTGGACAGAAGCTTCATTCAGACCCTGGTACACAGCGAACAGGACAGAGCCATCGTCAAGGCGATACTCGATCTGGCCCAGGTCTTCCGTTTTACCGTCACCGCCGAAGGGGTGGAAGAGGAGGCGCAGCTGGCCATCCTCAAAGCGCTGGGATGCCAGCATTATCAAGGGTTTCTCACCAGTCGGCCGCTCACCGTCAAGGGGCTGGAGCAGTTGCTTGGCAGCCGGGCGCCGGACTAAAGGTGTAGGATCAATAGGGGTTTATGTAATAAAATAACGGCCTGCTCGAATCGTTGGAGTTGTTTATGTCTGTCATTAATCGGATCCCTGCCGTTGAAATCAGCCAGCCAGCCGGAGCTCACGGCACCGTTGGCCGGATCCATTCCGTCGAAACCTGCGGCACTGTCGATGGCCCGGGAATACGCTTTATCGTATTCATGCAAGGCTGCCTGATGCGCTGCAAGTACTGCCACAACCGCGATACCTGGGATACCGAAGGTGGCCGTGAAGTGACCGTACCGGAGTTGATGAGTGACATCACCAGCTATCGCCACTTCATGAATGCCTCCGGCGGTGGCGTGACAGCGTCCGGCGGTGAAGCCATGCTGCAACCGGCTTTCATTACCGAACTCTTTACCGCCTGCAAAGAGAAAGGGATCCACACCTGTCTCGACACCAACGGCTTCGTCCGCCATCTCGACGAACAGGTGGACAAGCTGCTCGACCAGACCGATCTGGTACTGCTCGACATCAAACAGATCAATGACGAGAAACACATTCCACTGACCCACGTCAGCAACAGATACACCCTGGAGTTTGCCCGCTATCTGGCAGCCAAAGGCAAGACCATGTGGATCCGCTACGTGGTGGTACCGACCTGGAGCGATGACGACGAGAGCGCCGAAGGGCTGGGTCAGTTCATCGCCGAGCTGGGCGAGAGCGTGGAGAAGGTGGAGCTGCTCCCCTACCATGAGCTCGGCAAACACAAGTGGGACGTGCTGGGAGACCCGTACGAGCTGAGCGGGATCAAGCCCCCCAGCAAGGAGACCATGGAACGGGTCAAGGGCATCCTCGGCAAGTACCACAACAACGTCAAATATTGATGGTAAAAGCAGGCTGATTCGTCAGCCTGCTCTGCTATGTGGCGGTCGGGAAGGCCGCCCGGACTCGACTGCATGAATGGACGACAAGATGAGTGAAGGACAACTCGCCGCCCTCCTGATCTGGCTGGTACTGCTGGCCTTCAGCCTGCGCCGCTCTCTGTGGCAAACCCTCCATGACAACCCCCTCTATCAGCACCTGTTGCTGGGTAGCGCCATCGCGCTGGTGCCGCTCTGGTATCTAAGGGCCGGTCTGCATGAGGGGCTGGAGGTCCATTTTCTCGGGCTCACCTCCCTCACCCTGCTGCTTGGCTGGCGGCTGGCGCTGCTCGCCCCCTGTCTGACCCTGCTGGTGCTCGGTTACTTCGGCGTCACCAATCTGGCCGATTTTGGCTGGCAGGCACTGGTTGGCATCGCCCTGCCGGTGGCCACCAGTTGGCTGCTGTTTCTGGCCAGCTGGGCCTGGCTGCCGCGCCATCTCTTTGTCTATATCTTCGTGGCCGCATTTCTCGGCGGCGCCATCACCATCTCGGTCAAGGTGGCCGCCAGTGCGTTGCTGATGGGGCTGAGCCACAGCTACCCCTGGCACACCATCACGGCGGATTATCTCTCCATATGGCCACTGCTGCTGTTCCCCGAAGCTCTGCTCAACGGCATGGCGATGACAGTGCTGGCCATCTACCGCCCTCACTGGGTCAATACCTTCTTCGACCGTACCTATCTGGGCAAGTAGCTCTCTCTTTCCTGATCTGCGCCCATAAAAAAGGAGAGGCCATCGCCTCTCCTTTTGGTATTCAACATGTTGCCAAATCCCGGCTTAGTGCAGCTTCAGGGTCGGGCGCAGTACCCGGTTGATGCGACCCACCAGCATGATGAGGCCGGTCTTGACATAGCCATGCAGGGCGATCTGGTGCATCCGGTAGAGGGAGATGTAAACCAGACGGGCAATGTAGCCCTCCACCATCATGGAGCCGCGCATCAGGTTGCCCATCAGGCTGCCCACGGTGGAGAAGCGGCTGAGGGAGACCAGCGAACCGTGGTCGTGGTAGAGGTAGGGCTTCATCTCGCCGCCATTCATCTTGGCCAGAATGTTCTTGAATGCCTGGCTGGCCATCTGGTGGGCAGACTGGGCGCGCGGCGGCACGAACTTGCCATCCGGCTGCGGGCAGGCTGCGCAGTCACCGATAACGAAGATGTTCTCATCACGGGTAGTCTGCAGGGTCTCTTTCACCACCAGCTGGTTGATGCGGTTGGTCTCAAGGCCAGCAATATCCTTCATAAAGTCAGGCGCCTTGATACCGGCCGCCCACACCATCAGATCCGCTTCAATCAGCTCGCCATCCTTGGTGTGCAGACCGTCGCTGGTCGCTTCGGTGATCATGGTGGCGGTACGCACGTCCACACCCAGCTTGACCAGCTCCTGATGGGCGGCGCCGCTGATGCGCTCCGGCAGAGCCGGCAGAATGCGCGGGCCCGCTTCCACCAGGGTCACCTTCAGGCTGTCGGTGGTGAGGTTCTTGAAGCCGTAGGCGTAGAGCTGCTCGACCGCGTTGTAGAGCTCGGCAGAGAGCTCAACGCCGGTTGCGCCGCCGCCGACAATCGCAATCTTCACCTTGTCGCCCGGCTTATATTCGGTGGCGAACTGCAGGAAGCGGTTCATCATGCTGTTGTGGAAACGGTGCGCCTGGGAGGGGCTATCGAGGAAAATACAGTTATCCTTGATGCCCTTGGTGTTGAAGTCGTTGGAGACAGAACCGATGGCCATCACCAGATAGTCGTAGGGCAGCTCGCGCTCGTTGACCACGATGTCGCCATTGTCGTCGTGGATCGGGGCCAGCACGATACGTTTATCGTCACGCTTGATGTCGGTCAGGGTGCCGAGCTGGAAGTCGAAACCGTGGTTCTTGGCGTGAGACTGGTAGCTCAGGGCATCGATGCCCGCGTCCATGGAGCCGGTGGCCACTTCGTGCAGCAGGGGTTTCCACAGGTGGGTGCGGTTGCGATCAACCAGAGTGATCTTGGCCTTGTTCTTCTTGCCAAGCTTGCGACCCAGACTGGTGGCCAGCTCCAGGCCACCGGCGCCGCCGCCTACAACGACAATATTCATCATGATGATTTTCCTCGGTTCCTCAAAACGAAAGGGAGCCATTGGCTCCCTAAAACGAAATCGGTCGACGTGATGGATCAGGCTTCTTTGAAGGCCTTCATCCGCTGCAGATGATGCGAGATATTTTTGAACTTATGAGTCTCGCGCTCATCCCACACGATGTCGTAATAGTTCTTCAATTCACGTTCAGTGTCCCGATTATCGCGCACTTCATCCTGAACGGAAAGGATACACAGACAGTTTCCTGAATTTTTCTTACGAAATTCAGTTACACACTTGGTACCGATATCGTCATATTCTTCCGGACGGTCGATCTTGCCCTGCATGTTCTCTTCCGGATGGAGGTTGGGGTTGAAGATCACCTGGCGAATGCCGCACAGAAAGCCGATCCGCTCGCTCCAGTAGCCACCAAGACCCACGCCGCAGATCAGCGGCTTGGGATCGGTACTCATATCGAGCTGTTTTTTCACTTCCTTGAGCAGATGGCTCATATCATGACGGGGGTGAACCGTGCTGTAGTGCACGAAACGCACATCATCATCAATAAACTGCAACTGCAGCACTTTCTCGTGATTGCCGGGGCTGGTGGCATCAAAGCCATGCAGGTAGATGATCATGGATAAGACCTCAGGATCTGTGTCGGTTTTATCGAAACTACCCCAGCGGCGGCCCCGTGCGCCACCAAAACATCCAACTTTCTTGCTTTGGATCACGCCCCCGCCCCCGATTATGCCCTGCGGCCCGCAAGCGCCGTCACATGCAGAGGGGCGCATTGCGAGCAACCCTCTGGTACCTAGCTATCAAAGTGAGATCGCCAGACCGATAATGATAAATCCCTTACCAATCTGAGATGCCCCACCTCCTGCCCTTGCCAACAGCCGGACACTTATCTGGCCGGTATGTGACTCATCCCGCAAAAACAAGGCGTTATCGCCAAACGTTTTCGCTCATGAGCGGCATTGTGCATGTTTTGTGCACTGACCCGTGCTGCACCAGATCCCTCTCACTACTGCCGAGGGATCTGGCACCTCTGTCAATACACAAGATCAATGACTGGGAAAGCTACGGCTTTCACTATCTTGCCTGTAGCAGTTGCGCGGGCTTCAAGGAGTGATCTGTTCATGAACGAGACCAATACCCCCTCCCCCCGACCGAGTGCGCGCAAGCGCCCGGTGGATGAAGTGGAGCGCATGCTCCCCATGGGCCAACTCTTTACCCTGGGCCTGCAACATGTGCTGGTGATGTACGCCGGCGCCGTGGCGGTGCCGTTGGTGATTGGCGGCAGTCTGGGGCTGCCCAAGGAGCAGATCTCCTACCTTATCAGTTCGGATCTCTTCTGCTGCGGTATCGTCACCCTGCTGCAATGTGTCGGGATTGGCCGCTTTGCCGGGATCCGGTTGCCGGTCATCATGTCGGTCACCTTTGCCGCCGTGATGCCCATGCTGGCCATCGGAGCCAACCCGGATCTGGGGCTGACGGGCATCTTCGGCGCCACCATCGCCGCCGGTATCATCTCGACCCTGCTGGTGCCGCTGATAGGTAGGCTGATGCCGCTCTTCCCCACCGTAGTAACCGGGGTGGTTATCACCTCCATCGGGATCAGCATCATGCAGGTGGGGATCGACTGGATGGCGGGGGGCAAGGGCAATCCGGAATATGGCAGCCTGCGCTATATCGGCACCAGCTTTCTGGTGCTCGTCTTTATCCTGCTGGTGACCCGCTTCACCAAGGGCTTTTTCAGCAATATCTCGGTGCTGCTCGGGATCATCTTCGGTTTCGTGGTGGCCATCGCCATGGGCGAAGTGAGCCTAGATGGCCTCGGCGAGGCAGCCTGGTTTGCCCCCATAGTGCCCTTCGCCTTCGGCTGGCCCACCTTCGATCCCATCTCCATCGCCACTCTGACGGTGATCATGCTCATCACCTTTATCGAGTCGATGGGGATGTTTCTGGCCCTTGGCGACATCGTCGGCCATCCGGCCAGGCGCGGCGACATAGTGCGCGGGCTGCGAGTGGATGGCATCGGCACCATTATTGGTGGGATATTCAACAGCTTCCCCCACACCTCCTTCTCTCAGAATATCGGTCTGGTGAGCGTGACTGGGGTATCGAGTCGCTGGGTCTGCGTGATGTCGGGGGGGATCCTGCTCGCCTTTGGCCTCATCCCCAAGATGTCGGTGCTGGTCGCCTCCATCCCGCCCTTCGTGCTGGGGGGCGCCGGTATCGTGATGTTCGGCATGGTGCTGGCCACCGGCATTCGTATCCTGGCGCGCACCGATTACAGCGGCAACCGTCACAATCTCTATATCGTCGCCATCAGTCTCGGAATTGGCATGATCCCGACGGTCTCCGGGAATTTTTTCCAGCAGCTGCCGGCGCAGCTACAACCGCTTTTTCATAGCGGTATCCTGCTGGCCACCATCAGTTCGGTGCTGCTCAACCTCTTCTTCAACGGCTATCAGCCGGACCTGACTCACCAGACCCGTCCTCTGTTCGTTGGTCCCATCAAACCGCAGCAAGAGCAGGCATAACAAACAGGCCCCCGGACAGCGAGACTGTCCGGGGGCCTGTTGTTCATATCACCGCTGACCCAATCAGGCAGGCAACTGTGCGAAGCGTTCTATCGCCTGCGCTACTTGTGCCAGACTCCCCTGCCAGAAGGCGGCCTCACGGATATCCTGCCCCAGATGCTTGGCTACCAGATCTTCGGCGCTCATCCGGCCGGTATCGCGCAACAAGGCGCGATAGGCCTCGGCCACGCCCTCTTCCCCCGCCGCCTTGCGGCTCATCAACTGCTGATAGACCCCGAGGCTGAACAGATAACCGAACAGATAGGGGTAGTTGTAAAAGCCCAGCCCGGCGATGGAGAAGTGCGCCTTGGCCGCCCAGAACATGGGATGATAGCGGGTCAAGCTCCCCTCATACCAGCGCCCCCATGCCTCGTCAGTCAGCGTCTTGAGTCGCTCTGCCGACACATACCCCTGCGCCCGCTCGGCCACCAGCGCCCGCTCGAAATCGAAGCGGGCCGGAATATTGACCAGGAAGGTGGCTGCGCCATCGGCCTCCGCCCAGGCGATGGCCAGCTGCTCTTCCGGGCTTTGCGCCTGCTCGAACAGGGCGCTTCGCACCAGGGTTTCGGCAAAGATGGAGGCGGTCTCCGCCAGCGTCATGGGGTAGCTGCGCTGACTCATCGGCAGATCGCGGATCACCCAGTTGTGCCAGGCGTGACCCAGCTCATGGGCCAGCGTAATGACATTGTCCATAGTGCCGGCATAGGTGACGAAGACCCGCGGCTCGACCGGTTCGGCAAACTTGGTGCAGTAGGCACCGGTGCGGCGATTTGGCGTGGGCGCCGCATCAATCCACCCCTTCTCGGCCATCATACGGGCAAACGCCCCCATCTCGGGATCGAAACGGCTAAAGGCATCGGCAATCAACTCGATCGCCTCCTCGAACGGGATCTCGCGGCTGCTGACGGCCGGAGGCGGCGCAAAGAGATCCTCCGGCCCCAGATCGTCGAGACCAAGGCGCTCGGCCATCAGCTCCAGCGCCCGCTGGCCCAACCCACGGGCTCGCCAGGTTTCGCTCATCAGGGCATCGAGGGTGGCGCGTTCGATATGACTTTGATGGCAGGAGAGATCCAGCGCATCGAGCACACGGGTTTTGCCGCGCTGACGGGCCAGCTCCAACCGCCAGCCGTTGATGGCATTGAGGATGGCGGCCACCGTCTCCTGCTCTCCCTCCCAGCCGGCGCTGATGGCATCGAATGCATCCCTGCGCAGGGAGCGCAACGGGCTGGAGAGCAGATTGCTCGCCTCCGCCAGCCCCATCTCGCGGCCATCGATCACCAGTCGGATCTTGCCCACCAGATCGTTGTAGAGGTTACCCCAGGCGTGCAGACCATCGGTGCCCAGACCTATCACCAGCTGCTCTGCCGCCACCGGCAGACGCTGATCCTGCAATCTGCGTTCGTGACGCAGGCGATACTCCTCCTCGCCAAGCAGGGGATCCGCCATCAACAGACCAAATTCGGCCTCCGGCAGCGCCAGCATCAGGTCTTCCACCGGCGCCAGCGTTTTGAACAGATCGGCATTGAGGGCGCGAGCACGGGATGCCAGCTGCTTGGCCTGGGTATCGCGAGCATCCTGACTGCCGCGGCACGCGGCCAGAATGGCGACGTTCCAGCCGATATGGCGAATATCACGGGCGCGCAGCCGCACTTCCCGCAAAAAATCCAGCAGCGCTGCGTCAGCGTCGCGCACCCCGTCCAGACCTGCCATATAACTGGCCAGATCTTCCAGCGCGTGGCGGGCTGCGCGCATGTCCGCTTCCAGCTCTGGGCTGTCGAGGCCCGGGTAGATATGGTCGTTATTCCACTGTTGTTGATACATAGCTTCTCGCAAAGGCCTTTATCGGGAGGCGCAGCAGACCTGCGGGCAGCAAGCCAGAGACCGAGCGTCCCGCTGGCCAAAAAATGAAGAGAGGAAAAAAGAGAAAATGGCCCGAAAGCTCGCTTATCCCTTGGCCGGGGCAAGACGGCTCACCAGCGTCATCAAGACAACCAGCAGCAGACCCGCCACCACACCGGCCACGGCGTTGAGCAGGGTCGGCGTCACCGCCGCCAGTACGGCCCCTACTGTGGGCAGGGTGGCGACAACAGCGGCTGCACCTTCAATCAGGTGATGGGCAAAGGGCCAGCCATGCACCAGAATGCCACCGCCCACCATGAACATGGCGATGGTACCGACCAGTGCCAGCAGGTGCATCAGACGGGGCGCCGTCACCAACAGTCCCTGCCCCACCGCGCGGCGCAGGGCGCTGCCATCGGGCTTTTGCAGCAGATGCAGACCGATGTCATCGAGCTTGACGATCAGCCCCACCAACCCGTAGACCCCGATGGTCATCAGCAGGGCGATGCCCGCCACTACCGAGAGCTGCAGCGTGAGGCTTGCTCCCTGAACCGTGCCAAGGGCGATGACGATGATCTCGGCAGAGAGAATAAAATCGGTGCGGATCGCTCCCTTCACCTTCTGCTGCTCGAAGGCCACCAGATCATCGGGAATAGGAGCTGTGTGTGCCTCACCCTCGCTCACTTCATGAGGCAGGAACTTGTGGGCCAGCTTCTCGGCCCCCTCAAAGCAGAGGTAAGCGCCTCCCAGCATCAAGAGAGGCGTGATAAGCCAGGGCACCAGGGCACTGATGGCGATGGCGGCGGGCACCAGAATCAGCTTGTTGCGAAATGACCCCTTGGCCACCGCCCACACCACCGGCAACTCCCGCTCGGCGCGCACCCCGGAGACCTGCTCCGCGTTGAGGGCCAGATCATCACCCAACACCCCGGCGGTCTTCTTGGCCGCCATCTTGGTCATCAGCGCCACGTCATCAAGCACGCTGGCGATATCGTCGAGCAGGGCCAACAAACTGGTTCCAGCCATATCAAAGATCCCTTATATCAGTGAGAAACGTCTTCCCGAAAAATGTCTCGCGCTTGTTCACCACGACCTTGGTCATCAGCGCCACGTCATCAAGCACGCTGGCGATATCATCGAGCAGGGCCAATAAACTGGTTCCGGCCATATCAAAGATTCCTTATATCAGTGAGAACAACCCCCGGGAGAGAGGTGTACGTCCCGATAACCACCAAGGTCAACAGGACCACCTCATGGCGATCGCAGGCCATCATCGGCCGAGCCAAAAATCCGGCGCTCGCCATCGGGGGTTACGTCTTTCGGGCAAAAGATGGCACAGTGTAACGAGAAGCCGCCGTTTCGGCAGCACCCCTGAGCCATTTGTTCCTGGTTCCCTCTGAATCACCTCAAGGAGTTCCCATGCAACCCTGGCAACCTCTGATCGATTTCTGGTTTGGCGACGAGGCCGATGATGTCCTGCGGGCCACACGGCAAGCCCCGCTCTGGTGGGGGAAAAGCAGCGAAATGGATGCCCTGCTGGCCAAGCAATTTGGCGCGCAAGCAGAGGCGGCCGCCAACGGGGAGCTGGCCGACTGGGCCGATCTGCACCACGGCAGGCTGGCGCTGATCCTGCTGCTCGACCAGCTGCCCCGCAATATCCATCGCGGCACGCCTGCGGCCTTTGCCCAGGATCCGCTGGCAAGGGATCTCTGCCTGAAAGGGCTATCCATCGGGGCGGACAAATCCCTCTCACCACTGGAGCGGGTCTTCTTCTATCTGCCGCTGGAGCATGCCGAATCCCGCGAACAACAGGCCAGAAGTGTGGCCCTGTTCGAGGCACTCACTGCCGAGCAGGCTGGCACACCGGCGCAGGCGACCTTTGCCGGATTTGCCGACTTTGCCCGCCGCCATCAGGTGATCATCGAACGCTTTGGCCGCTTCCCCCACCGCAACGACATACTCGGTCGCACCAGCACACCGGAAGAGGCGGCATTTTTGCAGCAACCGGGCTCAGGCTTCTAAGCAAGCCATATAAAAAAATCCCCGCCAGCTGGCGGGGATAGCAGATGGATAACAACCGTCGGCGTTACTGAATGCGGTAACGGGATATCTGCTGGTGGATGCTCTCTGTGGTGACATTGAGCTCCTCGGCGGCGGCTGAGGTCTCTTCCGCTGTGCTGCTGGTTTGCTGCACGACCTGAGCAATCTGCTCTACCTGATGAGCGATCGACTCGGCGGCCGAACTCTGCTCGCGGATGGCATTGGTGATCTCGCCCACCTGATCCATCACCCGGTGCGACGCACTGCGGATCTCGGCAATAATGGCGCCACTCTCGGTCGCCATGGTGACCCCCTGGCTCACCTTCTCCTCCACCAGATGCATGCGGGAGACCGTATTGTTCGACTCCTGCTGGATCGCCTCTACGGTGGCGGAGATCTCCTGGGTGGATTGCGCCGTCCGCTCTGCCAGTTTGCGCACCTCATCCGCCACCACCGCAAAGCCACGGCCGGACTCCCCGGCCCTCGCTGCTTCAATGGCCGCGTTCAAGGCCAGCAAGTTGGTCTGCCCCGCCACATCACGGATCACGTTGACCACACCGCCAATGCGCGAAATGCCCTCACCTAGCGCAATGACCTCGGCCGAGGCCTGCCGAATGGAGTCGGCTATCTCGTTGATGGCATGGACGGTGCGCTCGATGGTCCGGCCTCCCTCGGTCGCAAGTTGCCCCGACTCATTGGTGATACGGCTCGTCTCCTGAGTGCGCTGGGAGATATCGGTGATGCTGACCGTCATCTCTTCCACACCGGCGGCGATCAGACTGGTGGCATCATTGGCCTGATTAGCCGAGCTGGCCAGGTGCTGCGCTGCCTGAGAGAGGGATTCGGCAGTGCTCTTGATCTGCAAGCTGCCTACGGAAAATTCGGTAAATGTCTGTTGCAGCGTATCGAGCAGCCGGTTAACCGCATTGAGGGTCAGGCCAATCTCATCCTGCTGTTTCACGTCTGCTCTCAGGGTAAAGTTGAGGTCACGCTGGATCCGGGTCAGGGTATCCATGGCGGTGCGAAGGGGATTGGCCACCTGATTGAACAACCAGACAAACAGCCCCATCGTCAGTACGGTGGCACCACCAGCGATAAACAACAGGGTTTGCAGGCTGCTGTCGTAATTCTCCTGGCCCTGCTTCTTGAGCGCCAGTCCCAAATCCATATTGAAGTTGACGTGAAGCTCGATTGCCTTGGCAAATTGCTTGAACAGTCCGTATGCCTCTCCCGCCAGCATGTCTCTGGCTTCATCATTCTTGTTTTGGCGGGAGAGCTGCAGAACCTTGTCTATCTCCTGATAATATTGCGCGACTATGCGTTGATCATCGTCAGTCAGGCGCCGATCTTCATCATTGGAGAGCATCTCTGCCTTATATTTGTCGAGCAGCGAATTGATCTGTCCCCGTATCTCGGTGATACCCGTTTCAATCTGCTGCATCTTGCTTGAGTCGGTATTGAGCACATGTGTTTGCACCAGCGAGTGCAATTCATAGAAATCGGCCTGTACTTCCTTAATCAGCGAAATACTGGGCACCGTATTGTCCGTCACATAGCTCAAATCACGGTTGCCTGCCCCAAGGCGATTGATACTGAACCAACTGAGAAAAATGAGCGTCAGCATCACCAGCAGCGCTATCAGTTGCAGTCGACGAGCAATATTCATAACCGTACACTCCAGATGGAAACTATCTAGCAGTGTAGACGAGCCATAAACAATAACGGCCCGCATTGGCGGGCCGTTGTTGTTTATTTTTCATGGCTTTGTGATCAGGCTTTGGCTGGCTCACTCTCGCCCAGCGCGACGGTTTCACCCAGACTGTCTTCGGTCTTGGCGACCACGCTGGCGGCGATGGCGTTACCCAGCACGTTGGTGGCTGAACGGCCCATGTCGAGGAAGTGGTCGATCCCCAGCAGCAGCAAGATGCCCGCTTCCGGAATATGGAACTGGTTCAGGGTAGCGGCAATCACCACCAGAGAGGCGCGCGGTACCCCGGCCATCCCCTTGGAGGTGACCATCAGCAGCAGCAGCATGGTGATCTGCTGGGCCATGGAGAGCTCGATACCATACGCCTGGGCGATGAACATCACCGCGAAGGTGCAGTACATCATGGAGCCATCGAGGTTGAAGGAGTAACCCATCGGCAGCACGAAGCTGGCGATACGCTTGTCACAACCGAACTTCTCCAGACGATCCAGAGTCTTCGGATAGGCCGCTTCGGAGCTGGCGGTCGAGAAGGCGAGCAGGATGGGTTCGCGGATCATCGCCAGCAGCTTGATGACGCGACCACGCAGGAAGACGCTGCCCATGGCGATCAGCAGCAGCCAGAGGCAGGCCAGTGCGATATAGAACTGGGCCATAAAGCTGCCGTAAGTGACCAGAATACCCAGCCCCTCTTTGGCCACCATGGCGGCGATGGCGCCAAACACCGCGAACGGCGCAAAGTTCATCACATAACCGGTCACTTTCAGCATGATCTCGGCAGCGCTGGCCATCAGCACCACCACCGGCTTGGCCAGATCGCCGAGCGCGGCGGCAGCCAGACCAAAGAAGAGGGAGAAGACCACGATCTGCAGGATCTCGTTGGTGGCCATCGCCTCGACCACGCTCTTGGGGATGGCGTGGGTCACGAAATCTTTCAGGGTAATGGCACCGGCAGCAATGCCCGAGCTGGCGGTGTCATTGGGCAGGGAGAGCGAGAGACCCACACCCGGCTGCATCAGGGTCACCATCACCAGACCCAGGCTCAGGGACATCAGGGAGGCCAGCATGAACCAGCCGAGGGTCTTGGCACCGATACGACCCACGGTGCGGGTGTCGCCCATCTTGGCGATACCGACCACCAGGGTGGTGAAGACCAGGGGAGCGATGATCATCTTGATCAGTCGCAGGAAGATATCGGTCAGAATCGTGATGTTATTGGCGAAATCCGCAGCCTGATCTGCGGCAAACATCCGATAGCCCTGGCCGGTGAGGATGCCAAACATCATGGAGATGAGGATGGCGACCGTCAGTTTATTCATTTTCATGGGGGAGTCCCGGTTTTGATTGGTGCAAGCCGTAAACAGTGGCGTGGGAGCCACTACAGTCCGTTTTTGTGATCCGAGCCGTTGATTCCTGGCGGCTGGTATGCTGGGAGAATGCCTAAAAGCAGGGGGTAAATCTAGAGGCTTTATCCAGAATTTTATCCTGCCATTAGGTGTATGTGATATGGATCTTGCAAACCACCAATATTAATCACTGTTTATTTTGATTTCGGCGAGATATTTCGCATTAAGAGTTCGCTCATCGAGTGCCCGTGGCAACAGGCGAAAAGTGAGCAGCGCCGAGATGGTATGCTGCACCTGCATCTGGGCCATAAAGAGATCCGGCTCATCCTCGTCAAAGCCGAAGATCGGCCGTGATGGGGACACCCTGACGGCATCGCGGTTAATGGTCAGCTCATCGACCTTGAGCCAGGAGTAACCCTCTGCCAGTGCCAGCTCCCCTGCCCGCTTGAACACATATTTGCGGGCGGTCTCCCTGTCCACCAGATCGTTGCCGACAAACTCCAGCTGCCACTTGTCCGAGCCAAGCCGGGTCTGGGAGAAACCGGTCTGGCCATTCCAGAATGACTTTTCACTCTCGTAAGGGGTGGCGCAGCCCACCAGCAGCAGGGTGAGCATCAGCAGACAACAGGGTTTAGATACGGATGCAGACACGAGAGGCCTCGCCAGGCAAATGAGCAACAGAGTCGTTACTACACCATAAAGCGCGGTGGCAGCACAATCTGCTCACGCCAGCAGCGACCAGCGTGCATCACCACTGGCTTCACGCCTGTGCGGCGAATCGCAGGCAAAAGAAAAGGCCTTGTCGTTTGACAAGGCCTTTACCGGGGAATTTGGTCGGTGTGAGAGGATTCGAACCTCCGACCCTCTACACCCCATGCAGATGCGCTACCTGGCTGCGCTACACACCGACGGAGTCAGCTCGGCTGACGGGGGCAGAGTTTATGGAGATGACCCTGCCCTGTCAACAGGGAAACGCCGCCAATTCCTAAGCCACTGTGCGTTCGCCTGCTTTACGAACAATCAGCGGTTAAAGGTCAGCCGCTTGCCCAGGATCTGGTCAGTCACCTGCCCGTTTTGCCAGGCGATCTGGCCGTTCACCAGCGTCATCTCCACCGTGCTGTGGAAGCGGTAGCCGTTGAAAGGCGACCAGCCACAGTGGTAGAGGATGTTGTCATCGTTGACCACATAGGGCTTGCCCAGATCCAGCAGCACCAGATCGGCGAAATACCCCTCGCGGATATAACCGCGATCCTGCACCTGGAAGCGCTCGGCCACCGCATGGGAGGTCTTCTTGACGATAGTCTCCAGGGTAAACACGCCGTTGTGGTAGAGCTCCAGCAGCGCCTGCAAAGAGTGCTGCACCAGCGGCACACCGGACGGCGCCTTGAAGTAGCTGTTCTGCTTCTCTTCCCAGGTGTGGGGCGCGTGGTCGGTGGCGATGATGTCGAGCACGTCGTTGCGTACCGCATCCAGCAGCGCCTGCTGGTCGGCGGCACTCTTCACCGCAGGGTTGCACTTGATCAGGCTGCCCTGGGTCTCGTAATCGGCTTCATTGAAGAAGAGGTGGTGAACGCACACCTCGGCTGTGATGTTCTTGTCCTTCAGCTCGCTCAGGTCGTGGCTGGCGGTAAACAGCGACAGCTCCTTGGCCGAGGTCAGATGCAGCACATGCAGCTTGGCACCGTATTTTTTCGCCAACGCCACCGCCATGCTGGAGGATTTGTAGCACGCCTCGTCACTGCGAATGCGGCCGTGCTCGCCCATCGGCACATTCTCGCCCCACTTGGCCCGCGCCGCCTCTTCCGCCTTGGCGATGGTCGGGGTGTCTTCGCAGTGGGTGACGATCATCACCGGACTTTCGCGGAAGATGGCCGCCAGGGTCTCCTGATTGTCCACCAGCATGTTGCCGGTCGAGGAGCCCATAAACACCTTGACCCCGCAGGACTGCTTGGGGTCGAGACGCTTGATCTCTGCAAGGTTGTCGTTGGTGGCACCGAGATAGAAGCTGTAGTTGGCAACGGAGGAGTTGGCGGCGATCTGGTATTTGGCTTCGAGGGCGTCGAGGGTGGTGGTCTGGGGATTGACGTTGGGCATTTCCATGAAACTGGTGGTGCCACCGGCGACGGCGGCGCGGGATTCGCTGGCAATAGTCCCCTTGTGGGTCAATCCCGGCTCCCGGAAGTGGACCTGATCATCGATCATTCCGGGGATGAGATGGCGACCTGCGGCATCGATCACCAGCGCATCGGGCGCCTCGATATCCGGGGCGATGCGGGCAATCCGTTCCCCCTCGATCAACACATCGGAGGCATAGATACGGCCTTCGTTGACCAGGGTGGCATTCTTGATAAGCAGTTTGTTCATGGGGGGTTCCAGTTCCTTTGCCGATAATCGCGGGTCATAATAGCGCAAAACTGCCCTTTCTCTGTAGCAAGGCCTGACTGATGAAGTTATTTGTAAGAGATTTGACCGTGATCGACTCCAGCTACCTGTGCGAACGCCGCGGCATGGTGGGTGAGAGCTGGCTGGTAGATATCGAAATGAGCGGTGAGCTCAACGAAATGAGCATGCTGCTGGACTTTGGCCGGGTAAAGAAGCTGATCAAATCGATCATCGATGAAGAGGTGGACCACAAGCTGCTGGTGCCGACCGAGTGCCCGCTGATCCACGTCGAGACACTGGATGGTGACGAAAGCACAGTGGATCTGCTGCGCCCGGGTCGCTCCATCCATCTGCGCTGCCCATCCCAGGGCTTTGCCTTTATCCCGGCTCCGCAAGTTGATAAAGAGTCGGTGACCCGCTACCTGCTGGCGGTACTGGCCAAACGGCTGCCGGGCAATATCAAGGATCTCTCCCTGACCCTGCGTCAGGAGGCGATCACCGGTGCCTTCTACCACTACAGCCACGGCCTGAAAAAGCACGATGGCAACTGCCAGCGCATCGCCCACGGCCACCGCTCTCCCATCGAGATCCACGTCGATGGCGAGCGCGACCAGGAGCTTGAGCTCAACTGGGCCGAACGCTGGGGCGATATCTACCTCGGCACCGAGGAGGACAAGGTGGCGCTGACCGAGCTCGCTTTGAGCCCCCGTGCCAATGCCCAGCTTGGCGAGCATCACTGCGGCTTCAAATATGTGGCGCCGCAAGGGCTGTTCCAGCTGGCCATCCCCACCGCCGAGGTGGAGATGATCGACACCGACACCACGGTCGAGCTGCTGGCCTGCTACATCGCTCGCGAAGTGAAGAAGATGGTGGGCGACAAGTTCGTCAAGATTGTCGCCTATGAAGGGGTCGGCAAGGGCGCGATTGCCTACGCCTGATCCCCTTCTTGCCACTGCCGCAATAAAGAGAAGGCCCCGCATCTGCGGGGCCTTGTTGTTTCAACTCTCGACCATCAGGCACTGAGGCGGAAGCGCTTGACCAGGCTCTCCTGCTGCTCGGCAAGGGAGTCCAGCTGCTGGCTGGTCTCGGCTACCCGCTCGATCCCCTGATAGTTGAGATCCGAGATATCGGAAATGCGGTTGAGGTTGGTGGCGATATCGGCGCTGGTGGCCTGCTGCTGCTCGGCGGCAGAGGCGATCTGGCTCGACATGTCGCTGATCAGCACCACAATTCCCTGCACCTCCTCCATGGCATTGTTGGCGTGAGAGCTCTGATCCACGCAGCTGTCCATCTCGCGAGAGCACTCCTGCATTACGGTCACTGCCTTGGCAACCCCCTGCTGCAGGTTCTCGATCATGGTCTGGATCTCGCTGGTGGACTGGGCGGTACGACCCGCCAGACTGCGCACCTCATCCGCCACCACCGCAAAACCGCGCCCCTGCTCGCCGGCCCGCGCCGCTTCAATGGCGGCGTTGAGGGCCAGCAGGTTGGTCTGCTCGGCGATGCCGCGAATGACATCGAGGATGTTGCCGATCTGGCTGCTCATGGCACTCACATCACCAATCACCTTGCCGGTCTGTTGCAGTTTGCCCGCAAGTTGATGAGTGGTGGTGATATTGCCTGCCATCACCTTGCGCCCCATCTCGGAGGCCTTCTCCACATCCTGCACCCGCTCCAGGGTCTGGTTGGCGGCCTGCGCTACCTCCCGCACCGAAGCTTCCATCTGGGTCATGGCGGCGGCGACCGAGGCGGTCTCCTGCCGCTGTTTCTCCAGATCCGCCCGCACTGATTCGGTGGTGTGGCGATTGCCGTGGGCGGCATCGTTAAGCTGGGCAGACGCTTGTGAAAGCTGTGCCAGCACCTCCCCCATCTGGGCAATCAGCAGGTTGATCTGGCTGCCCAGCTGACCAAATTCGTTCTTGCTGCGAAAACCGATGCGCTGGGTCATGTCGCCCTGGGTCACTTCGGTCAGCACCCGCAGCAGTTCCCTGAGCGGACGGCGAATGGCCTTGCCCAGGGTATAAGCCACCAGCATGGCGATCAGGATGGCGACTACGATGCTGGTTCCCTGTGTCAGGGTGCTCTGGCTCTGTGTGGCTTTGGCGTGCTGAATGCTTTGACTCATCAGCTGCTGACTCTGGCCGGTGATCCGCTCAAGCTGGTTCTGGATCTCGACGATCAGGGCGCTCGCCTGCTTGCTCTTCTCCCGCATCTGTTCCTGCTGCTTCATCAGCGCCAGATACTGGGAGAGCACGCCTTCACTTGCGGTGGTGTCGCGCACAAATCCGTGAACATAGTGGCCCATGTCGTTCTCGAAGTTCTTCAGCTCCCCCTGCAGATCCTTGATGGTGCTGTTGAACCCCTCGATCTGCATCTTGTTGCGCTTGAGCGCCCCTTCGATGGGAGCCGGAATGGTCTGATTGAGGGCGTCCATGGTGGAGAGTTCGATGGCGGAGAGCTTGGTGGTCAGGGTCTCGGAGAGCATCTTGATAAAGCTGTCGTCGATGGTGACCATCATGTCACCCAGACTCTTCTTGAACTGGGGCAGACTGACCTGAAACTGCCCCTTGGCCAGATTGACCTTGTGCAGCCGGGTGAGCAGCGCCTCGTGTTCGCCGGGCAGGGTATCGGTCAGTTGCAGGTAGCTGTCGACCTGCTGGCTGAGGCTGCTCATCTCCCCTTGCAGTTCGGGGTGGTGGGCCACCTGCTGGCGCAAGACGTCGAGGCTCTTGCCCACCGCAGCCTTGGCCTGTTTCAGTTCGGCCACTTCGGCTGGCAGCTGTTTGAGGTCCTGCTCGGTGAGCACATCCCCCAGCCACTTGTTGGCGCTGAGCAGGGTGATCTGGGTCTGGCTGCTGGCAATCACCAGCGGCATAGACTGCTGGGTCACCTGCTCCAGTGCGTTCCCCAGGGTCTCCTGACTACGAAATGTGAGCAGTGAACTGGCCACCATCACGGCCACCAGGATCGCGAAGCCAAGGTAGACTCGCTGCAAGATGGAGAGATCCGACATTGTTTGTTTCATTATTGTCCCGCTGTATATGCAAAAGTCCCTTGCCTGAGTACCCCGTCCTTTTGATACCCTGCAGACCACCCTGAACAGGCGCTGCAGATGACGTCCCTCTGGCTATCGGTATTTTTAACAATAACTGAAGGGAATGGGACATCAGCTGTGTCAAATGTCGGCTTGTGTCACACTTGGCGTGCTGCTCGCCCCCCTTTCGGGAGCCGCTTGGGGTTCTAGTTCAATTTTCTGTTTCATATAAGGGAGTTAGCCATGGCGCAAGAAACCATTTTCAGCAAAATTATCCGTAAAGAGATCCCCGCCGACATCCTTTATCAAGACGATCTGGTCACCGCATTCCGGGATATCCAGCCCAAGGCCAAGACCCATATTCTGATCATCCCCAATGTGCTGATCCCCACCGTCAATGACGTGGAAGCCGAACATGAACTGGCCCTTGGCCGGATGTTCACCGTGGCCCGCAAATTGGCCGCCGAGGCTGGCATCGCCGAAGATGGCTACCGCCTCATCATGAACTGCAACCGCCACGGCGGGCAGGAGGTCTACCATATCCACATGCATCTGGTCGGTGGCCAGCCGCTGGGGCCGCTGCTCAGCCTGTAATGAATCGCCACGCCTCAACCTGCCGCAGCGCCCTGTTGCTCTGCGGCTCCCTGCTGTTGCTGGGAGGCTGCGCCTCCCGCTGGCAGGATATGTTCGTCTCCTACTCCGATCAGATGGTGCCCCTGCGCAACCAGCTGCTACTGGGCCATGCCGCCGAGGCGCTGCCCGAGGTGCGTGACTCCACCCTTGGGGATGACACCTTTGTGCTGGATCGGCTCGAACAGGGGCGTATTGCCTGGCTGGCGGGTCAGGATGCGGGCAGCAAGCAGGCGTTCACAGCCGCCGACAGCCGCCTTCAGTGGGAAGACAATCAGGCCGAATACCGGCTAAGCCACGGTCTGGATCAGGTGGGCAGTCTGCTCACCAACGATCAGTCGATGGCCTATCTCACTCCCGATTACGAACGCACCATGCTGCACCACTATCTGGCCCTCAACTACCTGCAACGGGGTGATGCCGATGGCGCCCTGGTGGAGGTGCGCCGAGCCAATCAGGTGCAGGAGCAGGCCCTGAAACGGCGAGCCGATGAGGTGCGCAAGGCGAAGGATGAGAGCGAAGAGGCCGAAGCAGAAGGCGAGATGCGCCAGCTGATGTCGCGCGGCGCACCGGATCTTGACCGGTTGATCGGCAAGGTCAAAAACGGTTTTCAGAACGCCTACACCTTCTATTTTTCCGCCGTGCTCTATGAGGCGGCTGGGGATCTCAACGATGCCTGGGTCGACTATCAGCGCGGCTACCAGATAGCGCCGGACAACCGCAGCCTGCAAGATGCCTTGCTGCGTCTGGCGCGGCTGCGTGGCTCACCGGACGAGATCCGCGAGACCGAGAAAAAGATAGGCCGCAAAGCGCCGCCGCTTGCAAAAGATCAAGGCCAACTGGTGGTGCTGTTTGAAGATGGTTTGATCCCGGCACGGCGCGAACTGTTTCTGCCGCTCCCCATCTCCACCTCCCGCGGCGATTTTCGCACCTTTACCGTCGCCATCCCCTATTACGATAATCGGGCCAGCGATACGGGGCCGCTCACGGTCACGCTCGGCAAGCGGGTCGAGCAGACCAGCGAGCTGGTCAGGCTGGAAGCACTGGCCGCCAAAGATCTGCAGGAGCGGCTGCCCGGCATGCTGACCCGCCAGGCGCTGCGACTGGTGGCCAAGGAGCAGATGCGCCGCACCGCCGCCAAAGAGGGAGGGGATGTGGGCAATATTCTGGTGGGGATCTTCAACACCCTCTCGGAGCGGGCCGATACCCGCAGCTGGCTGACGCTGCCAGCTCAGGCATCGAGCTGGCAGGGAATAGTGCCGGCAGGTGACATCAATCTCACCCTGGGCGCGGGGGCCGCGCAGCGGCAATTGCCGCTCACCATCCACAAGGGACGCACCACCCTGGTCTGGGTACAGCGCCTCGGCGCCGGTCTGACCACCCGGGTGATGCCGCTCTGAGCAGATGGCGAAGAGAGATGAGCAAGACCATTAACGGGCAGCCTCCCAGTGCTGCCCCAATCCCTCCAATCAAGGAGAGCAAGATGAAAGCATACGGGTTGGCCCTCGGGCTCGCGCTGCTGCTGACCGGCTGCGCCACCAACACCTCCGGCGTGGCGCTCTATGGCCCGGCGGGCGGTGCTCCCACGCTAGAGCAGCATCAAAACGTCAACGTCACCCTGACCGAGCTGAGCCGCCGCCAGCAAAATGGCCTGCTGCAGGTCAATGTGGCCGCTGCCAGCACCCAGCGCGGCGATAACAAGCTGCAATATATCTTCTATTGGTATGATGAGGCTGGTCAGGAGGTCGCCAGCGATGGCCGCGGCTGGACCCCCATCAAGCTGCATGGCTATCAGACCCGCACCCTCTCGGCCCTGGCGCCCAGCCCGGCGGCGCAGGGTTACCGGATTTACGTACGCGAAGTGATTGAGGAATCCTACTGATGAAAATGAATCATGCCCTGCTGATATTGACCTCTGCATTGCTCTTGGGCGGCTGCTCCAGCACCACCGTCAGCTATGGCGATCCCACTGAAACCGAAACCGTCACCGTCGATTACGGCTCAAGCGACCTGCAGGCCATCGCCGACAAGATGGCGGACTCCATGCTCGCCTCCCCTGCCACCAGCGAGATCACCGCAGGCGGTCGTCCGGTGATGTTTATGGACTCTATCCGCAACAAGACCTCCGAGCACATCGATACCGAAGCCATCACCGATACCATCCGCACCAAGTTGCTGCGGGCCGGCAAGTTCCGCTTCGTCGACATGAGCAAGGTGGCCGCCGTCAAGCAGCAGCTCGAATACCAGCAGAGCAGCGGCATGGTAGATCCTGCCTCCATGGTGCGTCTGGGCAAGCAGACTGGTGCCCGCTACATGGTCTATGGCAACCTCGCCAGCATCGTCAAGGACAATGGCAAGGTGAAAGATGTCTACTACCAGATGACCATGAACCTGATGGATCTGCAAAACGGCGAACTGCTGTGGGCCGATCAGAAAGAGATCCGCAAACAGGCGAAGAAATCCACCTTTGGCTGGTAACAAGCTCCCGGTGACAGGCAACCGTGATCCGCTACTGGCCCGCCTGCCCGCCCCCTGGCGGGAGGGGCTGCTGGAACCACTCGGGTTAGGTCTGACCAACTGCAACTATCGACTGCGCCTCCCCTCGGGGCGCAGTTACTTTTTGCGTCAGGGCCACTCCGACCCGGTGCGCCTTGGCATCGACCGTCCTACCGAGTGGCAGCTTTATCAGGGGGCGATGGCCGAAGGGTTGGCGCTGCCCTGCCACTATGGCGATCCCGCCAGCGGTCTGATGCTGCTCGAGTGGTGCGATGAGCCAAACTGGGTGCACGCGGCGCCACCGGCAGCCGATCAGCCCCGTCTGCTGGCTGAGGTGCTGCGCAAGCTTCATCGCTTGCCGCTGCCTGCGGTGGTAATGGCGGTGCGGGCCCACGCGGCGGGCTATCGCGCCCGACTGGCCCGCATTCCCTTCTGGCTGCCCGCCCTGGAGCGGGGCTTGCTCGCCAGCAGTGAGCCAAATGATTGCTGGCGCCCTTGCCACCATGATCTCAATCCGGCTAACTTGTTGGGAAGCAAACCCTGGGTCATCGACTGGGAGTATGGCGCGGCAGGTCACCCCGGCTTTGAGCTCGCCAGCATCCAGCGCACCCATGAGTGGCCCGCCGAGCGGCGCGACGAGCTGGAAGCGCACTATCTGCAGGCCGTGCCGCGCCACCAGTGGCCCGATTTTCAGAGCGAGGCATTTTTACCCTGGGTCGACTATATCGGCCTGCTCTGGGCCCTGCTGATGGCAGAGCAACAGCCCTCACTCGACTATGACACCCTGATCGCCATCAACCGGCAACGACTGGAGTAACAGATGATAAACAAGGTGCGCTGGCACAAGCCGAAAACCTGGGGTCTGCTGCTGATCGGCCTGCTGCTGACCGGCTGCTCCACCCGGGTGATCTACTACTGGCTCGATACCGCCATCATCTGGCAGCTGGATGACTACTTTGCCCTCTCCTATTCGCAGAAGGATCTGCTCAGCCGCGAAGTGAAAGGGCTGATGGCCTGGCATCGCCAGCACGAGCTGCCGCGCTACGCCAGGGATCTCGATGCACTGGCCAAGGCGGTGGCCAGCCCCATGACGCCGGAGCAGATCTCGACCAACCTAGATGCGGTGCAGCAGAGCCTGACCCGCACGCTGGAAAACACTATCCCCCGCGCGGTCAGGCTGGCGCGCACCCTGACCGACGAGCAGGTGGCCCGCTTTATGACCGATCGGGTCAAGCGGCAACAGGAACGGCAAAAGGACTTTGCCACTGAGCCCAAAGAGCAGATGCTGGCGGAGTTTCGCGACAAGATGAACAAGCGGCTCGAGTTCTGGATTGGCGAGGTGAAACCGGCACAGGCGCCGCTGGTGGCCCAGTGGGCCGAATGGCAATACGAGCTGATGCCCCCCTGGCTCGAGTTTCAGGAGTCCTGGACCCAAGAGCTGGACAGGCTGATGAAGCAGCGCCAGAGTCCCGACTTCACCCGCGAGCTGACCAACCTGCTGGCCGAGGGGGATGGGTTGATGGATGGCCGCTTTACCGGCTATACCGAACAGTCGCGCCAGCGTACCGTCAACTGGCTGAGCGCCATGAGCCAGTCGCTGGATATCTCCCAGCGGGCCCATCTCTACTCCCTGCTCAAGGGTTATGCCCGCGACTTCAAACAGATGAGCAGCAGCTGACGAGCGGCATCGAATGGTGCCATGCGCCCGGGGCAACCTTGTTCAAACCGGGCGCTTATGGTAGTTTGCCCTTTCTATTTATCGGGAATTAACTTTTTGCGCCTTATCGACAAAGTAAAACTGGTGCTGGTCACTCTGGTTATCGCCCTCACCCTGCTTTGTTCCATCGCCCGAATGGAAGGCCCGCTGCTACCCGCATCTGCCCAGAGTGAACAGCAGCAGACTCAGGTGTTCAATCAGCTTAGCGACAGCGATGATGGCATCATCAAGTTTGTCGGCAGCCATCAGAATCACCTGCTGCGTCTCGAACAATCCCTGCGCAGTGACAACCAGCCCAAGAGTGTGGTCTACGAGCTGATCCAGAGCTGGTCAGCCCAGGCCATCCTGCTGTTGCTGCTCGGCTGGCTGATGCTGGCCCCCGAGCTCTATCACAAACAGAGTTTTCGCGATCGCTTTGGCGCGATCCATCGGCGCCATCTACAGCGCCAACATCTGCAATACCGCTTCACCCAGAGCTATCTGAACGCCTGACCCCGGAGGGGCTGGCACATCCACTGTTTGCTCATCTCCTCTTCCTGACGGATCCGGCGGCTGCCTGATCCGCATCTGATGCATCCCATTTTTTGCGCCTTGCCGAGCCTTGTTGCTATCGGCCCGGGCACCATTCTCCTGACAGAGGCTTGTTTGCCATGAGAAAGAGCAATCGCACCGTTCTCAACCGCATGAGCAAGTGGCAGTACGCACTGCTGCTGTTGATGCTGTTGACCTTTACCTTTTACTCCCTGCCCACCTTTTTTGGTGAGCAGCCCTCCCTCGGCCTGCACGGACAGCAGCGCCTGACCACCCAGCAGCAGATGTTGCTGAGCGACAAACACCTGACACCGGTCAAGGTGATCGAGCAACCTGAGCGGGTCGAGCTGGTCTTTGCCAGCCAGGGCGAACAGCAGCGCGCCAAGCAGTTGCTGGAGCAGCAAGGGGTCGACAGTGCCGCCCTGACCCTGGAGTTCCACTCCAATGCGCCGGCCTGGATCACCCGCCTTGGCGCCGACCCCATCAAGCTGGGGCTCGATCTGCGTGGCGGCTCCCAGCTGCTGATCGGGGTGGACGTGGACTTTGTCATCGACAATCAGACCAAGAATCTGGTGGATACCCTGCGCACCCGTTTCCGTGAAGCCAACCTGCGCGGCGCCAGCGTCACGCGCAGCGCACAGGGCGCCGTAGCCGTCACCCTGCCGGAGGTCGCCGAACAGGAGAGCTGGCTCGCCATCATCAAGGAGAGTGCCGGTACCCGTCAGGATCAGTGGAAGCTGACCCGCTCCGGCAATGATCTGAAACTGGTGCTGAGCGAGGCGGAGCGTACCCTGCTGGTCAACAACGCCGTGACCCAGAACCTGTCGATCCTGAAAAAAAGGATCAACGAGCTCGGCATCGTCGAGGCCTCGGTGGTGCGTCAAGGTCAGGATGGCATCCGTATCGAACTGCCCGGGGTACATAACCCCAAGCAGGCAAAAGAGGTGATCGGGGCCACCGCCTCGCTGGCCTTCTACGAGGCCAAAGCCGACAGCCACTTCTACATCGCCGATCGCAACGGTCAGGCCGTCGGCATGGCGCGCAAGCCGGTACTCACCGGCGAGCACATCGTCGATGCCCGCGCCAACATGGGCGAAATGGGTCAACCCCAGGTCAATATCGTGCTCGACACCCTGGGTGGCAGCAAGATGAACCAGTTCAGCCGCCAGCATGTGGGCAAGCCGATGGCGACCGTCTTCACCGAGTACAAGACCAACGCCCAGGGCAAACTGCGCGCCCAGAGCGAGGTGATCAACGTCGCCACCATCCAGACCGCCCTTGGCAACCAGTTCCGCATCACCGGCATTGGCAGTCTGCCGGAAGCGCAAGAGCTGGCCATGCTGCTGCGCGCCGGCGCCCTCACCGCCCCTCTCAAGATCCTGGAAGAACGCAGTATTGGCCCGACGCTGGGGATGCAGAATATCGAGGCGGGCTTCACCGCGCTGGCCTTCGGCATGGCAGGCATGATGCTGTTCATGATGGCCTGGTACCGCAAATTCGGCTGGGTTGCCATCACGGCGCTGGTCGCCAACCTGTTGATGCAGGTCGGCATGCTGGCGGTGCTACCGGGCGCCGTGCTGACCCTGCCGGGGATCGCAGGTCTGGTGCTGACGGTGGGCATGGCGGTGGATACCCATGTGCTGATCTTCGAGCGGATCAGGGACCGTCTGCGAGAGGGTGGTTCACTGGCCAACGCCATCGATTTTGGCTATCGCTCGGCCTTCCACACCATTTTCGATGCCAACATCACTACGCTCATCTGTGCTGTGGTGCTCTACTCCATCGGCTCCGGGCCGCTGCAGGGCTTCTCCATCACCCTCATTCTGGGTCTGCTCTCCAGCATGATCACCGGGATCTGGGGGACGCGCGCCATCATCAACCCCCTCTGGGGACGCAGCAGCGAGCGCACGCTGAAGGTGTAACGGGACAGTTGTCCCTCTGATGAGCGGCTTTGGCTGCGCCATCGGCCATGGATATGACCGGAGCGGCCAAAGCAGAACACTATTTTCCCGGCGTGTCACGGCACGTCGTGATGGGCCAACAGCCTGATGCTGGCTGGCCAAGGAGAGAATTATGTTGAGAATGATCGTTGCAATGGGGTTGACCCGTTGGCGTTATATCGGCCTGTGGGCTTCCATCCTGCTGACTGTGGCCAGTGTCGCCATCTTGTTGGTGAACGGCCTGACATTGGGGCTCGATTTTACCGGCGGGATCCTGCTGGAGTTTCATATCCAGACCCTGAAAGAGGCCCATGAGCTCAATGCCATGCTGGTCTCCCCGCTGGCGGGAGCCGTTGAGCTGAGCTCGGCCGGTATTCCCGGCGAGTGGCTGATCAAGCTGCCCCCCCACGAACTTCCCTGGCCCGCGGCGGATCTCGCCACCATGCTGACCCAACAGTTGGGGATGCCGGTCGAGTTGCTGCGCACCACCATCGTTGGCCCTCAGGTGGGTGCCGAGCTGTTCCAGCAGGGGATGCTGGCGGTGCTGGTCGCTTCGCTGGCGATGTCGGCCTATCTGGCGTTTCGCTTCGAGTGGCGTCAGGCCATCGGCATCCTGCTCTCGGTAGTCCATGACGCCATCGTGGCGCTGGGGCTGCTGTCACTCTTTCAGATCGAATTCGATCTGAACATCATCGCCGGTTTAATGGCGGTGATCGGCTACTCCCTCAACGACAGCATCGTCATCTCGGACAGGTTGCGGGATCTGCTGAGCTCGCGTACCCAGATGGGCATCCACGAGTGCTCCGATGTGGCCATCAAGGCGACCTTCAGTCGCACCATGATCACCTCGGGCACTACCCTGTTTACCGTGGGCGCTCTGTTGCTGTTTGGCGGTGACGCCCTCTACGGCTTCTCCTTCACCCTGTTTGCCGGGATCCTGGTGGGCACAGTCTCCTCCATTACCGTCGCTTCGACCGTGCAGGAGCTGCTTGGGCTCACCCCGCAGGCCTACCATAAGAAGAGCGAGGAGCCACTGGCCAACGCGGCCTGAACCTTGTTAATCAGGCCCGGCTTACCGGGTCTCAACGAACCGGGCCCCTGCCAACCATTGGCAGGGGCTTTTTCATCCCTCCTCTCGGTCTCTCGCCGCCCATTTTGTCGTTCGGCTCGTCTCAATTGACAACTGACCATATTGAAAGCAATGACGGATCAACCCGTCATTTTTAATAACAAAAAGGTCATTTTATTACGTCAGAAACCATAAAATGTGACTGAAAGCACTTTCTTGAGGGTTCAAAGGAGGCAACATTGTAGTGATTTATCTACAAAGGGATATGAGATGTTGTTACAACCTGCCAATACAGCAAAATCCAGACAGTTGCTGAACGAGACCATGGCTTTGGTACTCGCAGGAGGGCGGGGTAGTCGCCTCAAACAGTTAACCGACAACCGTGCAAAACCTGCCGTTCATTTCGGCGGCAAATTCCGCATCATCGATTTCGTGCTCTCCAACTGCATCAACTCCGGCATCCGTCGGGTCGGTGTCGTGACCCAGTACAAATCCCACAGCCTGTTGCGCCATCTCCAATCGGGCTGGTCTTTCCTGCGCTACCAGATGAACGAGTTTATCGATCTGCTCCCTGCCCAGCAGCGGGTGGATGAGGTGAACTGGTATCGGGGTACCGCCGATGCGGTCTACCAGAATCTGGATATCATCCGCGATCACGCCCCCAAATATGTGGTGGTGCTGGCAGGCGATCACATCTACAAGATGGATTACGCCGCCATGCTGCTCGACCACGTCAATATGGGCGCCAAGGTGACCGTTGCCTGCATCGAGGTGCCACGCACTGAAGCAAGCGCCTTCGGGGTAATGGCGGTGGATGATGATCGCAAGATCAATGCCTTCGTCGAAAAGCCTGCTAACCCGCCCGCCATGCCGGGCAAGGCCGACACCGCGCTGGCCTCAATGGGCGTCTATATATTCGATGCGGAGTATCTCTATCAGCTGCTGGAAGAGGACATTGCCAACGAGCAGTCCCATCACGATTTCGGCATGGACGTGATCCCCCGCGTGGTGAAAGAGGGCACCGCATTCGCACACCCGTTTGGCATGTCCTGTGTCGGCTGCTGTCCGGATCGCCGCCCCTACTGGCGCGATGTGGGCACCGTGGACTCCTTCTGGGAGGCAAATATGGATCTCGCTTCCGTCACGCCTGAGCTCGATATCTACGATCAGGACTGGCCCATCTGGACCAGTCAGAACATGACACCTCCCGCCAAGTTCGTGCAGGACCGAAACGGCCAGCACGGCATGACCATCAACTCCATGTTTGCCGGGGGCACCATCGTCAGTGGCTCTTTCATCCTGAGTTCGGTGCTCTTTACCAATGTGCGGGTCGACTCCTTCTGCACCCTGGATCAGGCCGTTATCTTCCCAGGTGTGGAGATTGGTGCCGGTTGCCGACTGCGCCGGGTGGTGATCGACAAGGGGTGCAAACTGCCAGAAGGCACGGTGATCGGTGAAAACGCCGATGAAGATGCACGTCGCTTCCACCGCTCCGAGCAGGGCATAGTGCTGGTCACCCAGGGGATGCTCACTCGCCTGAACAAAGAGCAGCAGGGAAAACAGAAACGCTGATCCGAAGCCAGACGGGGTACCCCTTCCTACCGCAAAGGGAGCCATAATGGCTCCCTCTTTTTATGGCTGACCAGATAGCCACCTCACACCATCATTGCCATCGTGTTGCAGTCTCCCAGAGATACCATTTACTGTGGGTAAACAGCTGGGCAACGCAGCCTTCACGCCTCCAAGCCGTAAACATTAAATTACACAAAAACCATTAACCCTCCGAAAAAACCTCTGTATTATTCCTGTTAGCGCTATATAGCAGCTCCTTTATCTGACTTTTTAGCGGTAAACCCACTGGTTTCACTTGATTGTTTGTTTTTCCTTGGTAAGGTGATGGCGGTTGCGTAACAAAGCAGGTACCGATGTAAACATATAGGTACAATCGCTTTTGGCTTAATACAGTAGAGAGAATGAAATCATGCAAAGAGACCCCCTGAACAACATCCATATCCAGTCCGAACAAGTGATGATCACGCCTGCCCAGCTCAAGGAGAAGTTACCTATCTCCGACAAGGCGCTGGCATTCGTGCAAGGGGCCCGCAATACCATCGCCGACATCATTCACCGCCGCGATCACCGCCTGTTGGTGATCTGTGGTCCCTGTTCCATCCACGACATGGACGCCGCCAAAGAGTACGCAACCAGACTCAAAGCGCTGCATGATGCCTATCAGGACTCTCTCTACATTGTCATGCGGGTCTACTTTGAGAAGCCGCGCACCACGGTCGGCTGGAAAGGCTTTATCAACGACCCCAATCTGGATGGCACCTTCGATGTGGAGCTGGGGCTGCACCGTGCCCGCGAGCTGCTCTGCTGGCTGGCGGAGCTGGAGTTGCCGCTGGCCACCGAAGCGCTCGATCCCATCAGCCCGCAATACTTGGCTGAGCTCTTCTCCTGGTCAGCCATCGGCGCCCGTACCACCGAATCCCAGACCCACAGGGAGATGGCGTCCGGTCTCTCCATGCCGGTCGGCTTCAAGAACGGCACCGACGGCAACCTGGGGACTGCCATTAATGCGTTGCAGGCGGCCTCCTCCCCTCACGCCTTTATGGGGATCAACCAGCAGGGCCAGGTTGCGCTGCTGCAGACCCAGGGCAACCCGGATGGCCACGTGATCCTGCGCGGCGGCAAACATCCCAACTATGACTCGGTCAACGTGTCGCTGGCGGAAGAGGCGCTGGAGAAAGCGGGCCTGCTGCCGAGCCTAGTGGTGGATTGCAGCCACGGCAACTCCAGCAAGGATCACCGTTTGCAGCCCAAGGTGGCCGACAACGTCATCCACCAGATCCAGGAGGGCAACCGCTCCATCATCGGGGTGATGCTCGAATCCAACCTGTTCGAGGGAAACCAGTCCAGCGAGCAGCCCAAGCAGCAGATGCGCTACGGGGTCTCCATCACAGATGCCTGCATCGACTGGGACACCACCGCCACCCTGCTGGCCCGCTGCCACAACCAGCTGGCTGACCCTCTCAAGGGCAGAACTGTGCGGTAAGCCGTGGTATCTTGTCGTAACCTATTGAACAATCGAGGTATCACCGCTGGTGGCATCAAGCCGCTCACGCAGTGATACCTTGTTGCATCTGATTTTCAGGGCGCCGCCGCTCGCGGCGCCAGCAGGGACTGGATATGGCTGAAGAGTTGAATGTACTCAGGGACAAGATAGATGCGGTGGACAAGCAGCTGATCGATCTGCTGGCCGCCCGTCTGGCCCTGGTGGGAGAAGTGGGTGAGGTAAAGAGCCGCCACGGCCTGCCCATCTATGCACCGGATCGGGAAGCGAGCATGCTGGCCCGCCGTCGTGCCGAGGCTGAGCAGTTGGGAGTGCCCGGCGATCTCATCGAAGACGTGCTGCGCCGGGTGATGCGTGAATCTTATGCCAGCGAGAAAGATACCGGCTTCAAATGCATAAAGCCGGATCTTGGCAAGGTGGTCATCATCGGCGGTCAGGGTCAGCTTGGTCGGCTGTTCGGTCATATGTTCAGCCTCTCAGGCTATCGGGTCGAGACGCTGGAACAAGCCGACTGGCCGCGCGCTGACGAGATCCTCGCCGGAGCCGGTCTGGTGATGGTGGCGGTGCCCATCGATATCACCTGCCAGATCATCGACCGCCTCAGCAACCTGCCCGCCCACTGCCTGCTGGTGGATGTCACCAGCGTGAAAGCGGCGCCGCTCGAACATATGCTGACGGTGCACCAAGGGCCGGTACTGGGACTGCACCCCATGTTCGGGCCGGATGTGGCGAGTCTCGCCAAGCAGGTGATCGTCTGCTGCCAGGGTCGCGACGGCGCCGCCAGCCAATGGCTGCTGGATCAGATGACCATCTGGGGCGCCCGCTTGCAACAGGTGGAAGCCAAGGCCCACGATGAGGCGATGACCCTCATTCAGGCGCTGCGTCACTTCGCCACCTTTGCCTATGGCTGGCACCTCTCCCGGGAGCAGGCCAATCTGGATCGCCTGTTGAGTTTGAGCTCCCCCATCTACCGGCTGGAGCTCGCCATGGTGGGGCGGCTGTTCGCTCAGGATCCCCACCTCTATGCCGACATCATTTTGTCGTCACCGCAGAATCTGGCGATGATCCGTCGCTACTACCAAAACTTCGGCGAAGCGCTGGGGCTGCTGGAGCGGGGGGACAGGGACGGTTTCATCGAGGCCTTCTCGCAAGTCTCCGGTTTCTTCGGTGAGCATGCCGACCAGTTCCTGCGTGAAAGCCGCATGCTACTGGCCCAGGCCAACGACCGCCGCCAACACGGCTGATCCTGCAAAAGCAGTCACCACTCATATCACCAAAAAGGGAAGATACTCAGGCATCTTCCCTTTTTGTTTGTGACTCATTTCAACGCTAACTCAGTCTCGAGCGGCGACACATCAAGTACCTACCGCTGATTGGCCTCACAATCCCCTCCAACTGTGCTGCATCATATCCACCAAGCATGCTCCTTCAATATCCGCACAATCCGCGCAAATAGCACCGCCCATTGCAAGGGCAGCCAGATACTCACGGTCAAACCAAGCGGCTGCGAGCAATGACTCTATGGCGTAAAGGAGAGCAGTGCCCTCCCATCAAAGAAATAAGCAGGAAGCAGGAAGCAGGAAGCAGGAAGCAGGAAGCAGGAAGCAGGAAGCAGGAAGCAGGAAGCAGGAGAGATTAATCGAGACAGATGGTTTGCCAAACATAACTTAACACAGCAATCCGGAGATTCATCATTGCGCCAGTACGCTATCGCCAAAAAAGAAAATGGCCGAGATATCATCTCGGCCATTCGTTGCTTGGTCAAAGACTCAAGCCAGGATATTACTCTTGTTCAACTTATTAGAAGTTGTACTGCAGGGCAACGGTATACTCGTCGTCCATTTTGGACATACCCTGAATCTTGTACTCGGTGTAAGCTTTCAGCTTCGGAGTAAAGGCGTACTGAACACCCAACAGGGTTTCATCAACCTGATCCTGATAGCTGGCACCAGAAAGTTGAGCGCCTTTCTTGCCTTCTTTGAAATTGTAGCCAGCCAAGAAGGTCCAAGCGTCTACGTTGTAAGAAGCAGCCAACTCGTAACCACGACCTTCGTCTTTGTGACCAGTGGTATCGTTCTTCAGAGTACCCTGAGTGTACATACCAGCGAAGTAGAAGCCGTTGATGGCGTAGTTAGCAGACAGTGCCCACTCTGACTTCTCACCACTGTTGTAGGTGGCTGCGTTGTTGTTGGTTTCCAGATCGGAGTATGCATAACCGGCATTCAGACCCAAACCGAAGTCAAATGCGTAACCAGCAGATGCTGCATAACCAGCTTTGCGCTTAACGTCCTTGAATGATTCAGTCTTAATTTTACCGCCTACGTCTTTGATTACGACGGCTGTTTCATCGTTGGTCTGATATGACAATTTACCGGTGAAACCACCGAAAGAGTTGGAGTAGATCACCTGACCTTCTTGGCGACCATCATAGTAGTTACCGTTGGAGCCCCACTCATTGAAAATATCAGTTGAAGCGATAGCGTCGTAGAAGGCAGTGTCAGTCTGACCAAAAATTACTTTACCGTTTTGGGAGCCATCGAAGCCTGCGTAGATGTGACGCGCTTTGAAAGTGCTACCGTCGGTGTTTTCGGCAGAAACTTGCCATTCAGTTTTGGCAATGGCAGACCACGTGTTGTTCAGCGCAACTTTGCCTGACCAACCCAGACGAGAAGTACCAACCAGTTCTGCATCACCTTTGTGAGCTTCAGTCAGCCCATTGGGGTTATCACTTTCACCGTAGTAGTTAGCCTGTACACGGCCGTAAACGTCAAAGTTGGTACCGTCTTTGTCATAGATCACTGCGGCGTTAGCGGCGGATGCAAACAGAGCCGGGATAGCAATAGCCAGAATTGTCTTTTTCATAGTTTCCAATGCCTACTGTAATTAAACACTAAGTTGTTGTTATTCCCTGTGTTAGCGATGTTCTTTGCATCACTATGCCGCCGAGACTAGCACCGGATTTTTTGAACCGCAATGAAAAAACTTGGAACTTTTTACGGAAACCATAGTCATGGAGGCAAAAATGTGAGCCAAGTCTCACCTAACGGAAAGGCAAAAGGAAAACGTTTGCAATGAATCCTGCTGATTATTTGGACTCAAATAGTCTATTTTGCATGCAAATAACGCTAACTACCTGATAAACAACCAAAGTGGTCTGATCAGCGTAAAACAGCCGTGATAATGGCAGTTGCCTCGACCTCACCAAGGGGTTGCGGGTATCCTTGTCCTTCGATTAACCCCTAACTGGCCTTCTCTTCATGCTCTCTACTCGCCTTAAAGCCACCATTCGTCAAACCTATCGCCAGATTTCGGATGGATTACCCGGTTTTGTGCCGCGCAAAGAGCAGAACTTTCTGGTGGCAGAGATAGCCAAAACCCTGACCGGCGAGTACGACAAGCAGCGCCGGATCCTGGTGGCCGAAGCGGGCACCGGTATCGGCAAATCCCTCTCCTATGCGCAGGGTGCCATCCCGGTGGCGCGGCTCACCCAGAAGAAGCTGGTGATCTCTACCGCCACCGTGGCCCTGCAAGAGCAGCTGATCCACAAAGACCTTCCTTTTTACCACCGCCACAGCGAGCTGCCGTTTCGCTTTATGCTGGTCAAGGGGCGTCAGCGCTACTGCTGCGAGCATCTGCTGGAGCAGGCAGCCAGTGGCGCCGAGATGGCCAACTTCGAGCTCGACTTTGGCAGTCTGAGCAAGTCCAAGCCATCTGACAGCGACAAAGATCGCTACCAGGCCCTGTGGCAGGCCTACACCAATGGTAAATGGGACGGGGATCGGGACAACTGGCCAGAGCCCATTCCCGACACTTGCTGGGATCGCATCGCCGCAGACCGCCACACCTGCAACAAGGCGCTGAGCCATCACCAGCACTGCCCCTTTCATCGCGCCCGCAACGACATGGAGAGCGCCGATGTGCTGGTCGTCAACCATGCGCTGCTGCTCTCCGATCTCACCATGGGCGGCGGCATCATTCTGCCGCCCCCTGATGAGTGCATCTATGTGCTGGATGAGGCCCATCACCTGCCCACCATTGCCCGGGATCACGGCGCGGCGTCGGCCAGCGTCAAAGGCTCACGTCGCTGGTTGGAGAAGCTGGTACAAAGTGCAGGCAAGCTGGCGCGGACGCTTAATAAGGAGAGCCTGCTCGACCCCCAACTCAAACTGCAGGATGCGCTGGCCTCCATCCAGCCCGATCTGAAGGCGGTCGAGCAGTGGCTCAGCGCCAACGATCGGCTGTTTGGCACGGAACCTCACTACCGCTTCGCAGAAGGGGTATTGCCTGATCCCCTGCCCATGCTGGCGGAGAATCTCAAGGAGTCGAGCAAGAAGGCGCTGCGAGCGCTGGATCGGATGCAAGGGGCCATAGGTGAAGCGCTGAAAGATGGCGAGATTCGCCGCAAGGAGGCCGAACCTCTGCTGGCAGAGAGCGGTTTTCATCTGCAGCGGCTGGAGAGTTTCAGCGCCCTCTGGGAGATGCTGGGGCGCCATGTGCCGACCGGCAAAACCCCGCTCGCCCGCTGGATGGCCAAGAGCGATGACGGCGATATCTGGCTGCACGCCTCACCGATTGAGGTAGGCTATCTGCTGGAAGAGTGGCTCTGGTCGAAATGTCTGGGAGCCGTACTGGTCTCCGCGACCCTCACCGCCCTCTCTTCCTTTAGTTATTTTCGCCATCAGGTGGGGCTCAAGGAGCACGACGGTACCCGCTATCTGCGCCTGCGCTCCCCCTTTGACTATCAGAAAGCCGAGCTCTATCTGCCCAAGATGGAGCACGAACCCAACTCGCCGGCCTTTACCAACGAACTCATCAGCGTGCTGCCACGTATTCTTGCGGGCAAGGAGGCGAGTCTGGTGCTCTTCTCCTCCTACCGCCAGATGAATGAGGTGGCTGTTGGCTTGCGAGCCAAGGGACTATCACTGCTGGTGCAGGGGGAAGCCTCCCGCAATGCCCTGCTCACCCTGCACAAACAAAAGTGCGATGGCGGTCAGGCCAGCATTCTGTTTGGTACCGGCAGCTTCTCGGAGGGGCTGGATCTGCCGGGTCACTACCTTACCAATCTGGTGATCACCAAACTCCCCTTTGCGGTGCCCAACTCGCCGGTCGAGGAGGCAACCGCCGAGTGGGTGGAGCAGCGAGGGGGGAACCCCTTCCTGCAACTGACAGTGCCGGAAGCATCGCGCAAGCTTATCCAGGCCTGTGGTCGCCTCATCCGCAAAGAGGCTGATCGGGGGCGAGTCACCATTCTCGACCGCCGCCTGCTGACCAAACGTTATGGCAAGGGGTTGCTCGACGCCCTCCCCCCGTTTACACGGCGGATCGAATAAATAAGTCGGTCGCTATTGATAAACAAACTGACAGCAGCGCGAACATCGACCACCAGAAAGAGCCATTGCCGCAGTAGGCCAAACCTGTAAAAATGAGCCCCTGTTTTCAGTGGGCAATCGCCTGACTGTTCAAGGAGATGAAATGAAACTGACTGTTCTGGTACCGGCGCTGGCTGGTCTGTTGTGGGCCGGTAGCGCCCTTGCTGATGCCCAATTGGAAGTGACCACCCCGTATGTCGTCCAGCTGATCGATGGTCAATCCATCAACCCCAAGCTACTCGACAAAACCAGCACCTTCCCCCTCTCTGCTGGCAAACACCAGTTGGTCGTCGCCTTTGAAGGCAACTACTCCAGCCGTAACGAAATCAAGCTGGTGACCGCCGAGCCGCTGGTGCTGAACTTCACCGCCGCCGACAATCAGCAGCTGGAGCTGGACTATAAAAAGCCCCGCAACGAAGCCGAAGCCAAGCAGTTTGTCAAAGAGCAGAAAGTGGCGCTGAAAGACAAGGTCAGTGGTCAGCAAGTGAGCAGCGAACAGTTCGTGATGCCGAAAGTAGAGGGCTTCCAGCTGACCCGTGACTATCAGCAAGAGCTGATCAACATGGGCAAGGCCTTCAACCAGCCCAAAGCAGTGGCCGTCTCTTCTGCTGCCGTGATGGCTGCCGCCAGCGCACCGGTTCAGGTTGCCCCCAGCAAGGCTCAAAGCAATCCGGAAGCGCTGACCCAGTTGCAAAACTGGTACAACAAGGCCGATGCGGAAACCCGCAAAGCCTTCCAGATCTGGGTTATCCAGCAGCAATAAGCCGGGCTGAGTGATTGACTGAAAGGGGAGCCAAGCTCCCCTTTTCCATATCCTGCGGTCTCACTCACGACGCGTCTTGATTTATGCGCTGCCACTTCCCTTTATATAGGGAGTACATATATGGATTCATCTGCTGATTTCATATATAGAAAGCTCCACCTTGCCAGGGAGAATGGCACCATGTCGTTGCGCATTTTCTATCACCCCCTCTACTCCTCCCTGACGCTACCCGAGCGCCATCGCTTCCCGCTGGCCAAGTATCAAGGGCTGTTTGAACGCCTGCAGATGCAGGGTTACCCCCTTGGCGAAGCGCCCGCCGCTACCCGGGAGCAAATCTGTCGCATTCACGATGCCGATTATGTCGCGGCGGCCCTGAGCGGCCAGCTGGCAGATCGCGCCATCCGCAAGATCGGTTTTCCCTGGTCACCCATGCTGATAGAGCGCACCTTGCGCTCGGTGGGTGCCACCGTTGCCGCCAGCCGCCATGCTCTTGAGCAGGGATGCGGCTTGCAGATCTCCGGCGGCTATCACCACGCCCATCGCGATCACGGCAGCGGTTTTTGCCTGTTCAACGATCTGGTGATTGCGGCGCAGGCTTGCCTCGACGAGGGGCACTGTGAACAGGTGCTGATCGTCGATCTCGATGTGCATCAGGGAGATGGCAGTGCGGCCCTGTGCGCCGGACGGCGCGATATCATCACCCTCTCCCTTCATGGGGAGCACAACTTCCCCCATCACAAAGCCACCTCTCACCTCGACTTTCCGCTGCCAAGCGGCATGACGGACGATGCCTATCTCACCACATTGCAACAGGCGCTATCACTGGCACTGCGGCTCTATTCGCCGGATCTCATCCTCTATCAGGCGGGCGTCGATGTGCATCATGCCGACGAGCTTGGCTATCTCTCCCTGAGCGATGAAGGGGTGCGCCTGCGCGATGCCATGGTGTTTGACTGCGCATTGCAGCACGGCGTGCCCATCGCGGCGGTGCCCGGGGGCGGCTATCGCCGCGACTGGCAGCAGCTGATCCCGCTTCATATGTCGCTGTTTGAAACAGCGCACCACCGTTTTGGCTGATGGCATGGCTTTATAGCGCGGACACCCCATCAGAGTGGGCGGCATTTCACCAGATAAAATAGAAGAGGCGACCCCTGGGGTCGCCTCTTCGTGTTTCGTCATCTCGGTCACACAAGCTCGCTCGCAGTCAGGCAAGCTCGGGACGCCTGAGGATAACTATTTCTGACGCTTGCGGGCGTACTTGCGACGGGCGCGGGCCTGACGCTCCTCTTCCCGCTCGGCCTTCTCTTTGGCTTTTTGCTCGGCTTCTGCGGCGGCTTCGACAATCTCGACGCTCACCATCTCCGGCGTCTCCAGCGAGATGCGGCCAAGCAAACCGGAGCGGAACTCGTTAATCAGGATCTCGGACGCCTTGTGCAAGTCGGCCAGCCCCCCTTTGCGCATAAACGCCCGCTGGCGGGCGATCATCTCCAGCAGCTCGATCTCGGTCTCGGGCAGCTCGTCAATCTGGTAGCGCGCCTTGATCCGCTCCGGATAGGCCTTGATGAAGTAGTCAGCGGCGAACATGGCGATATCGGCATAGTCGAACACTGTGTCCTTGATGGCCGCTGTGATAGCCAGACGATAACCGCAGGAGGGCGGATTGAGCTTGGGCCAGAGGAAACCCGGGGTATCGGTCAGGATGACGTTGTTATCCAGCTTGATCCGCTGCTGGGACTTGGTCACCCCCGCCTCGTTGCCGGTACGGGCGATGATGCGCCCCGCCAGAGTATTGATCAGAGTGGACTTGCCCACGTTGGGGATCCCCATGATCATCGCCCGCACGCCGCGCAGCTCAAAATTGCGCTCCGGCAGCATCTCGTGGCAGAGGGTCAGCAGTTGCTTGATCTTCTCCGGCTCTTGTTGCGTCAGCGGCAGCGCCTTGATCCCCTTCTCTTTTTCCATGTGCGCCACCCACAGATCGGTGATCGCCGAATCGGCCAGGTCCGCCTTGTTCAGCACCTTGATCACCGGGGTATCACCACGCAGCTCGGGCACCAGCGGGTTTTCGCTGGAGAAGGGGATGCGGGCATCGAGCATCTCGATGATCACATCGACCTGGGGCATGACCTCGGCAATCTCTTTGCGGGCCTTGTGCATGTGACCGGGGAACCAGTTGATGGACATATCCGTTACTCTCTGTGGGGGCTGCGGGCGCGCGCATGGAACAACAGGCGCTCTGCCGCGGGCATCGAACGAAGGGGGCGCATTTTACCTGCTGCGGGCCTCTTTTGACAGGTCATTCTAACCATCACCTCATCAAATCAGCAAACCGCCGAGGCGGAGCAACCTTGCCGGAAGCGACCGGACCAACTGGCTCAATTGATAGATAACACATTGATATAGTGTAACATTTTCATCACTTTTTCACACAACCGTCACCGATAGTCAGTAAAAGTGTCATCTGCCCCCTCTAGGCTGCGCTCAGGTTTTACAAGGAGCGAACCCCAATGAGAAAAATGGCAGGACTTGCAGTGATGATCGGCGCCGCCCTGGCTGCCGGCTGCAAATCAGACAATGACACGGTGGCGACCAAGCCCGCAGCCCAACCCACCAACGTCATCTTCTTCCTCGGTGACGGCATGGGCCTCAACACCCTTACGGCGGCCCGCATCTACGGTGTCGGCGAAGAGGGTGATCTCACCATCGATACCCTGCCAGAGACGGCCTTTATCAAGACCTTCTCCCACGATGCCCAGGTCACTGACTCGGCCCCCTCCATGGCGGCCTACATGACCGGAGTCAAGAGCAACAACGGCGTTATCAGCATGGACGGCGACGCCACCTATGAGAGCGACTGCAGCAAGAGCGCCGGCAAGCCGGTGACCACCCTGCTGGAGCTGGCCAAAGCCGATGGCCGCGGTACCGGTGTGGTAACCAGTACCCGGGTGACCCACGCCACCCCGGCGGCTACCTATGCCCATATCTGCAACCGGGATCTGGAGGCAGATATCGCCGTCCAGCTGGTGCCGGGCGGCAAAGGCTACAACAGCGCCCTCAAGGAGGGGCTGGATGTGGTGCTCGGTGGCGGCAGCAGTTTCTTCCTGCCCAAAGCTGACAAGGGCAAGCGGGAGGATGGCCGCAACCTCATCAGCGAAATGCAGGCCAAGGGCTACCAGTTTGCCAGCAATCTGGACGAGCTGAACAAGGCCGATGCGGGCAAGCCGCTGCTGGGTCTGTTTGGTTCCAGCCACATGAAATATGACCTGGACCGCCCTGCCAGCGAGCCGTCACTGGCCCAGATGACCCTGGCCGCCATCAAGCAGCTCAAGGGCAAAGAGAAGGGTTACTTCCTGATGGTGGAAGGGGGCCGCATCGACCACGCCCTGCACGACACCAACGCCAAGCGGGCGCTGCAGGACACCATCGCCTTCGACAATGCCATCAAGGCCGCCATCGACGAGGTGAAAAAGAGCGACCCCGAGCTGAAAAACACCCTGATCGTGGTCACCGCCGACCATGACCACACGCTCGTGCTCAACGGCTATGCCAAGCGCACCGGCAAGACCACCGCCGACAACCCCGGCGTACTCGGGCTGGTGAAGAACTACGAGACTGGCGAGCCAAGCAAGGATAGCGAGGGCATGCCCTACACCATCATAGGTTTTGGCAACGGCTACAACCGGGTAGATGGCCCGCGCAGCAGCGTCGCCCCGCTCGACGATGCCACCGTCTCCGCCAATGACTACCACCAGGAAGTGGTAGTCAAGGTAGGCGAAATCGGCAACGAGACCCACGGCGGTACCGATGTCTTCCTCGGCGCCATCGGCAAGGGGGCTGACAGCTTCCATGGCTCACTCGATAACACCGCCGTGTTCGGCAAGATCAAGGCTGCGGCCAAGCTGTAAGGAGCACTTTCATGAGCAAACAGATGAACACATCCATCAAGCACACGCTGGTCTGCGCCGCCCTGTTCAGTGCGCTGGGCGCAACCTCCCAGGCACAGGCCGGTGATGCCAAAAACGTCATTCTCTTTATCGGTGATGGCATGGGGCCTACCGTGCTCACCGCCACTCGCCTGTTCAAGGTGGGAGAAGAGGGCAATCTGGAGATGATGAAACTGCCGCGCAGTGCCCGCATCAAGACCTTCTCCAACGATGCCCAGACCACCGACTCGGCCCCCTCCATGGCGGCCTACACCACCGGGGTCAAGATGAACAACGAGGTGATCGCCATGAGCAGCGACACCAAAGCCGTCGCCCCCGGCAAAGACGTCAATGGCAACAAAACCGTCAACAATTGCAGCAGCGATAACGGCAAGCCGGTGCCCACCATCCTGGAGCTGGCCAAGGCGGCAGGCAAATCGGTCGGAGCCGTCACCACCACCGAGCTGACCCACGCGACCCCGGCGGCTACCTACGCCCACATCTGCCATCGGGATGCTGCCTATGACATCGCTGCACAGGCCGTTCCGGGAGGAACTGGTTTCAACCAGGCGCTTGGGGATGGGGTCGATGTGCTGATGGGCGGTGGTGCCAACCACTGGACCCCCTACAGCGCCAGCAACAAGGGCGGTCGCAATGACAACCGCGACCTGACCGCCGAGATGAAGGCGCAGGGATACAGCTATGTCACCACCCAAAGTGAACTGGCCAAGGTCACCAGCGGTAAGGTGCTCGGCCTGTTCAGCAGCAAATCCCACTTGGACTACGAGCTGGATCGGGTCGCCAAAGGGGCTGCCAATACCCAGCCGTCCCTCTCCGAAATGACCGCCAAGGCGATCGACCTGCTGAGCAAGAACAGTCAGGGTTACTTTCTTATGGTAGAAGGCGGCCGGATCGATCATGCCCTGCACGGCACCAACGCCAAGCGCTCGCTCACCGACGCGGTGGCACTGAATGAGGCGGTCAAGACGGCGCTGGGTAAAGTAGATCTCAGCAATACCCTGATCGTGGTCACCGCAGACCATGACCACACCATGACCATTAACGGCTACTCCGCCAAGGGCAATCCGGTGCTGGATCTGGTGAAAAATGGCGATGGCTCGACCCAGAACGACGTGGATGGCAAGCCCTTCACCACCCTGGTGTTCGGTAACGGCCCCAATCGTGCGGCCGTGCGCCCGGTTCTCACCAGCGATCAGGTGATGGCCAATGACTATCTGCAGGAGACCGGCGTCAAACTGACATCGGAAACCCACGGCGGCGGCGATGTGATGCTGTTTGCCGATGGCGCTGGCAGCAACCGCTTCAAGGGCACACTGGATAACACCAAGGTGTTTGGCAAACTGCGGGAGGCGCTCGGCCTGTAAGCAGCAGGGGCCCGGGTGCATCTGAGCAATCGACTCAGCGGCCCGGGCCCCGGCTCTTTCGAGCGACAGATGATGATGCGATTTTTGCTTTCGTTATGGCTGCTTGGCTGCACCCTCGCCTTCCCCCTGCATGCTGACGACACGCCCCCGGATCTCGCCGCCCGGATCAGCTATCACGACCGGAACACCGGCAGCGATGGCATCGCCAGAGAGAGTGTCTGGCAAGAGAAGTGGCTGCGCGTGGGCAATCAGGTGTGGAGCCAGCGGCTCATTCCCCTCCCCCTTGCCCGTGCCTATCACGCCACTCACGACGCCACGCCCGGCCACAAGCACTTTACCCACCAGATGGCGGCCCGCTGGGTCAGCCGCAGTGATGAGGGTGAACTTCAGCTGCGTTATGCCGACAGCTGGCACAACCAGCTGGTTGAGGTGCCGGTGGAAGAGTATGGCCAGGTGGCCTTCAAGCCCGACTGGCTGCGGATCCGCCATCTCGTCAACCCGGCGCTGCTCGAGGGGATGACCCCGCTGGATGAGGCCGCCCCCGAGCAGACCCGCTGGTATGAAAAGCGCGAAGGGCAGCAACGAACCCGGATTCTCTGGTCGAGTCAGTGGCAGATCCCGCTGGTGGTCGAGTCGGCCAGCCTCGATGGCTATCGCAGCTACCGGATGGAGGTGACCCTGCGCAAGCTGCCTGCTCAGCTCCCCTGGCAGCAACTCGCTGATTACGAAGTGCGCGATCTGCGGGATTTCTTCGACTGAGATCCCAACCCCTCAGCGGGCACAACGACAACGCAGGCAGGAATGTTACACTCTGCATATTCGACTCTGGCTCACGACCTTGATGCGCGCTCTCTGCCTGCCCTTTTTTGCCCTGCTGTTATTGCTGGTGAACACCGGTGCCCAGGCTATTGTGCTGGTGGCGGCCGAGCTGCCCCCTTACGTCATTCAGTCCTCCCATGGTAAACCCAGCGGGGTGGGTATCGAGATCATGGAGGAAGCAGCCCGCCGTCTAGACGAGCCGCTTACTATCGAGCTGATGCCACTTCCACGTGCACTGACCCAGACAATTCACCGCCCCGATGTCTTGATGATACCGCCCGTGCGAAGCAGTCAGCGAGAGCACCTATATCAGTGGGTAACGCCCATCCTCGATGAACAGTTTTTGATCGTCAGCGATCGCCGGTTTCACCCAAAAGCACTGAAAAGCAGCGATTTGAAAAACCTTGATGTGGGCGTGCTGCGCTACTCGTTTGGTCAACACCTACTCAAGCAACGCATCGGGCTCCGGGGAGAGACAGTGGCAGATGAGCAACTCAACGCTCATAAACTCCATCGCGGTCGCATTGATGCCTGGGTCGCCGCATGGAATGTCATCCTGTATGCCCAACAACAAGACAAACGCTCATCACAGCAGCTGGTTCGCGGGGAAGTGTTGATGAACACCCAACTGTTCCTGGCCGCTCACAAGGATTTCCCCTTCAAAGAGGCGCAGCGCTGGCAAGCCGTGATAGACGAGATGCGCCATGATGGCACATTGGCTCATATCATCCGTCAGTACAACTATCAGGTTCCTGAGTAGTCACTCAATCACGGTTGCCAATGCCGGCCAGAATGGTTATGGTAGCCCCATGAAAATACTCGCTATTTCCTCGCATTTGCTCACACCCTGCTGAGCCCCCGCCTCGCTCCTTCGGCCGCGAGTCGCTTGGGGGCAGGCATTTTCAATCGATTGAACCTGTTGAATCCATTTTTGTAACACCCAGTGTGATGGCCAACCTGCACCCGCCGGTATGGGCCTATCCGCTATTGATAAGGAATATCTTATGAAACAACCTCATCTGGTTATCTCCAGCCTTGATCTGGACCGTATCGAACAACTGCTCGGTAACCACCCGCAGCATCTGGCCCTGCAAGAGGAGCTGGACCGCGCCGAAATCCGCGAGCCGGCCGACATGCCGCCGGACGTGGTCACCATGAACAGCAAGGTACGCTTCAAGATGCAGAGCAGCGGCAACGAGTTCTGCCTCACCTTGGTCTACCCGCGCGATGCCAAGGGCGACGAGAGCAACATCTCGGTACTGGCGCCGGTGGGCAGCGCCCTGCTCGGCCTGAAAGTGGGCGACAGCATCGCCTGGCCGGGCCCGGCCGGTCGCACCATCGAGGTCGAAATTCTGGAAGTGGTCTATCAGCCGGAGCGCGCCGGCGAGCTGCACCGCTGAGTCCCACGGGCTGGTCATCCCCTGTTGATCAGCCCGCTTGCTCGCCCTTGCCAGCTGATCCCGATCAAGCTTTGTTCACCTTGCTCCCCGGTTTTTAGCCCCTTTTCCTGCTGCTGCTTGAGCCTGACTCGGGGGGCAGGTATCTTGTTGGCCGCGTCATGGTCATGACGCACCGAATTTCAGGCTGACATCATGATAAAAATTGCCCTCATCGACGATCACCAGATCGTCCGATCCGGTTTTGCCCAACTGCTCAATCTGGAGCCCGATCTGCAGGTGGTCGCCGAATTCGGCTCCGCCAGCGACGCCCTTGCCGGTCTGCCCGGCAGCGGGGCGCGGGTCTGTGTCTGCGACATCTCGATGCCCGACCAGTCGGGACTGGATCTGCTCAAGCAGCTCCCCTCCGGCCTCGCGGTGGTCATGCTCTCGGTGCACGACAGCCCCGCCCTCATCGAGCAGGCCTTGCAAACCGGCGCCAAGGGGTTTCTCTCCAAGCGCTGCAGTCCGGACGAGCTGATCGCCGCCGTGCGTACCGCCGCCCAGGGGGGGTGTTATCTGACGCCCGACATCGCCCAGAAACTGGCCAGCAGCAGCCGGGATCCCCTTACCAATCGGGAGCGGGAGATTGCCCAGTTGCTAGCACAGGGGCTGGAGGTGAAAGCCATCGCCGAGCAGCTTGGCCTCTCCCCCAAGACGGTTCACGTCCATCGCGCCAACCTGATGGACAAGCTCAAGGTCAGCAACAACGTCGAGCTGGCCCACCGCATGCTGGATAGCTGGTGATCTCCCGTTTTGCCAGCTATGTCGCCATCGCGCTGGCGGCCTGCTTCATCTTTGCCGCCGGCTGGTTTTGCCTCTGGAGCATCAGCCTGCATCTGGCGGGTGGCCCGGCGCTGGCGGTGCTGCTGTTCCCCTTCGGCCTGCGCCTCGGGTTATTGTTGCAAAGTCCCGGCCACTACTGGCCGCCGCTGTTGCTGTGCGAAGGGCTGCTGCTCTACTGGCTCAATCTGGAAGTGGGGCTGCCCCACTGGCCGTGGCTGGTCGCGGGCAGTCTGCTGACCCTGATACCGCTGCTGATTGCCCGCCGCCAGCAGGTGCGCAATGACTGGCAGCAACTGTTGCTGCTGCTCGCCACCGTCACGGCGGCGGCGCTGCTGCAAGCCCTGCTCTGGCATCTGGCGGGAGAAGATGGCCTCTCGGCCCTGCTGCTCAGTCTGACCGGCGGGCTGACGCTGACCTCCACCTGCATGCTGATCTGGCACTACCTCACCCGCGCCACCTGGGTGCCGCTCGGCCCTGCGCTGGTGGATCAACCGGTGGAGTGGCGCTTTCGCCATCTGGTCTGGTATCTGCTGCTGTTCGTATTGAGCCTCTGGCTGCAACTGGGATTGCCCAACTCGCTGGTGCGCTTCACCCCGTTTTGTCTGGCCATCCCCATCATCGCCATGGCGTGGCGCTACGGCTGGCAGGGGGCGCTGCTCGCCACCCTGATGAACACCATCGCCCTGCTGGCCAGTCAGGCCTGGCATGATCACCCCCTCGACCTGCTGCTCTCATTGCTGGCCCAGAGTCTCACTGGCCTGCTGCTGGGTGCAGGGATCCAGCGCCAGCGCGAACTTAATCAGGCGCTGACCCGCCAGCTCGCCCACAATCGCCAGCTCACCGAGCGGCTGCTGGAGACCGAGGAGAGCATCCGCAAGGAGGTGGCGCGCGAGCTGCACGACGACATCGGCCAGACCATCACCGCCATTCGTACCCAGGCTGGCATAGTGCGCCGCCTCGCCCCCGATAACGCAGGTGTAGGTCAGAGCAGTGCCCTCATCGACACACTGTCGCTCGGGATCTACGACGCGGTGCGCGGCCTGCTCGGGCGGCTGCGCCCGCGCCAGCTCGACGACATGACTCTGGAACAGGCGGTACGGGCACTGCTGCGGGAGCTGGAGCTGGAGCGTCACGGCATCGTCACCCGTCTGGAGTGGCAGCTGGCGGATGGGGATCTCTCCGATGCCCAGCGGGTCACCCTGTTTCGGGTCTGTCAGGAGGGGCTCAACAACGTGGTCAAACATGCCAACGCCCACTCGGTCACCATTCGCGCCCGTGCCAGCGGCGAGCAGTTGCAACTGGTGCTGGAAGATGATGGCCGCGGTCTGCCGGAAAGCCGCCCGCAGCAGGGCTATGGCCTGCTCGGTATTCGCGAGCGGGTACAGGCCCTCGGGGGCAGTCTGCAACTCTCCTGCATCCACGGCACCCAACTGACGGTCAACCTGCCCAGTCGCAGACGGGAAGAAAGTCATGGCTAATCACCACCAGAGGGCCTGCCTGTGCTGAGTTTTATGAGAAGCGCGCCGCCCCGGCCCCTTATCCGGGATCAGGCCGAGATCGACGCCACCTATCGCCACTGGCGGCTGCACCTGCTGCTGACCATGTATCTGGGCTACGCGGTCTTCTACTTCACTCGCAAGAGTTTCAACTTCGCCATGCCGGACATGCTGGCGAGCGGCATGCTGGACAAATCCGATATCGGCATGCTGTGGACTCTGTTCTACATCACCTACGGCTGCTCCAAGTTCTTCTCCGGCATCATCAGTGACCGCGCCAACCCGCGCTACTTTATGGGTGTCGGACTGATGGCCACCGGCGTTATCAATATACTGTTCGGCCTCTCGTCGGCACTCTGGATGTTTGCCGCCCTCTGGGTCGCCAACGCCTTCTTCCAGGGCTGGGGCTGGCCCCCCTGCTCCAAGCTGCTTACCAGCTGGTATTCGCGCACCGAGCGCGGCGTCTGGTGGTCGGCCTGGAACACTGCCCACAACGTCGGCGGCGCGCTCATCCCCCTTATCGTCAGCACCATCGCCCTGCAACATGGCTGGCGCTACGGCATGATAGTGCCCGGCCTTATCGCCATCGTGGCGGGGTTGTTCCTCTGCTGGCGGCTGCGGGATACCCCGAGCGCCATGGGTCTGCCCACGGTGGGCGAGTGGCGCAAGGACGCCATGGAGCTGGCCCAGCAGACTCAGGATGCGGGGCTCTCCCATCGCCAGATCCTGCACAAATATGTGCTGGGCAACCCTTATATCTGGCTGCTGGCCTGCTGTTACGTGCTGGTCTATGTGGTGCGCACCGCCATCAACGACTGGGGCAACCTCTACATGACCGAGCAGCGCGGCTTCAATCTGATGAGCGCCAACTCGGCCATCTCCATGTTCGAGGTGGGGGGCTTTATCGGCGCCCTGGTGGCGGGCTGGGGATCGGACAAGCTGTTCAACGGCAACCGCGGCCCGATGAACCTCATCTTTGCGGTGGGGATCCTGCTGGCGGTGGGGTCGCTCTGGCTGATGCCCTTCTTCAGCTACGTGATGCAGGCGGCCTGTTTCTTTACCATCGGCTTTTTCGTGTTCGGCCCCCAGATGCTGATCGGCATGGCGGCAGCGGAGTGCTCCCACAAAAATTCAGCAGGGGCAGCCACCGGCTTTGTCGGCCTGTTTGCCTACATGGGGGCGGCGCTGTCAGGCTATCCGCTGGCCAAGGTGATGGAGATCTGGCACTGGAACGGCTTCTTCGTGGTGATCTCGGTGGCGGCGGGCGTCTCGGCCCTGCTGCTGCTCCCCTTCCTCAAGGCACAGGCACCGCGCCCCCAACCTGCCGACACGATGTGATACCGGACTGAGCGGGAGTTACGCCTCCCGGCCAGCCTGACAGACCCGGTTCTTGCCCTGCCGCTTGGCGCAATAGAGCGCATGATCGGCCTGAGTGAACAGAGGATCAAAGTGCCACTCCCCGTGCCAGTGGGAGAGCCCCATGCTGACCGTGATGGAGAGGCCGCCCATGTTGCGGTTCGCGACCGCCTCCAGCAATCCCTCGCAGCGCTGCAGCGCCAGCACACCGGGCTGCGAGAAGAGCAGCACAAACTCCTCGCCACCGAAACGGCTGCACACTAAATCGGGCTGGCTACCCAGATAGGCGCCGAGCTCGGCCAGCACCCGATCACCTACCTCGTGGCCATGCTGGTCATTGATCTGCTTGAAATCGTCGATATCGAGCACGGCCAGCGCGCCGCCGTCACCCAACTTCTGCTGCTTCAGCTGCTCCATAAAGCCGCGCCGGTTGAGCAGGCCGGTGAGAGGGTCGTGGCTCGCCTGCTGGTGCAGCGCCAGCGCCCGGTACTGGGTACAGAGCAGCAGCACCCCGAAAGTGGAGAGATAGCTCCCCATCAGCATGGAGAGGAAGGGCAGCACATTGACTCCGCTCTTATCCATCAGCATCTGCACGTTGTCCTGCCACAGGAACCAGAGCCGCATCAGGTAGAAGGCGTAGAGCAGGATGTTAACCACGGTAAAGACCATCACCGCTGGCAAATAGTCGGGGTAGCCGTGACGCCAGACCAGATAGACGATCACCGCCCCCAGCACCATGTAGCTCAGGCAAGCCAGCATCACCCTAGACTCCATCCCCCCCTTCACAATGCACCAGCTCAAGATCAGCAGATAGACCAGCATGAAGAGCACACCGGCACGCCAGTTCGGGGGCTGGCCGAAAAAGCGCTGCAGCGCCAACGGCATCAGCGCGATGCAGATCGTGATCAGGGTGTTGGCCAGCCAGATGCCGGATGGGCTGGGGAAAAATGCCTGCAACGAGAAGAGCGTCTGGGCCACCAGCGCACAGAGTGCAGACCACCACCAGTAACCGATACCGGGGATCTCCCTGTGGGTAGACCAGATGATGGAGAGGGTGATAAAGCCAAGACTGTAGCCACCCAGCGCCATCAGCATCAGGGTAAAAACGTCCAGTTTCAGCAGCAGTGAGAGCGCCATACAAGAGCCAGTTTCAGAAGGTAACTGAGTATATGAGAAGCGTTTGCCAAGACCCAGAGGGGACTGACTGTTTTCACAATAAAAACATATTGTTTACTGTCTCTGTGGCCTGCTTGCCCTGTCGGGATCGCACCACCGCAGGTACAGAAAAAGTCAGAGTACAAAACAAGCCACAAGCGAACCCCATCATATGTAACAAAAGGTATTGAACACAATTTGGGCTTGAACCGGCCACGTTAGATAGATATGTTGTTTTCGTGTGATTTTATGAATGAAGCCATGAGCAATAAATGTCTCTAACCTGTTGAGTCTTCTGACACAATCTGTTTTTGGTACATTTTTCACTCAACCACTATTCATAGCATCTCATATGGGGCTTTTGTCCCGCACAAGACATTCATCCTGTCTTGCCTGTTGCCGGATGCAGCAGTCTCTTGTGCCACGGAGTCGCACGGGATCAGGTTCAAGGCCGAACACACCACCGACAGAGACGTCACTTATGATCAAAAAACTGATTCTTTCTACCCTGCTGTTTTGCGGGATCGCCACGGCGGCCCCGACCCCAGCCCCCACCTCCACCCTGGATGCCGTGCTCGAACGCGGCGTGCTGCGAGTCGGCTTCGACGCCGGCTATCAACCCTTCGAGATGACCAACAAGCAGGGCCAATACATCGGCTTTGATGTGGATCTCGCCAAGATGGTCGCCAAAGAGATGGGCGTGAAGGTCGAGTTCGTCAACACCGCTTGGGATGGCATCATTCCGGCGCTGCTGACCAACAAGTTCGACGTCATCATGGGCGGCATGACCGTCACTCCCCAGCGCAACCTGCGGGTCAACTTTGCCGATCCCTACATCGTGGTCGGCCAGACCATAGTCCTGCGTAAAGAGAAGGCGGGTGAAATCAAATCCTTCACCGACCTCAACGACCCGAAATACAAGATCGCGGTCAAGCTCGGCACCACCGGCGAGCAGGCAGTCAAGCGCCTGATCCCCAAAGCCACCCTGCTGCAGTTTGAAACCCAGGATGACGCCAAGCTGGAAGTGATCAACGGCAAGGTCGATGCGTTCGTCTATGACCTGCCCTACAACGCTATTTTCGCCTCCCAGAATCAGGGCGCCGTGGTGCACCTCGACAAGCCGTTCACCTTCGAGCCGCTGGCCTGGGCCATCCGCAAAGGGGATCAGGACACCCTCAACTGGTTCAACAACTACCTGCGCCAGATCAAGGGCGATGGCAGCTACGACCGTCTCTACAAGAAGTGGTTCGAATCCAACGCCTGGCTGAACCAGCTCAAATAACCTCCGGGGGGCGGCACATGCCGCCCCTGCACCACGCAGCTCCCCACACAATAACGAGAAGAGGTTGTGACTGTGCACACACCCAAACCGACAAGACAGATGGAAAAACAGCCCAATCAGCTACTCTGGCATGGGGTTTTCCTGCTGATGCTGCTGGTTGCCGTATTCGGCATCTACAAGGCTGTCCAGTCAGTGGATTACACCTGGCGCTGGGAACGCATTCCCCAGTACATCGCCTATCAGGCGGAGCAGAAGAATCTCGCCGAATTTGACGGCACCGTGATGGCGGGCACCAGCGAGGCCGAGAAGGGCAAGCTGTTCCTGCAAGACGATCTCGACCCCAATGTGCGGCAAGCCATCGCCAGTACCGGCGTACAAGTCGCCGAAGGGGATACCGTTTTTCGTGGCGATACCCTCGACACCCAACTGAGCTGGACCGCAGGCCCCATCGCCTGGGGCGTCTGGGTCACCGTCAAGCTCTCGCTGGTGGCAGGCATCTTCGCCATCCTGCTCGGCACCCTGGCCGGACTGGCGCGCCTCTCCCCCAATCCGGCCCTGCGCAATCTGGCCATCACCTACGTTGAGCTCATCCGCGGCACGCCGCTGCTGGTGCAGATCTTTATCGTCTACTTCTTTATCGGCACCGTGCTGAACCTCGACCGCTTCACCGCCGGGGTCGCCGCGCTGGCGGTCTTTACCGGCGCCTATGTGGCGGAGATCGTCCGCGCCGGTATCAGCTCCATCCACAAGGGGCAGATGGAGGCGGGCCGCAGCCTGGGTATGACCTCCGCCCAGACCATGCGCTACGTCATCCTGCCGCAGGCGTTCAAGCGGGTGCTGCCACCGCTGGCGGGCCAATTCATCAACCTCATCAAGGACTCCTCGCTAGTCTCGGTCATCTCCATCACCGATCTGACCAAGGCGGGGCGCGAGGTGGTGAGCTCCACCTTCAGCCCGTTCGAGGTATGGTTCACCGTCGCCTTGCTCTATCTGGTGCTCACCGGCACCCTCTCTTTTCTGGTACGCCGTCTCGAGGTGAAATATGCGAAAAGCAACTGATCCCATCATCAAAGCGACCGGCGTAGAGAAGTTCTACGGTAGCGAAGTGCACGCCCTGAAAAATGTCAGCACCCAGGTCGCCGAAGGGGAAGTGGTGGTGATCGTCGGCCCCAGCGGCTCGGGCAAGTCCACCTTCCTGCGCACCCTCAACCAGCTGGAGACCATCAACGACGGCAACATCGTGGTCGACGGCATCTGCCTGACCGAGCCGGGCGATGTCAACAAGCTGCGGGAAGAGGTGGGTATGGTGTTCCAGTCCTTCAACCTCTTTCCCCACCTGACTGTGCTGGACAACATCTGTCTCGCCCCGCAAAAGGTGCGTGGCCTGTCGCGCCGTGAGGCCGAAGACAGAGCCAAGGCGCTGCTGCTGAAAGTGGGGCTGTCGGTGAAAGCGGCCAGCTATCCCTCCCAACTCTCCGGCGGTCAGCAACAGCGGGTGGCCATCGCCCGGGCGCTCGCCATGCAGCCGCGCATCATGCTGTTTGACGAGCCCACCAGTGCGCTCGACCCCGAAATGGTGGGGGAAGTGCTGGATGTGATGAAGGGGCTGGCTCGCGAGGGGATGACCATGGTGGTGGTGACCCACGAGATGGGCTTTGCCCGCGAAGTAGCGGATCGGGTGCTCTTTATGGAGAGTGGCGAACTGCTGGTAGATGAAAAACCGGCCGATTTCTTCGACAATCCCCCCTCCCCGCGTCTACGCCAGTTCTTGAGTCAGGTGCTGTAGCCAACACGCTCTGCTGGATAAACGAAGAGGGACCGCAAGGTCCCTCTTCTTGTGTGTCACGCTGAGCAGGCTTAACCCAGCTGAACCCGAGTGCCCCTCTCATCGGCTCAGCGCGGGGACTTTCCCAGATAGCGCTCCACGATCACTTTCACCCCGTCACGTTTTTTGAGCTGATAGAGCTCCTTGTCAAACTGGTCGATAAAGGCCTGTTTGTAGGGGTACTCCCCCTTGCGGCTGTAGCCGAGAAACCCCTGCTCCTTGCTGAGCACCGGCCCCTGTTTGAGCAGGGACATATCGGCCACCGCCAGCTGATCGGCCTTTATCATGTTGAGCAACTCATAGAGCAGGGAGAGGCGATCATTGATGGTGCAATCGACCCTGCCGCGGACAATCTTGAGCAGGTTCTCCCGATTGCTTTTCACCTCCTCCACGTCGATCTGCTTCTCTTTTACCGCCTGCCAAAAGGCATCTCCGCCGACGGCAAAACCGGCGTTCATACCAAAGCGCAAACCGTGATAGTCGAGCGGAAACCTGGCCTGCGGGGTATTGGCCGCCACACTGGCGCCGCACATCACCACCAGCTCTTCATCCAGCATCGGCTGGGAGTAGGGCCACATATAAGGGCGGGTATCGGGCATGTAGTAGGGTGGAAAAATAGCGAAGGCGGTCCCCTGCTCCACCATGCTCAGACCGCGCCGCCACGGCATGGGCTTGAGCACCACCTCATAGTCAGGCATGGCAGAGGTTACCTCTCGGATGATGTCGGCATAGATCCCCCTGACCTCCTCCCCCTCCTGCCAGGAGTAGGGGGGATAGGCGGCATCCGCCAGGATCTCGACCCGGGTCTTGGCGTGCGCCATCATGCACAACCCCAGCAACAAGCAACACCAGACGCGCATAAGCCAGCACCTCCTGAAAAAGCCTGCATCAAGCATAGCCATCCAGCGCGCCTTCCTCTGCTGGCGCGCCATATTTCATGCCATCTCTTCGTCGGCTGAAAAATGTTAATGAAATATTAAAACCATCCTTTATGCTGGAGAGCAATTGCTCTGAATGGATGGCCGCATATGGATGTGCAACTGCTTTTGCTCTACCTCTCCCCGATTTTTCTGGCCTTTATCGGCTGGGAGATGCTCTACCTGCGCAAACATGGCGCGGCCTTTCCCACCGCCACCTACCAGTGGCGGGATCTGTTCGCCAACGCAGCCCTGGCCCTGATGCACCAAGGGGGCGATGCGCTGGCGGCCATCGCCATTGCTTATCTGTATGACACCCTCTGGGGCTGGCGACTGTTCGATATCGAGCTGAATCTCTGGAGTGTGCTACTGCTGTTCCTGTTGCAGGATCTCTGTTACTGGCTGTTCCACTTCACCAGCCACCATGTTCGCTGGCTGTGGGCCTCCCATGTGGTGCATCACAGCTCGGAGCGGCTCAACCTCTCCACCGCCTTTCGCCAGAGCCTGATGTACCCGATCTCCGGCATGTGGCTGTTCTGGATCCCGATGATTGTCATCGGCTTCCCGCCCGAGGCGGTGGTCACCACCGTGCTGCTGAGCCTCGGTTTCCAGTTCTTCGTCCACACCCAGGTGGTGGGCAAGCTCGGCTGGCTTGAGTGGCTCTTCAACACCCCCTCCCACCACAGGGTGCACCACGCCAGCAACGCCAAATACATAGACCGCAACTTCGCCGGCGTGCTGATCATCTGGGATCGGCTGTTCGGCACCTTTGTCGAAGAAGATCCGGCCGAGCCGTGTCGCTTTGGCATCACCAAGCCGATCCACAGCTTTAACCCCCTCACCCTCACCTTCCACGAGTGGCGCGACATGCTGCGTGATGCCCGTGGCCTACCCTGGCGACAAAAACTCGCCGTGCTGTTTGGCAAACCGGCCGGGCCTGCCAGCCGTTGAGCCTTCGCATCGAATAGCAACTCCCGGATAGCAAGCCCCTGATAACCAGTCCCTGATAACAAGAGAGCGCCACAGTGGCGCTCTCTTTTATGGTCAGTCACCTCTTCGATGTCAGAGATGGGCGAACGACCAGACGGCGGGGATCAGGCTCAGCAAGGTCACTCCGGCCAATAGCCGTTCGCGGCCGCTCAGGCAAAGATCTGTGCCCAGCTGACGGCGGCTGTAGAGAAACAGCAGCAGACCCGGCCCGTAGAGCAGCAAGGAGAGCAGCAGATACTCCACCCCGGCAGCATAGAGCAGCCAGAAGCCGTAACCGCTCGACATCAGTGCCACCGCCCGCATCAGACCGCGGCCCTGACCGCCCTCACCCTTCTTGCTGAACGAGAGCTTGAGCAAGAACAGGCCGATCAGCAGGTAAGGCACCAAAATCATCGAGGTGGAGATAAGCAGCAGGCTGGTGTAGCCCTTGCCGAGCAGCCATACCAGCAGCAGGCAAGTCTGCACCGTCAGGCTGGTGAGCCAGAGCGATGCGATAGGCGTCCCGTTGCGGTTCTGGCGCCGGAAGATAGCAGGAAACGCACCGTGGCGGGCCGCGCTGAAGGGCACCTCGGCCGAGAAAAGGGTCCAGCTCACGTAGGAGGCAAGTACCGAGACGATAAGGCCGACGCTGATGACCAGCTTGCCCCAGGAGCCGGTCATCTGGGCCATCAGCCCTGCCATGGAGGGGTTGGGCAGCGCTGCGAGCTCGGGCCGACTCAATATCCCCAGCGCCAGCACCGAGATAAGCACATAGAGCAGCAGTGCCAATAGCACCCCAAGCACGGTGGCGGTGCCCACATCCCGCCGGTTTCTGGCGCGGGCCGACAGCACCGCTGCCCCCTCGATACCGGTGAAGACCCAGAGAGTGATGAGCATGGTATTGCGCACCTGCTCGGAAACCGGCACCGCCAGGCTACTGCCCTGCTGATCCGCCGCGAAGGTGACCGGATCGAACAAGTAGCAGGCAAACAGGATAAACAGCAGCAGCGGCAGGCTCTTGGCCAGGGTCGCCACCAGATTGAACAGCGCCGCCTGCTGCACGCCGCGGGCCACCAGCAGGTGCACCGCCCAGAGGATGCAGGACTCGCCAACAAACGCTGCCAGCGTGTTGCCCTCACCAAACCAGACCTGCTCCGGCGTATCGATAAAGCTGCCCAGCGCCGCAAAGGCGATCACCAGATAGCCCACCACGCCGATGGTGGCGCAGAGCCAATAACCCCAGGCGGAGAAGAATCCCACCAGCTCGCCAAAACCGGCGCGGGCGTAGCTGTAGATACCGCCGTCGAGATCCGGCCTTAACCGCGACAGATAGAGAAAACTCATGGCGAGCGCCAGGATACCCACACCCGTCACGCCCCAGCCGATCAGCACGGCGCGGGCGCCTGCCACCTCGGCCATGTTCTGGGGCAGGCTAAAAATCCCCGCCCCCACCATGGAACTGAACACCAGCGCGGTGAGAGACCAGAGCCCAATCTTGTTCTCTTTCATGGAAGCTCCTTAGCGCAACCGGCTGCTCAGCGCCTGAATATGCTCGGGGCCGATGCCGCAGCAACCGCCGATCAAATTCGCCCCGGCTGCGCGCCAGCGCTCGGCCCAGCCGAGATAATCCAGCGGCCCCAGATCGGCGCGGATCTCGTCCAGCCCGTCGTTGGCGGTGGCCTCTTTGGGCTGCGGCGGGAAGGCGTTGGCATAGGCACCGAGGCGAATGTCTGCGCGGCCCAGCGCCTGCAATCGGGTGCGGGCAACCTCGAGAGCCCCCTCGATCACCTCAGGCTGACAGCAGTTGAACAGGATGGCATCGACTCCAGCCGCCACCAGCGCGCTAACCGCATCGGCCACCCGTTCGCCGGAACGCAGTCGCGGCTCGTTGCCCGGCGCCTCATCTTCCAGCGTGAAGGAGACCCAGAACGGCTTGCCGTCATCAGGCAGCAGCGCTTTCAGGGCCAGTGGCTCGGCAATCAGGCTCATGGTCTCGGCCAGCCAGATATCCACATAAGGGGATAGCGCCCGAATAAGCGGCGTCGCCAGCTCGCTCACCCTGTCCGCCTTGAACAGGTCGGCACGGTAGGAGCCAAACAGCGGTGGCAGAGAACCCGCCACCTGCACGGCCCCCTTCTGCGCGTCAGCCACCTCACGGGCCAGTTGACCAGCCAGCGCTGCCAGCCCCTCCCCTTCGGCCAAGAAACGCTCATCGCCGATATGAAACGGCACCAGCGCATAGCTGTTGGTGGTGATGACCCGAGCTCCGCTCGCCACATAGGCCTGATGCACATCACGCACCGTCTCTGGCGCCTCCATCAAGGCCAGCGCCGACCACTCGGGTTGACGAAACGGTGCCCCCCGCCGTGCCAACTCGCGCCCCATACCCCCATCCAGCACCCACAATTCCCTGGTTTCCATCTGTCGTGTCTCTTTGTTATATGCGTTGTTTATTTGCGTATTTATCTGTTTGTTTTGTTGATCTGCGGTTTCGTATCGAATCGCTGCAGATCGTCCCGCTTCATCCTGGGAAGCCCTTTTATTATGCAGCCATAAAAACATATAGATGTTTAGATGGCCAAATCAAGATAAAACAAAGTGCCACGGGCGGCAATCAGTATCAGCAGAAATCAGCGTGCAAACGGCGAGGCAAACGCAGAAATGCAAGAGGCCACCCGAAGGTGGCCTCATCACAAGCTTAATCCGCTGGCAGTTTAACGCCCGGCCAGTACTCGCTTGATCTGTTTGACCCAGTCGGAAACCCGACCCTGCTGCGGCAAGCCGCGCCAGATCTGCTCCCACTGGGCAGGGCTGAGCGGACGACCGAGGCGACGCTGCACGCCTGCATAGAGGTAGTCATGGGCCGTGGTGGCCGCATGCTCGGAGGTGAGGAATTTGGAGACCGGATCGGTCAACCGCACATCCCGCATGCCGAGCAGCGGATAGTCGTTGTGCACCGCCGCCAGCATGGTCTCGCGCATGGCGGACTCGATGTAGCCACGGGCAAACAGGGCGGTCACCGACTCCAGCGACCCCTGATCCGGGCCGTGATACTGCTCATCAAAGACCGGGCTCGGCTCGGCCATGCCGCTTTGCACCACCGCATCGGGATCCGGCTGCGGCACCACCACGGCAGGCTTGGGGGCAACCGGCTTGGCTGCCACTGTGGCTTTGCGCGGCGCACTCTGGCTACAGGCACCCAGTGCCAGGGCGAGCGCGACACAGGCCAGCGCACGGGAATGAGACTGCATCTTCATGACTCTTATGTCGCTCCTTTTACGATTCCTGAGCAGGCTTCTCGGCCACAGCCGGTTCGACCCGGGTAACCAGCAGCTGATCAATCTTGTAACTGTCGATATCCACCACTTCGAACTTGTAACCGGCGTATTTGACCGAGTCAGTGCGCTTGGGAATCTTGCGCAGCATATACATGATAAAGCCGGCGATGGTCTCGTAGTTCTGGTTCTCCGGGAACTCTTCGATATCGAAGGCGCGCATCACGTCGGAGATGGGGGTGACCCCGTCCACCAGCCAGGAGTTCTCGTCGCGCTGGACGATCTGCTCTTCCACCACGTGGGTGGCCCACTCGCCCATGACGGTACTCATCAGGTCGTTCATGGTGACAATCCCCACCACCAACGCGTACTCGTTCATCACCACGGCAAAGTCGCCACGATGATTCTTGAAGTACTCCATCGCCTCATAGAGGTTCAGGGTATCGGGGATGATGATGACGTTCTGCACCAGGTTGCCACCGATCAGGTCGATGCTCTGGCCGCCGATAACGCGGATCAGCAGCTCTTTTGCATCGACAAAGCCCTTGATGCTGTCGAGGTTGTGGTCACAGACCAGAAACTTGTTGTGGGGATGTTCGGCGATCTTCGCCTTGATGCTCTCTTCACTCTCTTGCAGGGTGAAATAGATCAGGCTCTCGCGGGCCGTCATGGCAGAGGTGACACCAAGGGACTGCAACTCGAATACGTTCTCGATGAGCTGATGCTCCTCGCGCTGGATAACCCCCGCCTCGGCACCGGCATCCATCACCGCATAGATATCGTCGGAGGTGATCTCGTCGTTACGCACCGTGGAGACGCGCATCAGACGGAACAGGGAGTTCGCCAATCCGTTGAAGACCCACACCAGCGGCATCAACACGGTGACGAAGAAGAGCATGGGGCGCACCACCACCACGGCAATCTGCTCGGGCATGGTCATGGCCAGACGCTTGGGCATCAGATCGGCGATCAGGATAAACATGCCGGTGACGAACACGAAGGAGGCACCGGAGCTGATCTCGCCAAGCCAGGGGCCCTGGTAGAACTGGGAGACAATCCCCTTGATGGCGGGGTTGAGGGCAGACTCACCCAGGATACCGCCCAGAATGGCGACGGTATTGAGGCCAATCTGCACCACGGTGAAAAAGTTTCCCGGTTGGGCCTGCAGGGCCAGCACCTTTTCGGCCTGGCGATTACCTTCATCCGCCATCACCTGCAATTTGATTTTGCGAGACGCGGCGAGAGAGATCTCGGAGAGGGAGAAGAACACACTGCCGCCAACCAGCAGCATTAAAAAGAACAAACTATCGGCAAAACTCATGATTAACCTATTGCTACACCCGCCTTAGCACAAGACGGCAAACTGGGCCCGGGAGACCGGACCGTGAGCCCATCCGGGACTCACACAGGGGGAGTATTCTATCAGAAAACAGCCAGTTGGGGGCTTTATCTTACTCCGACCAGTTATGCAACAAAAAAGGCGCTTCACGCGCCTTTTTATTCACTTCCGGTTAGCCCTTGCCCAGCAAGGTGCCCAGATCATCCGCCTTGGTATGGCGCACATCCTTGCCTTTCACGTAGTAGACGATGTACTCGCAGATGTGCTGGCAACGATCGCCGACCCGCTCAATGGCCCGCGCCGCCCAAAGCACGTTGAGGACCTGGGGGATGGTGCGGGGATCTTCCATCATGTAAGTCATCAGCTCGCGGATGATGGACTCGTACTCGCGGTCTACCTTGTCATCTTCCTTGTAGACCGCCAGCGCCGCGTCCAGATCCATGCGGGCGAAGGCGTCGAGCACATCGTGCAGCATCTTGATGGTGCGACGGCCCATGTTCTCCAGCGACACCAGCGGCGGCTGCGGCTTGTTGGCGTTGTCGGTCAGCATGCGGGCGATCTTGTCGGCCACGTCGCCAATGCGCTCCAGATCGGTGATGGTCTTGATGATGGCCATCACCAGTCGCAGGTCGGAGGCTGTCGGCTGACGCTTGGCGATGATGCGGGTGCACTCCTCGTCGATCGCCACTTCCATCGCGTTGACCTTGTGGTCGTTGGCCACGATCTTGCGCGCTGCATCGAGATCCTGATCGTGGATCGCCGCGATGGCGTCGGTGAGCTGCTGCTCCACCAGACCGCCCATCACCAGCACCTGGTTGCGCACGCTCTCTAGCTCGGCATTGAACTGACCGGAGATGTGTTTATTGAGGTTCATATTGTCCATACAAATAATCCTTGATTGCTCCGATTATGCCTTAGCCGTTGAACCGACTGCCAATCTGTTTGCTGAGATTCATCCTCTCCTCTCCTTAGCCGTAACGACCGGTAATGTAATCTTCGGTCTTTTTCTTGGCCGGGGTGGTGAAAATGGTGTTGGTATCCGAGTACTCGATAAGCTCGCCCATATACATGAAGGCGGTCTGATCCGACACTCGCGCAGCCTGTTGCATGTTGTGGGTCACGATCACCACGGTGAACTGGCTCTTGAGCTCGTTGATCAGCTCCTCGATGGTGAGGGTGGAGATGGGGTCGAGTGCCGAGGTCGGTTCATCGAGCAGCAACACTTCCGGCTCGATGGCAATGGCACGGGCAATCACCAAACGCTGCTGCTGACCACCGGAGAGACCGAAGGCGTTGTCGTGCAGACGATCCTTCACCTCGTCCCATAGGGCCGCACCGCGCAGGGAGCGCTCGGCCGCTTCATCCAGAGTGCGACGATCGTTGATCCCCTGCAGGCGCAGACCATAGACCACGTTCTCGTAGATGGACTTGGGGAACGGGTTCGGGCGCTGGAACACCATGCCCACCTGACGGCGCAGGGCAGACACATCAACGCTCTTGTCATAGATGTTGTGGCCGTGCAGTTGGATTTCCCCCTCGATGCGGCAGATCTCCACCAGATCGTTCATCCGGTTGATGCAGCGCAGCAGGGTCGATTTGCCACAGCCTGACGGGCCGATAAAGGCAGTCACCTGCCCTTTGGGGATCTTCATGTTGACGTTGAACAGCGCCTGCTTGCTGCCGTAGTACAGGTTGAGATCCTTCACCTCCAGCGCGGTCTGCTCCGGGGTCAGGTTGAGCAGGTCCAGCGCGGTGTGCTGGGTAGACGTGGTCGTTACGTTGATCATCTGTTACCTCAAAATCAATCTGGAGTGGCCGGACTGCTGCCGGCGCCCCTCACGTATTGGTGCAGAGAGATGGCGGCTCGCGCTCGGCCGCCCCTCTGTTATCTCACTCTTGTATCACTCAAGCGGCGCCGGATTAATGCTCCAGCGACCGGAATTTCTCGCGCAAGTGGTTACGAATGCCGATAGCGGTCAGGTTCAGACCCACGATCACCGTCACCAGCAGGAAGGAGGTGGCGTAGACCAGCGGGCGGGCCGCCTCGACGTTGGGGCTCTGGAAGCCGACGTCATATATGTGGAAGCCCAGGTGCATGAACTTGCGCTCCACATGCAGATACGGGAAGTTGCCATCCATCGGCAGGGTCGGTGCCAGTTTTACCACCCCCACCAGCATCAGCGGCGCTACTTCACCGGCTGCACGGGCAATCGCCAGAATAAGGCCGGTCATGATGGCCGGGCTCGCCATCGGCAGCACAATGCGCCACAGGGTCTCGGCCTGGGTCGCGCCCAGTGCCAGCGAGCCCTGACGGATGGTGCTCGGGATCCGTGCCAGCCCCTCTTCGGTGGAGACAATCACCACCGGCAGGGTCAGGATAGCCAGGGTCAGCGCCGACCAGATCACGCCGGGTGAACCAAAGGTGGGGCTCGGCAGCGCTTCCGGGTAGAACAGCTGATCCAGCGAACCACCGAGCGTGTAGACGAAGAAGCCCAGACCAAACACGCCGTAGACGATGGAGGGCACGCCCGCCAGGTTGATCACCGCAATGCGGATGATCTTGGTCAGGCTGTTCTTGCCTGCGTATTCGTGCAGGTAGACTGCCGCCACCACCCCCAGCGGGGTCACGATGATCGCCATCAGGAACACCATGAACACAGTGCCGAAAATGGCCGGGAACACCCCGCCCTCGGTGTTAGCTTCACGGGGATCGTCAGAGACGAACTTGCCGATCTGGTGGAACCAGTGACCCACCTTGGCCAGCAGGCTCATGTCGTTGGGCCATACCACGTCCAGTACCTTGGACATCGGCATGGTCACCAGCTCGCCACGCATATCCTTGACGGTGATGGCGTCGCGATCGGCCTGACTGCGCAGGGAGAAGAGCTCTTTTTCCAGCACCTGATAACGATCGTTGAGGGCCTGACGCTCGCTGGCCAGTTCGGCTTTGAGCTGATCGGTCAGCTTGTCATCCAGCTCGGCCTTGCGCTCTTTCAGGCGCAGCCGCTCCAGTTGATAGTTGATGCTGCCGATGTCCCCTTTTTGCAGATCGTTGGCCTGTTCTGAAAGGGCATTGGCTCGCGCCAGCACCCGCTGCAAGGCAGGATGCAGATCAGAGGTGAGCTCGCGGCCATCCTCTTTCACCCCGACGATATAGCCATAGAAGTTACCGTTGGTGGCACGCTCAACCATGGCCAGCTCGGCTGGCTGGCTCTGGGACTTGATGTCCGTCTCCAGCACCCAGCGAAAATCGAGGTCAACGAACTCACGGTTGCCGGTCTTGACCAGATAGCGAGTCAGCAGCTCGCGCTCTTCCCCTTCCAGTGGCAGACCTGCAGCGCGCAGTCGCTCCACCGGAACCTGCTCGCGATCGTTGATCTCGCCGATCAGTACGCTCTTGTTGCCACTGGCATCTTCAAGCTGCCACTCATAGATGGGGTGCGGCCAGAAGTAGACCAGACCACGCCAGCCGATCAGCAGCAGCAGACCCAGTACCGCCACCAGACTCAGGCTGACGGCACCGCCGGTCATCCAGATCCAGGGGGCCCCTGATTTAAACCACTTACCCATTGTCGATTCCTTGTCCATTACAGAGTCGCCCCTTACATCGAGCTGTATTTTTCACGCAACCGCTGACGGACAAACTCGGCCAGGGTGTTGAACAAAAAGGTGAATACAAACAGGACGAAGGCCGCGAGGAACAGTACCCGATAGTGGGAGCTGCCCACTTCCGATTCCGGCATCTCCACCGCGATGTTGGCGGCGAGGGTGCGCAGCCCCTGGAACATGGAGAAGTCCATGATGGGGGTGTTGCCGGTAGCCATCAGCACGATCATGGTCTCGCCCACGGCGCGGCCAAGACCCATCATCACCGCAGAGAAGATGCCCGGGCTGGCAGTGAGGATCACCACCCGGCTCAGGGTCTGCCACGGGGTAGCACCCAGTGCCAGCGAGCCCTGGGTCAGATGCTTGGGCACCGAGAAGACCGCATCTTCAGCGATGGAGAAGATGGTGGGGATGACCGCAAAGCCCATGGCGATACCGACCACCAGCGAGTTGCGCTGGTCAAACTTGATGCCCATTTCGTGAGTCAGCCAGATGCGCGAATCGCCGTGCATAAAAGCATTCTCGATGAGCGGGCTCAGGGCGAAGGCACCCCAGCCAATCAGCAGCAGCACCGGGATCAGCAGGATGGCGTGCCACCCCTCCGGCAGCCAGGACTTGCCGCGCTCCGGCAGATAGTTCCAGAGCAGTGCAGTCAGCAGCATCCCCATCGGCAGCAATACCAGCAGCAGGATCACCCCGGGCAGCGCCCCCTCGATGATCGGCGCCAGCCACAGACCCGCCAGGAAGCCCAGGATAACGGTCGGCAGCGCCGCCATGATCTCGACCGTCGGCTTGACGTATTTGCGCAGCCCCGCCGACATGAAGTAGGCGGTATAGATGGCACCAGCCACACCGAGCGGCACAGCAAACACCATGGCGTAGAAAGAGGCTTTCAGAGTACCGAATACCAGCGGCACCAAACTCAGCTTGGCTTCAAAATCGTTGCTGGCGGAGGTGGATTGCCACACATACTGGGGCTCCGGATATCCTTCGTACCACACCTGTTGCCAGAGGGCAGACCAGGTCACTTCGGGGTGTTCGTTCTCCACCGAGAAGAGCTTGAAGGTATTCCCTTGCTGCATCAGCAACAGGTTGTGACGGGGGGAGATGGCCAGGGCAGAGAGTTCGCCCCCTTCCACCGTCTCGGTCAGCAGCTTGGTCTCGCCGGTGGCGTGGAAGAAGCTGATGATGCCATCCTTGTCGGCACTGATGAAGCCTTTGCGAAAGTGCTCGGGAGTCAGCAGATCTACCGCGCCATCGCCCTTGAAGTCACGAATTTGGGTGAACTGGCGTTTGCCATCCTTCGCCACTTCGAACCACTGGGAAATCACGCCGTTGTCATTACCCACCAGCAGTGAAGAGGCGCCGGAGAGCAGCTGAACCCGGGTCACATTGGCGTTGGGGGCATTGATCTCCAACACGTTGCGCAGGGAGATTTCGCTCAGGTTATGAATGTCATAGACGGAGAGGCGATTGCCCTCGCGCACGAACAGGATCCGCAGATTGGGGGTCAGCAACATCTGATCCACATGGCGCGGCAGGGAGGGAATCGTGTAGTTTTCACTGCTCCACTCAATCTCCCCGGAGATGAAGTTCTCCTCACCGCTCATCACCGTCATCACACCACGACCATCTTCGGTCACGGCGGCGGTCGCCATCTTGTCCTTGGTGGCTTCGAACACCATCAGTTGCAGCGCCTTCCCTTGCGGGTCGATCACCACCGGCTCTTCGCCGAAGGGATATTGCAGGCTGGGCTCAATCACCCGCACATCGTTGGGATAGGAGACCTTGAATGCTGGCTGGACGACCTGCGCCTTGCCATCGGCAAAGCCGTAAGCGATCAGCCGCTGGCCCGGTGCCGGGGTCGCTACCGTGGTGATGTCACCAGCAACCTGGGCCTGACCCAGTGACTGGCCGACCTTGATCTTGTCATCTCCCTGCACCGCAAAGAAGTTGACCTGCCCTTTATCGCTGAAGCGATAGCCGATCTCGTTCTGCTCTTCCACGCCGAGCCAGGCGGTCTTCCCTGCGGCAGGCAGGGTAAACGAGGCGGTCGGCTCCATGGAGGCGCCATTGAAGATGGGTTTCACCACATAGAGCAGATAAAAGAAGATAAGCAGCAGCGCCACCAGTACCAGGGCTCCGCCTGTGGTGACGCCATATTTGGCCAATTTATCCTTGATCCGGCGTTTTCTACTGCCCGCCATGACCAGGTTTAACGATTCCGATGACATGCAAGACCTCAATGTAAGCTAGGCTTCGCGGCATTATATGGCGGTTGCATGACAGTTTTGTTACATCGAGAGCGCTTTAACCGAGGTTGTTAGGGGAAAAATGAGCGGGGACTCTTTCGAAGGTAGGTGAACGCAATATATTGTTTATAAAGGGATATTTATGATGGTAATCAGCAAGGGCAGCCTGCACTGCCCCCGAATGATTCAGGAAAGGGTATCGTTTGATTGTTGCAGCGCCAGTTTGGCCGCCTTTTTCTCGGCGCGACGGCGCTTGAAGAAGGCCGACAACTGGGCCGAGCAGGCATCGGCCAGCACACCGCCGGTCAGCTCGACGCTGTGATTGTGGCGCGGGTCCTGCAAGATCTCGAACACCGACCCCGCGGCACCGGTCTTGAGATCTCGGGCGCCGTAAACCACCCGCTTGACCCGGCTATGGATCAGCGCACCGGCACACATACAGCAGGGCTCCAGCGTCACATAAAGAGTGGTGTCGAGCAGGCGGTAGTTCGCCAGCTGCTTGCCCGCCGCCCGGATTGCCATCACCTCGGCATGGGCACAGGCATCGTGTTCGCTGATGGAGCGGTTCCACCCCTCTCCCACCATCTGACCATCCAGCACCAGTACGGCACCGACCGGGATCTCGCCAATCCCTTCGGCCCGGGCGGCCAATGCCATGGCATGGCGCATCCACTGTTCGTCCTGCTCGGTCTGACTCGGTATTTCTGGGACCTCTGATGGTTTCACGCCCATCCCCTCTTTATATTGTTCAATTGTGCTGTTTGCATTCCAGCTATCCATAACTGTCAGATAATTCCATAGATAGCAGGCATGATAGCTCGCGATGACAGGGCGGCGATTATGCCAAATCTGCACGTCAGACCCAAGCCGCATCCAGACTGAGCAATAAAGAAGCAATCGGCATCTCTATGATAAAAAAGGAGTTGCACCCGTTTGGCCATGCTATTAGACTTCCTCCCCGTCAGCCGAGTCTGACTCCGTCGGTGTGTAGCGCAGCCAGGTAGCGCATCTGCATGGGGTGTAGAGGGTCGGAGGTTCGAATCCTCTCACACCGACCATTTTCCCCGAGAATAGCCCAGTCAAACGACTGGGCTATTTTTTTGCCTCCGATTTATCCTCCTGACAACGCCAACCTACCAAGAACAAAAAACACTCAGAACCACTTGAATCTTTTTGCCGAACTCATTAAGATGCGCAACTTTCCGCCGGTAGACAACACAGGGAGGTGGAAACACGAGTGAAGGGATCACTGTCCGGCTTGCGTGCAACACAGGACCAGGCATGAACCAGAACACCGATTTCGCACCCGCCATTACGCTTTATTCCGTTCCTCACGACACCCCTTGCCACACCGAAAGCGAAAATGAACAGGTCATTCAGCTGGATGTGATCGATCTGGCCGAACCGGATGATGACTATTGAGCCCGGCCAGATGGCCGCTCATCACCAGCACATCGCCTGTTCAACGCTCTCCGTTTCAGGCCCTTGGCGAGAAATCTGCAAAAAAAAGACAAACTGCTAGTTCTATCAAGGATGGCAGTATTATTGACTGATGTATCTCCCCCTTTCCTCCCCGGCATTCCCCCCGATAACTGATACAAACCTACGTTATTGCACTTCACTTTCCATCGCTGCAACCGCTGGTGCCAACAGAGCCTGCATCACCACGCCAAGTTTAAAACGCACGTTCACCAATCAGGTCTAGCATTAGCAAAACATTCATTGCCACATTCAAACGCGCTTTATACGGCTGTTTTGGCAAAGCCTGGAGTTAGGTCGGGATTTGTTTTTGCATTTGTAATTTTATTACGTAATAAGTTACAAAATGAGGGGCAGGGTAACGGCCCAAATTAGCCGTTGTCCGATGGGAAAAAGCAGGAGCATAACAATCTGCGTAGAGCTTTTATTCCAATTCAATAAAACAATAAAAAACATCAACTTAACTATATCGAAAAAACAGACGTTTAAAAAAACTGTTGACGTATTCAACAATATTTCGCACCTTATCAATCGTGTTATCCCGTTGTTGCGGGAACGTTTCAGGAACAGGGATTCGACTTTAGTCGTAGTTAGTAAGTTCAAAATGTAATTCTCAAAGGAGTGAACCTTATGTCGGCACCGGCTCAGACCCACTGCAGCGCCCGCCTTCGCATCCAGGGCGAGATGCTACCCGAATACGCGCAAATTCTGACGCCGGACGCGGTGGCTCTGGTCTCCGAACTGGTGGAACGTTTTGCTCCCCAAAGAGGGGAATTGCTGAAACAACGTGTGGCACGCCAGGCCCGTATCGATGGCGGCGAGCTGCCGGACTTCCTGCCGGAAACCGCCCACATCCGTGAAGGTGACTGGACCATTCGCGGCATTCCTGCCGACCTGCAAGACCGCCGTGTGGAGATCACCGGCCCAGTCGAGCGCAAGATGGTGATCAACGCCCTCAACGCCAACGTCAAGGTGTTCATGGCGGATTTCGAGGATTCACTGGCTCCCGCCTGGAATAAGGTGATCGAGGGCCAAATCAACCTGCGCGATGCGGTCAACGGCACCATCTCTTACACCAATCCGGAAGGAAAGGCTTATACCCTGAACGCCGATCCGGCGGTGCTCATCTGCCGGGTGCGCGGTCTGCACCTGCCAGAAAAACATGTCACCTTCGATGGCGAGCCCATTCCCGGCGGCCTGTTCGATTTTGCTCTCTACTTCCTGCACAACTATCAGGCGCTGCTGGCCAAAGGCTCCGGCCCCTACTTCTACGTGCCCAAGTTGCAGAGCCATCTGGAAGGGCGTTGGTGGAGCGAAGTATTCGCCTGGACCGAGGACAAGTTCGGTCTGCCCCGTGGCACCATTAAGGCCACCGTGCTGATTGAAACCCTGCCAGCCGTATTCGAGATGGATGAGCTGCTCTATCAGATGAAGGATCACATCGTTGCGCTGAACTGCGGTCGCTGGGACTACATCTTCAGCTATATCAAAACCTTGAAGAACCATCCGGATCGGGTACTGCCTGATCGTCAGGTGGTGACCATGGACAAGCCGTTCCTCTCCGCCTACTCGCGGCTGCTGATCAAGACCTGTCACAAGCGCGGTGCGCTGGCGATGGGTGGCATGGCCGCCTTTATTCCGGCCAAGGACGCTGCCGCCAACGAGCAGGTCTTCGCCAAGGTCAAGGCCGACAAGGAGCGCGAAGCCAACAACGGCCACGACGGTACCTGGGTCGCCCACCCTGGCCTAGCTGATACCGCCATGGCGGTGTTCAATGCCACCATTGCGGCTGGCGCCAAGAACCAGATCGGCGTACTGCGCGAGCAGGATGCCCCCATCACTGCCGCTGACCTGCTGGCCCCCTGTGAGGGCGAGCGGACCGAAGCAGGCATGCGAACAAATATCCGGGTCGCCCTGCAATATCTGGAGGCCTGGATCAACGGCAACGGCTGCGTGCCCATCTACGGTCTGATGGAAGATGCCGCCACCGCCGAGATCTCCCGCACCTCCATCTGGCAGTGGATCCGCCACGGCAAGAGTCTGTCGAATGGCAAGGTGGTGACCAAAGAGCTGTTCCGCCAGATGCTGGCCGAGGAGTTGGAGGTGGTCAAAGCCGAGGTGGGTACTGCGCGCTGGCAGGCAGGACGCTTTGCCGAGGCAAGCGAGCTGATGGAAGAGATCACCTGCGCCGATACCCTGATCGATTTTCTGACGCTGCCCGGTTACGAGCGGCTCTGAATCACGGGCCCCCAGCGGGGCTCGCCAATAACAAGTCAATGGAAACGTGAAATCAATGAAAGAGGGAACTGATATGGCACTGACCCGTGAGCAACAGATCCAGGCTATCGAGAAAGACTGGGCGGAAAACCCCCGCTGGAAAGGGATCAAGCGCGGCTACAGCGCCGAAGATGTGGTGAACCTGCGCGGCAGCTTGCAGCCGGTGCACACCCTGGCCCAGCGTGGAGCCGACAAGCTGTGGGGTCTGATCCACGGCGACGCCAAGAAAGGCTATGTCAACTGCCTCGGCGCCCTGACCGGTGGTCAGGCAGTGCAGCAGGCCAAGGCGGGGATCGAGGCGATCTACCTCTCCGGCTGGCAGGTGGCGGCGGACAACAACTTGTCCTCCACCATGTATCCGGATCAGTCCCTCTACCCGGCCAACTCGGTACCGTCCGTGGTGGAGCGCATCAACAACTCCTTCGCCCGTGCCGACCAGATCCAGTGGGCTAACAAGGTTGGGCCGCAGGATGAGGGCTTTATCGACTACTTCCTGCCGATCGTGGCCGATGCGGAAGCCGGTTTCGGTGGCGTGCTTAACGCCTTCGAACTGATGAAGGGGATGATTGAAGCGGGCGCCGCTGGCGTGCACTTCGAAGATCAGCTGGCATCGGTGAAAAAATGCGGCCATATGGGCGGCAAGGTGCTGGTACCGACTCAGGAAGCGGTGCAGAAGCTGGTTGCTGCCCGTTTGGCAGCCGATGTGTGCGGCACCACCACCCTGGTGATCGCCCGTACCGACGCCAACGCCGCTGACCTGTTGACCACCGACGCCGACCCGTACGATGCAGACTTCCTGACTGGCGAGCGCACTGCCGAAGGGTTCTACAAGGTGCGTGCCGGTATCGATCAGGCCATCGCTCGCGGTCTGGCTTACGCCCCCTACGCCGACATGGTGTGGTGTGAAACCGCCAAGCCGGATCTGGACGAAGCGCGTAAATTTGCCGAAGCGATCAAGGCCAAGTTCCCGGATCGCATCCTGGCCTACAACTGCTCCCCGAGCTTCAACTGGAAGAAGAATCTGGACGATGCCACCATCGCCCGCTTCCAGCAGGAGCTCTCCGATATGGGCTACAAGTACCAGTTCATCACCCTCGCGGGTATCCACAACATGTGGTTCCACATGTACGAGCTGGCCTACCAGTACGCCCGTGGCGAAGGGATGAAGCACTACGTCGAGATGGTGCAGGAGCCGGAATTTGCCGCCGCCAGCCGTGGCTACACCTTCGTGGCACACCAACAGGAGGTTGGTACCGGTTACTTCGACAAGGTGACCACCGTCATTCAGGGTGGCCAATCCTCGGTCACCGCGCTGACCGGCTCCACCGAAGAAGATCAGTTCCACTGATAGGCAGAGCTGTCTTGAAATAGCAAAACCCCGGCCTGAAGCCGGGGTTTCTTTTTATCTGCCATTCAAACGAAAGTCAGGCCACAACCGCACACCACCGAGAGGATCAGAGCTCGAGGATCTCTTTGACAAAGGGAATGGTCAGCTTGCGCTTGGCGCGAAATGAGGCGTTGTCGAGCTGATTGAGAGTGGTGAGCAGGGTTCGCATATCGCGGGAGAGTCGGTTGAGCAGGAAGCGGCCCACATCGATGGGCAGTTTGAAGCCCCGCAGCTCGGCACGCAGTTGCAGGGCACTGAGCTTGCCTTCGTCATCCAGCTCTTCGAGATGGAAACTCACCCCCCAGTCGAGGCGCGAAGCGAGATCCGGCAGTTGCAGCCCCAGTTTGCGCGGTGCGCTGCAGCCGGTGACCACCAGCGTCCCCTCGCCCTTCTCCTGCCAGCGGTTGTAGAAATCGAACAGCGCCCGCTCCCACAAGGCATTGCCGGCGATCGCCTCAATGCTGTCGAGACAGACCAGCGGCAGGCTTTCGAGGGCATCGAGCATGCTGGGATCGAGCTGTTCAAATTGGTCGAGGGAGAGATAGGCCGCCGCCGCATCGCGGGCGTTGACCTCGGCACAGGTGGCGTGGAGCAGATGAGAGCGTCCGGATCCCTTGGCTCCCCAGAAATAGAGGAAAGGCGATCCCTGACCGATGGCCGCATTCTTGAGGGCGGTGATCAGATGAGCATTGTTGCCGGGATAAAAACTGACGAAGGTTTCATCATCCGGTAGTTGTACGGCTAAAGACAGTTGGGCCGGTTGCTTCACTCGTTGGGCTTTGACTGTGACATTTGTGGCTAAGTGTATCATCGCAAAGGCAGATAGAGAACCGCCCGGGCAAGCCGGGCGGTCTACAAAAGCCTTATATAATCAGGGCTGCGACCATTGGTAACGCAAACCGCTGCCATTATCGTCAACCTTGCGCAAACGACTCTCAAGCTGCAGCGCCCGTACCAGCTCGGCCTGCTCCCCTTGCAGGGTAAAGTTGAAGGTGACCTGGTCCCCCTCCAGCTTGCCGATCGCCACCTTGCTGACGTTGGCCATCCCCTGCAGCATCTTCTGCACGGCGATCATGCTGTCCACTTCGGAGAGGCCATCTACCACCAGGGTCTGGCTGGTTGCCGGACCAGAAATGCGGGCACCGTAGTTTTTCACCAGCCAGGCCGCCAGGGTATCGGCAAACCCTTGCGCCACTTCGGCCTGAGTGCCGGTGCTATTGCCACGGGTCAGCTCGGTCACTTCACCGGCTGCTTTGGGGCCGTAGAGTCCCCAATCGATGCTCCACTTGTCACCTTCCGGTGTCAGCTTGCCCAACACCACCATCTCGGCGCCATAGCGCTGGCTTGCCTGCAAAATCGGGTCGGCAAAGCGTCCCCAGACGTCGGTGGCACTGACCGCCATGTTGTCATCGAGATCCATCAGCGGAATGCTGATGGGCAGCCCCAGCGTCTGGGCCTGCTCGCGCAAGGCTTGCGCCCAACCATCGCTGGATTGATCCGCCAGCAAGCGACGCTCCCCCTGATCCACCACCAGCCAGATGGCCATTTGGGGACGAGCTGGGCCAAGCAGGGCAAACTGGCTCTCGGAGACCAGGCTGTTGACCTTGTCACTCTTGAACTCGGCTTTCAGATACTTGACGGAGTCCTGATCCTGATAGCCATAGCTTTTGACATAGTCGCCCGGGGCCGCCAGCGCCTTGACCACCACAGGTTGGGTGAGGATGTCGCGCTTGCCGGTCACCTTGATCAGCACCTGACCCAGTGCCTGCCCTTGAGCGGCCACCATGTCGCCACTGGTCGGGGCCTTGCCCTGATAGAGGTCGGTCACCTGAGCGGCCGAGGCCATGAATGACAAGCCGCAGCAGAGGGCGGTCACAACACGTTTGAACATGAACAGAGTCTCGAAATGGGAGAGTGTGCTTATGGTAGCGGCAAGGCGCATCCTGCGGCAAGGCTGGCACAAGCGGCCACAAACAGCAGAGCCGGCGATGCGCCGGCTCCGATCACCCCTTCCACATGGGAAGCAGGTCAAGGCATAAACTTATTTGGTACCGAAGATCTTGTCGCCTGCATCGCCCAGACCCGGCACGATGTAGCCTTTCTCGTTCAGCCCCTGGTCGACAGAAGCACAGTAGAGCTCTACGTCAGGGTGAGCAGCTTCCAGCGCCTTGATCCCTTCCGGCGCGGCAACCAGTACCAGCACCTTGATGGATTGGCAGCCTTTCTTCTTCAGCAGATCGATGGTGGCGATCATGGAACCACCGGTGGCCAGCATCGGATCGATGACCAGCGCCAGACGCTCTTCGATGTTGCTGACGATCTTCTCGAAATAGGGAACCGGTTGCAGGGTCTCTTCATCGCGGTAGATACCGACCACGCTGACGCGGGCACTCGGCATGTGCTCCAGCACGCCATCCATCATGCCAAGGCCGGCACGCAGGATAGGTACGACGGTTACCTTCTTGCCCTTGATCTGGTCAACTTCTACTGGCCCATTCCAGCCATCGATGATAACCTTCTCGGTTTCGAAGTCAGAGGTCGCTTCATAGGTCAACAAACTGCCCACTTCTTTGGCCAGTTCACGGAAACGCTTGGTGCTGATATCGCCTTCACGCATCAGACCGATCTTGTGTTTGACCAGGGGGTGTTTGACTTCAACGACTTTCATTATTATCTCCTCTAACCTGCCGCAAAAAAATCGCGGAATCATACAACAAAAGCCACCGCTTGTAGAGCATTTCCGCGCAAAAACGCGCAAACGATTTCCTTTCTGGTTTTTCACCGCCACTGTTAGAATACGCCCCGAATTTTACCCTCCACTTCTTTACATGACGGGGAATACTCGTGACTGACAAAACCTCACTGAGCTACAAGGATGCTGGCGTAGATATCGATGCCGGCAATGCACTGGTTGAACGTATCAAGGGCGTGTCAAAGCGCACTCGTCGTCCTGAAGTCCTTGGTGGTCTTGGCGGCTTTGGGGCCTTGTGTCAAATCCCTGCGGGCTACAAGGAGCCGGTACTGGTCTCCGGTACCGATGGTGTGGGCACCAAGCTGCGGCTGGCCATCGACCTGAAGAAGCACGACACCGTGGGCATCGATCTGGTGGCCATGTGCGTCAATGACCTGATCGTACAGGGCGCCGAGCCGCTGTTCTTCCTCGACTATTATGCGACCGGCAAGCTGGACGTGGACACCGCAGCCGCGGTGGTCACCGGGATCGGTACCGGTTGCGAGCAGTCAGGCTGTGCCCTGGTGGGCGGCGAGACCGCCGAGATGCCGGGTATGTATGAAGGGGAAGACTACGACATCGCCGGTTTCTGCGTCGGTGTGGTGGAGAAAAGCGAAATCATCGACGGCAGCAAGGTCGGTGAAGGGGATGCCCTGATCGCCCTGGCCGCCAGCGGCCCTCACTCCAACGGCTTCTCCCTGATCCGTAAAATTCTGGAAGTCTCCAAAGCCGACGTGCATCAGCCGCTGGGTGACCGCACCCTCGCAGATGCCTTGCTGGAGCCGACTCGCATCTATGTGAAACCTGTGCTCAAGCTCATCAAGGAGTGCGAGATCCACGCCCTCTCCCACATCACCGGCGGTGGCTTCTGGGAGAACATCCCCCGCGTATTGCCTGCCAACACTCAAGCGGTGATCGACGAGCAGAGCTGGCAGTGGCCGGCGGTGTTCAGCTGGCTGCAGCAGGCTGGCAACGTCACCCGTCACGAGATGTATCGCACCTTCAACTGCGGTGTCGGCATGATCATCGCCCTGCCCGCCAACCAGCTGGAGAAAGCGCTGACCCTGCTCAAGGCAGAAGGCGAGAACGCATGGCACATCGGTCATATCGCCAAGGCAGCAGACGGTGAGGAGCAGGTCGTCATCAAATGATGCGGATCCTCGTCCTAATCTCCGGCAGCGGCAGCAACCTGCAGGCGATCCTCGACCACTGCGCCAGCGGCAAGATTGCCGGTGAGGTGGTCGGCGTCATCAGCAACAAGGCCGATGCCTATGGTCTGGTTCGCGCCAAAGAAGCTGGCGTGGCGACCTCCATTCTGGCCCAGCAGCAGTTTGCCAGCCGGGAGGAGTATGACGCCGCCCTGCTGGCGCTGATGGCAGACTATCAGCCGGATCTGGTGGTGCTGGCCGGGTTTATGCGGATATTGAGCGGTGATCTGGTGCGCCATTTCGCTGGCAGAATGATCAATATCCACCCCTCCCTGCTGCCCAAGTATCAGGGCCTGCACACCCACCAGCGCGCTATCGATGCCGGTGATAGTGAGCATGGAGCCAGCGTCCACTTCGTCACCGAAGAGCTGGACGGTGGCCCGGTGATCCTGCAGGCCCGCGTGCCCATCTTTGAAGGGGACACGGCGGACGAGGTAGCGGCACGGGTACAGGCGCAGGAGCACAGCATCTACCCGCTGGTGGTGCGCTGGTTCTGCGAAGGCAGGCTGCAAATGGTAGACGGCGCCGTGCAACTGGATGGCGCCCTGCTGGGCCCCGCTGGTTACGCCTGCGAGTAATCGCCAACAACTGCATGTCAGATACAACAAGGGAGGCTTAGGCCTCCCTTGTCATTTCTATCTACCACACGATGGCTTAGGTCAGGTCCGATTACGCCGCTACGCGGCCAAGCGACCCTAGACCGGATTGTCGATATCGATAAAGGTGACATCCAACCCATGCACGGTCGCCAGCCACTCCCCCAGCGCCTTGACGCCGTAACGCTCGGTGGCGTGATGGCCCGCGGCGTAGAAGTGCATCCCCATCTCGCGAGCGGTGTGAATGGTCTGCTCTGAGGCTTCACCGGAGATAAAGGCATCGATGCCCTGCTCCGCCGCCAGATTGATGTAGCTCTGACCGCCACCGGTGCACCAGGCCACGGAACGGATAAGCTCGGGGCCGCTGTCGCCACAATAGAGTGGTTCGCGGCCAAAGCGCTCGGCAATCAGCTTGGCAAAATCGCGGCCGCTCATCGGCTCTTCCAGCTTGCCCACCATGGCGACGCTCTTGCTGTTCCAAGGCTCCAGACCGCGACGCACCTTGATGTCGAGCAGCTTGGCGAGCTGGGCGTTGTTACCCACCTCGGGGTGCACGTCCAGCGGCAGGTGGTAGGCAAACAGGTTGATGTCGTGGGTCAGCAGGGTCTTGATGCGGCGCTGTTTCATGCCGGTGATCTGGGCCGGTTCACCGCTCCAGAAGTAGCCGTGATGGACCAGAATGGCATCGGCTTCGGCAGCCACCGCCGCGTCAATCAGCGCCTGACTGGCAGTGACACCGGTCACTACCTTGCGAATACGTTCGCGCCCCTCCACTTGTAAGCCGTTGGGGCAGTAATCCTTGATAGCGTGCGGTTCGAGCAGATGGTTCAGTACGGTTTCGAGTTTTCGATGAGAGATCATAGGGGTCCCTTATTAAGGCTCGGTCCCCTGCTTTACCAATAAAAACAGGGCCCAGGCTCAAAGCGCCAAGGACCCCATGATAATCGAGCCGGGCCGTCAAGACCATGACAGCCCCCACACAGTGCGGTTTCCCACATGCCTCAGGCTGGCAGGTCGATCCCCGCCTCCCGCATCTGGGCCAGCTTGTAGCGCAGAGTGCGCGGGCTGATGCCGAGTCGGTCGGCCACCGCCTTGCGGCTGCCGTTACAATCTTGCAGGGTGTCGAGGATGATCTGGTGCTCCTGCTGCTTGAGCTCGCTGCCGAGGCGATCGCCACCATAGCTGCGCTCCACGCTGACAAACTCCATCTCCTGCTCGTCCAGCTCCTCCAGAATGAGGTGGTCACAATCAATGACCCCGTCGGGGCTGAGGATCAGGGCACGCTGTACCACGTTGTCCAGCTCCCGCACGTTGCCGGGCCAGGGGTGAGCCAGCAGCCGTTCCCGCGAGGCATCCGTCAACTGTGGTGTCGGCAGCCCCTGCTGACTGGCATGAAGCGCCAGCAGATGCTCCGCCAGCGGCAGAATGTCGCCGGACCGCTCACAGAGGGCAGACCAGCGCAGCGGAAAAACGTTGAGGCGATAGTAGAGATCTTCGCGAAACAGGCCATCCTGCACCGCTTTTTTCAAATCCCGGTTGCTGGTGGCGATGACCCGCACATCCAGCGGGATCATCTTGCGACTGCCGAGCCGCTCCACCTCTTTCTCCTGCAGTACCCGCAGCAATTTGGCTTGCAACCCCTGATCCATCTCGGTGATCTCGTCAAGCAGCAGGGTGCCCCCCTGCGCCTGCTCGAACTTGCCCGGGCACCCCTGCACCGCACCGGTGAAGGCGCCCTTCTCGTAGCCAAACAGGGTCGCCTCCAGCATGTTTTCCGGAATGGCGGCGCAGTTGATGGCGACGAAGGGCTGCTCGGCGCGGCTGGAGTTATCGTGAATGTAACGGGCCAGCACCTCTTTCCCCGTCCCGCTCGGGCCGGTCACCATCACGGTCGCTTCGCTTCTGGCCACCCGGGTCGCCAGCTGGAACAGCTCGGCAGTTTTGGGATCCCCGTAGACCACAGCGCGCTTTTCCACCTTCTGGGCGGGCACATAGCGGCTGACCTGATTAAGCAGCACCTCCGGGGAGAACGGCTTGGCCAGATAGTCGATGGCCCCTTCGCGCATGGCGCGCACCGCGCCGTCGATGTTGGCGTAGGCGGTCATCAGCAGCACAGGTATCTGCGGATATTGCTGGCGGATGGTAGCCAGCAGGGTGAGGCCGTCCATCCCCCCCATCTGGATATCGGAGATCACCATGTCAAACGGCTGACGGGAGAGGGCCAGCAGAGCCCGCTCGCCGCTGTCCGCTTCACGGCACTCATAACCGCCGAGCAAAAGGGTATCCACCAGCGCTTCGCGCAGGCCATTGTCATCTTCAACTACCAGGATCCTGGCCTGTGTCATGCTACACCTCCAAGCTGCACCGGTTGCTGGTGCAGGGGGAACGACAGAGTAAAGCAGGTGCCTTCACCGGGAACCGAGGCCACACCGACCTCCCCCTGATGGGCACGCACTACAGATTGCACCACCGCCAGCCCGAGTCCAGTGCCCTGGGAGCGAGTGGTAAAGAAGGGTTCGAATACCTGACCGAGCTGATGGGAAGGGATCCCCTTGCCATTATCGATGACCCGCATCTCCACACGGGCGCCACTGCGCACCGCGCTGACCAGCAGCGAGGTAGCCCCTGCCTGTTGGGCATTGGCAATCAGATTGTTGATGGCTCCCGCCAGCGCACTGCTGTTGGCCAGCAGACAGAGATCGGGCTCTGGCGCCTCCATGTGCAGCTCGCAGCCCTGCTGCTGGCAGAAGGCCTCGGCACCGGCCTGCACTTCGGCCAGCAAGCCCTGTACCGAGATGGGGGTGACCACCTGATTGTCGCCATTGCGGGCGAACAGCAGGATGTCGTTGATCTGCTTCTCCAGATCCTGCAAACGGGCCATCAGCTTTTGCTGAAACTGAGTGCGAGATTCCGGCTTGAGGGTGCGGTTGGCCAGATTGGCGGCATAGAGCATGGCAGCGGAGAGCGGCGTGCGGATCTGGTGGGCGAGCGAGGCCGCCATATTGCCCAGCGCCGACAGCCGCTTCATGTGGTTGATGCGGTCTTGCAGTTTACGGGTTTCGGTCAGGTCATTGATAAAAACCAGCTGGCCGGGCTGATCCGGCAGCGGTTGGGTCGAGAGCTGGACCCGGCGCCCGTCACGCAGGGAGATCTCGTGACCATCATCCTCGCGCGGCTCGAAGCAGCGGGCAATGATGTGGCGCCAGAGCTCCCCTTCCAACGGCTCCCCCAGCAGGGAGATGGCCGCCGGATTCGCGCGGGTGACCACCCCAGCCCCGTCAAGCAGCAACACCCCGGTGGGGAGCGCCTTGAAGATGGCATAGAGCTGGCTCACTTCGTGGGACTGGAGTGGCATGTCCTGCTGCTGGATTGTCATAAACCTGACCTCAAACTGGCTATTGGGTCAGGTTATTCAATTTCCATGCCACTAAATTATTTCAATTAAAACAATAAATTGCATGTTGGCGTCAAGGCTTTGACCCTCAGACGTCCTTGCTCATCCCGTACTTTTTCATCTTCTCCACCAGGGTGGTACGGCGCATGCCGAGCAGATCGGCTGCGCGGGCCACCACCCCGTCCTGAGACTCCAGCGCCTGACGGATCAGCTCCACTTCGAGGTCGGCCAGCATCTCTTTGAGGTTGACCCCCTCCTCCGGCAGCTGCATGGTGCGAGCCGAGGCGAGGGCGTGATCCAGCTCGGGCGGATCCTGAAACACCGCAGCCAGCGCATCCCGTTCATCCATCTCGGTCAGCCGCTCATCCCGCGGCTCGCTCGGCAGCAGGCGATAACGGCTCGGCAGATCGGCCACATCGACGATCTGGTGCGGGTAGAGGATCAGCAGCCGCTCCAGCAGGTTGGATAGCTCGCGTACGTTGCCGGGCCAGGGGTACTGCATCAGCGACTCCAGCGCACGCTGGGTCAACCGGATAAAGCCATGGTGCTGCTCGGCATGGCGATTGAGCAGCTCCTGCAGCAGCAGCGGGATGTCATCGATGCGATCCCGCAGCGGCGGCGTCTCAATGGGGAAGACGTTGAGGCGGTAGTAGAGATCTTCACGGAAACCCTGAGTGCGGATCATCGCCTCCAGATCCCGGTGGGTAGCCGCTATGATGCGCACATCGGCCTGAATGGGCTTGCCGCCACCGACCCGGTCGAACAACCGCTCCTGCAATACCCGCAGCAGTTTGACCTGCATCGGCATCGGCATGTCGCCGATCTCGTCGAGAAACAGGGTGCCCCCCTGCGCCAGCTCGAAGCGACCGCGACGGGCCGCGATGGCGCCGGTAAAGGCTCCCTTCTCGTGACCGAACAGTTCGCTCTCCAGCAGCTCGGCGGGAATGGCGCCGCAGTTGATGGGCACGAAGGGGCCTTGGCTTCGGGAAGAGAGTTCGTGGATAGCGCGAGCCACCACCTCTTTACCGGTGCCGGACTCCCCGAGGATCAGCACGTTGGCATCGGTCTCGGCCACCTGGCTGATGAGGCGGCGTACCTCCTGAATCCCCTTCCCTTTGCCCACCAGCAAACGCAGCAGGGCCTGCCCCTTGTCATGGGTCTGCTGACGGGGATGCAAGGAGACGAACGCCTGACAGAAGTGCAGATGACGGGTAAGGGATTCATAGGTAAAGGGCGAGAGCGCGACCCCGATAAAGTTGCTGTTGGGCAGATCGGCCTCAACCAGCGAGAGAAAGGGGGTACGGGGGAAAGCGGCCAGCAACTCTGACAAGGGACGGTCGGTCAGCTCACCCACAAGCACCCCTTGCAGCGGGCCGGAGGATTCGATGGCCACATCCAGATCGCTTTGTGCCACCTCCTGCCACGGGATCCCCATAAACGAGAGCACGGTTCCCAACTGTTGGCGCCGCTGCGCATCGGCATCAACAATCAACACGCCCATCTCCACCATATCCATTCCTCGCGATGTCCTGAACTAACTTATTGTTTTATTTAATGATAAAACAGCTACCGACTGTCTTTTTGCAGGCACACAAAGTGCCAAAATTCCGACACATTGTCAAAAATTGTCGTATTCAGGCTAAGTGTATCGACAGAAACGGGAGATTAGATAAATTTTGCCGAGGAATTTTCTGCATTGGCGCCGTTAACAAACGCCGCCAATAGCGGAAAGAAAACTGCCCTCGTCAGAGGGCAGCATGGGACACTGTGAAGCGCATTCAGTGGCGATTATGATGGTGCGGCGCCGCGTAACGACACTCGGGAAAACGGCTGCAAGCCAGAAAGAGTCTACCGGCGTGGAGGCCTTTTTTCGCCTCCCGCTCCACCAGCGGCGCATCGCAACGGGGGCAGTGGTGTACCTCGTGCTCTTCATCATCCTCCACATCGGCGAACAGGCTATCGACCAGCTCCCCCTCACTCTGTGGCGTCTCCACCACCCCCTTGGCCTGGATGGTGGGCTCGCGGAGCGACGCAGGCGAGATCGCCTCTGCATGGGCAGTGCGGCCACGCATCCCGGCACCGACATCCACGCCGTCCAGCAGCAGAGGGTTGAACGTCGGCTCGCGGCGCGCTCCGTGCGGCAGATCGTCGATCAACGGTTCGCTGGTTTTGACCAGCAGCGGCAGGATCTGTTCGCGCAGCTCTTCCACCTGATAGCTGGCACTTGCCGGGATCTGCAGCAATGGCAGACCGGCGCTGTCGCAGGCGGTTTTCAGAAAGAGATCCCGCGCCTTGCGCTTCTGGTGACGGTGGGAGCTGTCATCGAGTTCGATGGCGCAGATAAAGGAGAGATCCGCGGGGTGGCAAAGCAGATAGTCGAAATGCTTGGCGCTGATCTTGTTGAAGTACTGCTGCCATTTGCTTTTGCCGATCCCGGCCTGTGGCGTCAGCACATCGGCCACCCGCACCTTGGCAAAGACCCGGGCCTTGTCACCCACCGCCAGATCCAGCACCCCGAGGAAGGATCGCTCGGCGGGACTGAACAGGGTCTCCTGCATATCATAGGGCAGGCGCTTTTGCTGTCTGCCTCTGCTCCAGAAGATCGCCAGCACAAGCAGCGCCAGCAACAACAATCCCGATAGGACAAGGGTATTCATGAGAGCACGATCCAGTTCACGACACGAAAGGGGAATTACTTTACCACAGCCGCCACGGAGCAAGGCAGCAGACCCGTGTATAGAAAGTGAAAAGTCCCGTCTTTTTATCTATTTGTCAGCAGGCGGGGGTTCATATGACCAGTCCCAGCAGGCACAATAGGGATAGAGCAAGAAATCCCATTTCAAGGAGAGCAGGATGCAAAAGCAATTGGTGGTCACCGTGATCGGTGCAGACAAACCCGGGATCGTCGAGAGTCTGGCAGCAGTCATCAGCCGCGAGCAGGGCAACTGGCTGGGCAGCGCCATGAGCGAACTGGCGGGACAGTTTGCCGGTATCCTCCATGTCTCTGTCCCCGATGAGCACTATCGCAGCCTGTGCGAAGCGCTAGCCCTGCTACCGGGCCTGACCATCAGCTTTGCCGAAGGGACACCGACCACCGAGCCAGCCCATCAAGTCATGATGACGGTGACCGGCAACGACCGCCCCGGCATCGTCCATGAAGTAGCCAGCATCCTGCGTCAGCTCGAGATCAATGTGGCCGATCTCACCACTGGCTGTGAACCGGCTCCCCACTCCGGCGCCCCGCTCTTCTATGCCCATGCGCTGGTAGCCCTGCCCGACGGGCTCGCGATGGATACGCTTATCACCGCGCTGGAATCCCTCTCCGACGATCTGGTCGTCGACATCGACGAAGCGTTCAGCGAGCAGTAACAATACTGTCATTTATTTGTCATATATTAACGCCATAACTGCCGCGCAGACGCGACCTGAAACAGAGGCACAAGATGAGCACCGACAAGCAGTATGAAGAGAAAGAGCTGAGCTGGCTCTCATTCAATGAACGGGTGTTGCAAGAGGCAATGGACAAGACGGTGCCCCTCATCGAGCGGGTTCGTTTTCTGGGGATTTTCTCCTCCAACCAGGATGAGTTCTTCAAGGTACGGGTATCGGACGTCAAGCGTCGCATCCTCATCAATGAAGTACATGGTGGCGACGATGAAGCGAAAGTGCTGCTGCGCGCCATCCAGCAAAAAGTGATGGCGCTCGGTGAAGCGTTCGACAACACCTATAAAGAGCTGTTGATTGCGCTCGCTCGCCACAACATCTTCCTGGTCAACGAGAACCAGCTCTCCGATGCCATTCAGAAGTGGCTGCGGGTCTTCTTCAAGGAGAAGGTGCTGCGTCACATCATCCCGATCCTGCTCAACAAGGAGGTCAATCCGGTCAAATTCCTCAAGGATGAGTACACCTATCTGGCCATCGAGATGAAGAAGAACGGTCAGGTGATCCAGTACGCCCTAGTGGAAGTGCCGACCGACGACCTGCCCCGCTTCTTCCAGCTGCCGCCGGAAGGGACCCGCCGCAAGAAGCAGATCATCATTCTGGATAACGTCATCCGCTTCTGCCTCGACGAGATCTTCAAAGGCTTCTTCGACTACGACGAGATTGCCGCCTATGCGGTGAAGCTGACCCGGGATGCAGAATATGATCTCTCCGACCAGCTGGACTTGAGCCTGGTGGACAAGATGAGTGACGGCTTGAAGCAGCGCCTTACCGCCATGCCGGTGCGCTTCGTCTACGAGCGGGAGATGCCCGCTGCCATGATAAGCTTCCTCAAGCTCAAGCTGCAGATCAGCTCCTACGACGCCATCATGCCGGGTGGACGCTATCACAACTTCAAGGATTTCATCGGCTTCCCCAACGTGGGCCGTGACTATCTGGAGAACCCCAAGCTGCCGGCCCTCGATTGCCGCGATTTTGACGGCTTCGTCAACGCCTTCGATGCGATTACCAAGCAGGATATCCTGCTCTACTACCCGTACCACAAGTTCCACCATTTCACCGAACTGGTGCGCCAAGCGGCGTTCGATCCGGCGGTCAGCGCCATTCGCATCAATATTTATCGGGTGGCCAAGAAATCGCGCATCATCCACTCCCTCATCGATGCAGCCAACAACGGCAAGAAGGTGACCGTGGTGGTCGAGCTGCGCGCCCGTTTCGACGAAGCGGCCAACATAGACTGGGCAAACATCCTCACCGATGCCGGGGTCAAGGTAGTGTTCGGGGTACCGAGCCTCAAGATCCACTCCAAGCTCTGCCTCATCACCCGCCACGAAAATGGCGAGGCGGTGCGCTACGCCCATATCGGCACCGGCAACTTCAACGAGAAGACCGCCAAGATCTACACCGACTTCTCGCTGCTGACCCGCAATCCGGATATTACCGCCGAAGTAGAAGGGGTATTTGAATACATCGAGTACCCCTATAAGCGTTACAAATTCAACCACCTGCTGGTCTCCCCCATCAACAGCCGCCGTCAGCTCTATCGCCTCATCGACAACGAGCTCTCCAACGCCAAGGCGGGCCAGCCGAGCGGTATCATCCTCAAGATCAACAATCTGGTGGACAAGGATCTCATCAACCGCCTCTATGCCGCCGGTCAGGCCGGGGTGCCGATCCAGATGATCATCCGTGGCATGTGCGCCCTGCGTCCGGGCGTACCGGGCCTAAGTGACAACATCAAGGTGATCAGCATCATCGACCGCTTCCTCGAGCACCCGCGGGTGATGGTGTTCCACAACAAGGGCAACCCCCAGCTCTATATCTCCAGCGCCGACTGGATGAGCCGTAATATCGACGGCCGTATTGAGGTGGGCACCCCCATTTATGACGAGCGGCTCAAGCAGCGCATCATGGATATTCTCGAGCTACAACTGAGTGATACCTGCAAGGCGCGGGTCATTGATGCCGACCAGCAGAACGAATATGTGAAGCGGGGCAACCGCCGCAAGATCCGCTCTCAGGTGGCGATTTACGACTATCTCAAACGTATCGAGTCAAACAATGGACAATAGTCTCTATGCCGCCGTGGATCTCGGCTCCAACAGTTTTCATATGGTGATCGCCCATCTGAGCGAAGGGCGTTTTCGCATCGTCGATCGCATCAAGGAGCGGGTGCGGCTGGCGGAAGGGATGGATGAGCAGAAACGCATGAGCCCGGAGGCGATGGAACGCGGTCTCACCTGCCTGTCGCTGTTTGCCGAGCGCCTCACCAATATCAAACCGGACCAGATCCGCATCGCAGGTACCTACACATTGCGCCGTGCCAGCAATGCCCGCGAATTTGTGAGTGAAGCAGCCAAGGTGCTCAACCACCCCATCGAGATCATCAGCGGGCAGGAAGAAGCACGGCTCATCTATCAGGGGGTCGCCCATACCCAGCATATCGAGGGCCAGGTACTGGTGATCGATATCGGTGGCGGCAGCACCGAGCTCATCATCGGCGAAGGGTTTGAGCACAAGGCCCTCACCAGTCGCAAGATGGGCTGCGTCAGCTTTACCCAAAGCTTCTTCGCCAGCGGCAAGCTGAGCGACAAACACTTCACCAATGCCGTGCTGGAGGCGCAGCACCAGCTCGCCCCCATCGTCAACCAGTACCGCAAGCTGGGCTGGCAGAGCTGCCTTGGCAGCTCAGGCTCCATTCGTACGGTACGGGATGTACTGCAAGGCGAAGGGCTGACTGACGGCAGCATCACGCTGGAGGGGCTGGAGCGGCTCAAGGCGCTGATGATTGAGCGCAAGCGAGTCGATAACCTCAAACTGGTCGGGCTTACCGAGGAGCGTCAGGAGGTGTTTGCCGCTGCGGTCGCCATCCTGCTCGGGCTGTTTACTTCGCTGCCCATCGAGCGGCTCGACTACTCCGACGGTGCCCTGCGCGAAGGATTGCTGTATGAGTTCGAGGAGCGCTTGCAGCACCACGATATTCGCGAGCGTACCGCACAGGCGCTCGGCACCCACTACCGGATGGACCGCAAACAAGCCGCCCGGGTGGAGCAGAGCGTGCTGACCCTGTTTGATGCCTTGCAAGAGCCCTGGCAGATGGAGATAGAGCCCTATCGCGCTATCCTCGGCTGGGCGGCGCGGCTGCACGAAATTGGCCTTGCCATCAACTACAGCGGCATCCATCGCCACTCCGCCTATATCCTGCAACACACCGACCTGCCCGGCTTCAACCAGGACGATCAGGCGCTGCTGGCTGCGCTGGTACGCTTTCAGCGCAAGGGGCTCAAGCTCTCCGAGCTGCCTCCCCTGCCCAACCACGACATGCAGACGGTGCTGCGCTGCATCCGCATCCTGCGCCTCGCAGTCGCCGCTCATCACAAGCGTCAGGACAACCTGCTGCCTGAGTGGAAAGTCGCAGTGCAAGGGGATCAGCTGGTCGTGACCCTGCCGATCGACTGGTGCGAGGAGAACCGTCTCCTGATGCAGAATCTGGAGAAGGAACACCGCTACTGTCAGGAGCAGGGCTGGCCACTGTTGTTCCAGCTCGGCTAAACCGGAGAGATAAATGAAAAAGGCAGCCCACTGGCTGCCTTTTGCATCTCAATCTCCCGGTTACTGCAACTCGGGCAACAACCACTTGGCCATCTCGAAGTAGATGATAAGGCCGGTGCCATCCACCAGTGTCGCGATGAATGGCGCAGAGACCACCGCCGGATCGATGCGAAAACGGCGCAGCACCATGGGAATAATGGACGCGACTGTGGCACTCCAGAGCACGATAGCGATGATGGTAAAGGTCACCACCATGCCAATCTGGGGACCGACGCCAAGACTCCAGGCCCGCACCCAGGCCGCCATAGCAATGGCCCCCGAGATCAGCAGACCGGTGGAGAGCTCCTTTTTCAGCACGGTGCCGAGATTGCGCAGGCTCACCTCCCCGACCGCCATGGCTCGTACTATGGTGGTGGTGATCTGGGTGCCGCTGTTACCGCCAGTACCAATCAGGAGCGGAATGAAGAAGGCCAGCGCAATGGCTGCTTCCAGCTGCTCCTCGAATGCCCGCAACACGCTGCCGGTGTAGGCTTCCGCCACAAACAGGATAAGCAGCCAGCCTACCCGTTTGCGCCACAGCTGCCAGGGGGTCGCCTGCAAGTAAGGGGTATCGAGCGGTGATGATCCTCCCTGCATCTCGGCATCCTCGGTGGATTCGAGCTCCAGAATATCCGCCGCATCATCGACGTGGAAAATACCGACCAGTCGCCCCTGATCCTCGACCGGCAATACCGACAGGTCGCGGTCGATGAGCAGGCGCGCTGCCAGCTCCTGATCCGCACGGGCGTTGATCCGCACCGTCTCCCGATCCATCAGGGTCGCGACACTGGCCAGCGGGTCGGCGATCAGCAAGGTCTTGAGCGAGAGGCTCCCTTGCAGACGACCATCCCCGTTGACCACATAGATATGGCGAAACAGCTGGGCATTGTCCCAGGCATCGTGGATCAGCTGTTTGGCGTGACCGACCGTGTCCTCCTCCCGTACCGCCAGATATTCGTGGCGCATGTTGGCCCCCACCGACTCGGTGGGCCAATCCAGCAGTGAGTAATACATGGCCTGCGCCTGGGTCGGGAAGCGAGCCAGCAACATGGTGCGATCCTGACGACCCAGTTTGCGCAGGATGGCGACCATCTCGCGGCGGGGAATGGCCTCCTGCAACACGCTGACGATGCTGCCATGCAACCGCTGCAACAGGCGCCCGGCACTCTCGGCCGAGAGTGAGCCGAGCAGTTCGGCACCTTGCGGAATTGGCAGGGTATCAAAGATGCAGTTGAGCTCTTCCGGACGCAGGGTCAGCAGTTGATCGGCGCGCTGAACCGGATCCAGATTATGTTCCAGCCAACCCTGCAGGGCGGCCAGATCGAGCAGTTGGTGACGGTTAAGAATGGTATGTGTTTTCTTCATCACAGATATCCTCATGTGATTTCAGGCGAGCCTGAATGCCTCCGGAAATAGCCGGATGCAACGACAAGAAAACAGCAATTTGATTGACGAGTAATAGGCAGGAAATGACGCCGTTCGGCGTGTCATCATCCCCACGTACCAGCTTTAGCACTGTATAACGTATCCGGCATGCCGGAAGCCACTTGGGTTTACACCTTAATCCGATGAAAACTGTCCTGATCTTGGGCGTCTCTGGACGTCGTGAGATCAGTGGCCTGTGTTTATACAGGAGCCTCGCCTAACGAGATGCTGCAAATAATTCGCACAACCCTCTGTTGTGCGGGCGGCATGATTATCCAATCCCGCAGGGAGGTCAACCCCACAGCTCCCATTAAATGGGCAACGGCAACAGCTTGTTACAATTGGCAGGAGATGACACGGAACCAATTTTCATAGTCTGGACAAAAGAAAAGGCCCCAAAGGGCCCCTCTTTAATTAGCGAATATAGTCAAATAACGTCAGACGGCTTATTTTGCTGAAAGAGAGTTGCGAGGCACTCAATGCCGCATCCTCTTTTGACAGCGCGGAAATCACTTCATAGAGATCAGCTTCCGACACCTTGGCTCTCGCCTCGGCGTTGAGGGTACTCAACCCCTCGTTAGAATCCATGACTGCCTCGAGACTGTTCATCCTGCCACCCAACTCCCCCAATCCATGATCGATATTCAGGCGAGCATTCTTCATATGGACGGTAGCATCGGCTACTTCCAGCGCAAAGTTGTCAGCGGTAATAGCAGGGTCACGCAAAGCGGTAATAAAATCCGACATACCATTCAATATGTTGTCATTCTTCGGTGGATTAAGGTCAAACTGCTGAGCCGCACCACCTGCAGGCAAATCAAGGGTCAACTCCAGACCATTGAAGGGGATCTTGGTGCCAGCAGTGTAGTTACCCGTTTGCAGGGTAGTACCACCGGCATCCTTGATATCATAGGTATCAGGCGGACCGATGGTGGTTGATACGGTATAGGTGTTGCTGGGCAGTGCCGAGTTATAATTGGACTTATAGAAATTATCAAAGTTACCCTGATCGCCGACCCCGACCTTGATATTTGCAGTGGTTGCACTGGCAGTTCTTCTGGTCGCCACGACTTCAAACAGGTCCTGCCCTGAATCATTGGCAGCAATTTGTACTGTGGGTGAGACCTGAATATTTCGCTGACCTGGGTCTCCCTGATAAATATATTTTCCGTTAGCGTCTTTGATATATGGCTGGGTCTTGCTCTGATTGCCGCCGAATATAAATTCACCCGAGGAGTTTTTGCTATTCATCAGGTCAAACATCTGCTGCTGCAACCCTTCCAGCTCGCTGGCTATGGCCTTGCGATCATCCATGCTGATCGCGCCATTATTTGACTTCTGGATCAGAGTCTGGGCACTAAGCATCGCATTATTAATCGACGTTAATACCGTCTCCTCATGCCCCAGGCTGTTTTCCAGCAAGCTGCCATTGACACTGTACTGCTTGAACAGGTCAATCTCCTTGGTCAGTGCCATCTTCTGGCTCATCCCCGCAGGATCTTCGCCGGCAGTCTGAAATTTATTGCCGGTTTGCAGCTGTTGATAGGCAGTATTCAACCGCTCGTTGGCACTGTTGAGGGAATAGATATTCCGGTCGTAGATCATGTTGGTGGTGATGCGCATGACGTTACCTCACGGAAGAGAGCAGTGTATCGAAAATGGTTTTGGCCGTGCTGACGATTTGCGCCGATGCCGCATAGGATTGCTGGAAGCGGATCAGATTGGCTGCCTCCTCCTCCAGATTGACCCCAGACACGCTTTCAAAGATGCCGGTGCTCTGGATAAGCTTGGACTCATTGGCCTTGAGCAGCGTTTTTGCCTGACTGGTATTGTTACCCACTTCCATCACCAGCCCGGAATAGGCCTGATTGAAGGTCATCTTGTCGTTGGTCGTCCCACCATTGGTGCTCTTGCGCACCAGATCCTTGTTTTGCAGCTCGGCCAGAACCAGGCCATTGCTGTTATCGGCAAAGCCATTGCTGTTGTAACTGAGCTTGAAGCTGTCACCGGCATCCACCGTTCCGGTGATGCTGAACTCGTAGCCTGGCGCCTGTTTCGGGTTGGCATAGACTGCGGCTCCGGCGGGGAAAGGGTTGACGATCGCAGACATCAGGTTTTGCCCTTTGCTGCTCGCAGGGGCAGTGCCAATCAGGGTAGTGCCATCGGCTTGAAACACCTGATAGTTACCGTTGGCGTCAATCTTGACGACCTGAGGCGCTGTCGGGCTCAGACTATTGGTACCAAAACCTGACCCTGCACCTGTATTGAATACGCCACCCAGTTTGATATCTGCCCCGCCGCCATTATTGGTGGTCTTTTCCGCTTTAAGCGGAGAGGCCAGGGCCAAATCTTCCGGTCGGGTGATCAGCTGACCCAGACCGGCGGCCGCACTTTTGGTCGGTTGCAGCAACAGTCTGTCACCCGCAGCCGACGTGCCGGTAAGATCGATCGAGATCCCGTGCCCGGGCAGCTCAAAGGTCGCTGGCGGCATGGTCCCCGTGCTCACAGAGGTACGATTGCCAGACTTGTCGAGCGAGAACACCTCATAACCGGTAGCGCTGCTAAATTGCACTTCGTAATCAAACGGGGTCACTGATGTCCCCTTGCCCGGTACGAAGCTGACATTCGCCCCGACCGTCCCGGTGTTATTGCCGTAGGGTAAGCCCTTGCTGGTAGGAAGGGTGAAGATATCGCCGCCAATCTCGTTATCCAGATCCATCCCGAGGCGGTTCTGCTGGTTCATCGCATCGGCCATCGCCACGGCCAGCTGCCCCAGTTCGCGCTTGGTAGGCTCAAGGTCGGTACGCGCCTTGAACAGCCCCCCCATGGCACCACCAAACGTATCGTGATCGATGGTTGCCTTGTTCGCCCCCAGGGTCAGCTGCAGCTCCTGATCCCGGGAGTCAGGATCTCCTGCAATCACCTTGAACTGGGCGACGCCCCCATCAAGGATCAACGAATGGCCAGTGCTCATATTGACCAGCATGCTGCCGTTGGGTTGGGCTACGGTGCGAATATCCATCTTCTCCGACAGCTGGCGGATCGCCTCATCCCGCTGATCAAACAGCATCAGGTTCTCTTCGGGTGACCCCTGGGTGCGGATGATGGCCTGATTAAGATCATTGATGCTGGTGAGCAGGCTGTTGACCTGCTTGGTTTCATCTTCAATACGGGTGTTGAGGGTATCGCTCTGCTTGTCGAGCTGCGCCGAAAGGGTATGAAAACGGTTGACCATGCCACTCAACTCCGTCATCACCACCTTGCGCCCACCGATCTCGGCAGGCGATTCATTGGCTGAGTGAAATGACTTGAAGTAGGAGGTGATGGCCGCCCCCACGCTGTTGCTGGTATTCCCCAGCAAGCTGTCAACGCCAGCCAACTGTTCATAATGGGTCAGGGAGGCATGATAGGCAGAGGTATCACGGCGCACCTCCCCCTGCATATAGTCGTTGATTACCCGCTGGGTCTTGATGTCACCGGTCCCCAGACCGATGGTATTGGTATACACCAGCGTACGCTCACGCACATAGCCCTGGCTATTGACGTTCACTATGTTGTTACTGGTGGTCTGCAGCAGGCGTTGCTGTGCCAGCACGCCCGATGAACCAATCCCAAGCAGGTCGCTTGCCATACGTTACAGCTCCATCTCGTTGTATTGGGCAATGGCGTCACTGCGCAATACCTGTTTCAATTTTCTGGCGTAGTGCGGGTCGGTGGCATAACCCGCCTGTTGCAGCGCCTCAAAGTAGCGATCGGGACTATCCACCTTCGCCAGGGCTCCCTTGTAGCGAGAGCCGGAAGTGAGGAAGTCCACATAGTCGTTGAAGCTCTCTTCAAACGACTCATAGGAGCGAAATGCCGCTTTCTGGCGGGAGGCAACGCCTTGCTCATACTCGAGCGTGCTGACCACCGCCTTGGGCCCTTCCCAGCGCGGATCGGCCTTGATGCCAAACAGGTTATGGGTCACCTGCCCCTCACTATCCTTGATCACCCGCTTGCCCCAACCGCTCTCCAGTGCCGCCTGAGCGACCAGTACCGCCGGGCTTAACCCCAACTTGTCGGCCGCTTTCTTGGCCAGCGGCATCAGGCGATTAACGAACTCTTCCGGTGTATCGAACTCTTTGCCCCCACTACCGGTGGCACTGCCCTCTTCGCTGGCCATACGCCCCATGGGCGGAATGCTGCGGTGCGGTCGACGGGGCATAGTGAGTGCGTGGCTCTCCTTGACCCCCTCGGTCATCTCTTTTTCAGCAAAATCTTTGCCAACTTTTGATGCCGCGATCAAATCATCGGCAGCGGCCGTGGGTGGCTGATAGGGTTTGTAGGTCCGTTCGGTGCGCTGCGGCATCTTGAGCACTCGCCCATCCTGATGGGTAAAGGTCTCGGGAGAGAGCTGCTTGGCCACCATGTCAGCCAATCCCAGTCCCCCCTTGCTGGACATGTCGGCAACCCGCTGCTCATCAAGCATCCCTTCATAGAACTGGGTATAGCTGCTGTTCATCGGGTTGTCCTGAGTCAACACCCCGTTGGCCTGACGCATGCTCTGAAACAGCATCTGGGTAAAGATTGACTCGAACTGGCGTGACGCACTCTTGAGCGCTTCGGCCTGCCCCTCTTTGCTTTGGCTCATCTGGCGCAGACGGTCCAGGTTCTTGATGTCCTGTACCATCCCGAGATTCATGCCGCTGTTGCTGTCAAACTCCGCCATTTTGCTTACCTCATTGCCACCCGTGGCAACCACTTGCCGCTTGTTACAGTATGACCAGTTGCCCCTCGATGGCGCCTGCCTGCTGCAGCGCCTCAAGGATGGCCATCAAATCACCCGGGGCGACCCCAACCTGATTGACCGCCCGGACCAGATCATCCAGCGTCGCACCGGTATCAAACTTGAACATCCGCCCCGGCTCCTGCTGGACATTGATGGTCGAGTTGTTGGTCACCGTCGTCTCTCCTCCCGCCAACGGGTTGGGCTGGGAGACCTGCTGGTTTTCGGCGATGGTCACCGTCAACCCGCCATGGCTGATGGCCGCCGGTTTGAGCTTGACTTGACTGCCGATCACTATGGTGCCGGTGCGGGAGTTGACGATGATCTTGGCCGCCTCGTTGGCCGGATCCACCTCCAGATTCTCGATGGTCGCGAGATATGAGACCCGCTGACCCGGATCCCGCGGGGCATAGACCTTGACCGAGGTGGCATCGAGCGCCTGAGCGGTATTGGGCCCCACCAGATCGTTGACCACATCGGCCAGACGGCGCGCTGTAGTAAAGTCGGGTCGGTTAAGGTTGAAGGTGATGGTGTCCCCCTGACTGAAGGAGTTGGGCACCTCCCGCTCCACGGTCGCACCGTTGGCAATCCGCCCGACGGTCGGGGTATTGATCACAACCTTGGAACCATCAGCCCCCTCGGCCCCCAGACCACCAACCACCAGACTGCCCTGGGCGACCGCATAAACCCGGCCATCGAGCCCTTTCAGGAAGCTCTGCAGCAGAGTACCGCCCCGCAGGCTCTTGGCCTCGCCAATGGCCGACACCGTTACATCGATGGTCTGGCCCGGCTTGGAGAAGGGGGGCAGGTCGGCATGGATCGCCACCGGTGCCACATCCTTGATCTTGGGCTTGATGTTATCCGGCACCTTGATGCCAAAGTTGTTGAGCATGGTGCGGAAGGTCTGCTCGGTGAAGGCGTTGTTCTTCTCGCCAGTGCCGGGCAACCCCACCACCAGACCGTAACCAATCAGCTGGTTGTTACGCACCCCTTCAACCGAGCTGATGTCCTTGATCCGGGCCGCATTGGCCACGCCCAAGGGCAGCAGACAGCAGAGCAGAGTGACAAGACGGAGTGACTTCATAACATCTCCTAGAGCGGCCACCAGGGACCATTGAAAAAGCTGGTAAGCCACCCTTGCTCCTGGCTATTGGCCAGATCGCCGGTACCACCGTAGTAAATGCGGGCATTGGCCACTTTCTGGGACGAAACGCTGTTATCAGACGTCACGTCCTCCGGGCGAATAAGGCCGGTGATCCGGATATATTCATTGCCATTGTTGAGCATGATCCACTTCTCGCCGCGCACCACCAGATTACCGTTGGGCAACACCTTGGCCACGCTGACCGAAATATTGCCCTGCAAGCTGTTGCTCTGATCCGCCTTGGCCTGGCCCTTGAACGCGCTGTCTTGAGCAATGGAGGCTGAGAGATCATAGGGGCTGGCGGTCACGGGCACGCCACCCAACTTGACCGGGTCCAGATTGAACTTGTTATTCTTGCCACTCTGGGTATTGGCCTTTTTCGAGGCAGAGGTCGATTCCGACAACTCGATGGTGATGATGTCGCCTACCTTGTGCGCCTTGATATCCGAATAGATGCCATTGACCTGATCCGGCTGGAAAATCGCCCCTGTCGGCCGCACCGACACCGGCTCCGACTCCCCGTAGACGGGGGAAAACTCGGGATCATCAGGCTTGGGCGTATTGGGAGTGCTGCTACACCCTCCCAGCACCAACAATCCCAGCATCCATACGGCTTTCATCATGCACCTCCTAATTAGGTACGCTGGATCAGGAAGGACATCATGCCGTCCACGGCGGAGAGCACCTTGGAGTTCATCTCGTAGACCCGCTGAGCCTGAATGAGATTCACCAGTTCTTCGGTCACATTGACGTTGGAAGTCTCCAGCATCCCCTGCTTGATCACCCCCAAGCCATCGGCACCGGCAGTCCCCTGGGCGGCAGCACCACTGGATTGGGTCTCGACGAACATGTTCTCCCCCATCGGCTGCAAGCCGCTGGCGTTGACGAAGTCGGAGATGTTGATCTGACCGACGACCTGAGAAGCGCCATCGCCCTTGAGCTGCACCGAGACCTGGCCATCTTCACCCACCGTAACGCTCTGGGCATTTTCCGGGATCTGGATTTCCGGTTGCAGCGGGTAGCCATTACCCGGGGTCACTATGGTCCCTTCATCGTTGAGGGTGAACTGACCGTTACGGGTATAGGCCGCACTGCCATCCGGCAGCTGAATTTCAAAGTAGCCACGACCACTGATCATCAAATCCAGCGAGTTGTCGGTGGTTTGTACGTTACCCTGGCTGTGGTTTTTCTGGGTCGCCACCACCTTGGCACCCGCCCCCAGCATCAGGCCGGAGGGGAGCTCGGTATCGGCAGAGGAGCGGCCACCGGGCTGGTTGATGTTTTGATACAGCAGATCTTCAAAGATGGCCCGTGACTTTTTAAAGCCCACGGTGCTGGCGTTCGCCAGGTTGTTCGAGGTGACCGAGATATTGGTCTGCTGTGCATCCAACCCGGTCTTGCTGATCCAGAGTGCGGGATTCATAGGTAACTCCTTGATTAGCTGATTCGCAGCAGTTGGGTTTGAGCTTCATCATTCTCTTCGGCCGTCTTCATGATTTTGACCTGGGTTTCGAACTGGCGTTGCAGCCGGATCAGGTTGGTCATCTCATCCACCACATTGACGTTGCTCCCCTCAAGGGAGCCGGCAATCAGGCCAACGTTGGCAGAGGCGGGTTCATTCTGGCCATCTTTGCGGCGAAACAGACCATCTTGCCCCTTCTCCACCGCATCGGCGGCCGGGTTGACCAGCTTGATCCGCTGAAAATCTTCCGGCAAGTTGGCGGCTGCCCCTTCCGGTCGACCGCTGATGGTGCCATCCCGATTGATCTCGAGTTTCTCCATCGGCATCGGCAACACGATTGGCTGACCGCCGTCATCCACCACATTCAGACCGGTCGAGGTCTGCAAGTTGCCGGTCGCATTGACCTGCAAATTCCCCATGCGGGTATAGGCTTCACCGCCCTTGGGATCCTGCACGGCAATCCAGCCCGGACCATCCACCGCCACGTCCAGATCCCGTCCGGTGGTCATCAGCATGCCATGCTGCAGGTTCTGACCCGGGCGCTCAGCCATGGCAAAGACCCGGCTTGGCAAGCCCTCTCCGAACGCCTGCATGCTTCTGGCCTGCTCGAAATCGGACTTGAAGCCGGTGGTATTGGCATTGGCGAGGTTGTTGCCCCGAACAGCCAGGCTGTTCATGGTCTCTTTGGCCCCGGACATGGCGATATAAAGCAGGTGATCCATGGAATTCTCCGTCAAACAGATGACTCTGACAGGAGAAATGCAATTAGAGTGCCAACAGCAGAAATATGGGGGGATAAGGAGGATGGGAATGCGACAGAAACAGAGAGGGGGCCAAGCCCCCTCTCATTATCGTTTATTGCGCGATTAACGGATCTGCAGGATGGTCTGCTGCAGCGAACTGTTGACCTCCAGAGAACGGGAGTTGGCCTGGAAGTTACGCTGGGCAGTGATCAAGTCCACTAGCTCCGAGGTCAAATCCACGTTGGACTGCTCCAGCGCTGAAGATTTTATGCTACCAAACGTACCTGAATTAGGAGTACCAGGCAATGCATCCCCTGAGAGCAGGGACTGCCGCCAGGATGTATCACCAACCTGAGTCAATCCTTGCGAGTTCGCAAACTTGGCCAGCGCAACCATAGCCACTTTTAACGTCGTAGCATTACTGTACGTGGCAGACACAACACCGTCCGGCGTAATTTCAACCTTTGTTAGACGGCCTACTGTCGCACCATCCTGAGTCAATTTGTTGACTTCAAAAGGTGAGTTGTATTGGGTAACAGTCCCAAGACGAATTTCCAACGTCTGGGTCGGATCTGCACCATTGTTGATAATCCCTGCACCACCAGCGCCATTGCCCAACGCAACAGTCTTGATAGGTGCAACCGGTATTGTTGTATCCAGCTTACCCGAAGGAGTAAATGTCATCTGCAGACCAGTGGGAATACCTGCTCCTGGACTCGCCGTACCACCATTAATATTTATAGGCTTGTCCCCTTCATACATGAACATACTCCAAGTTCCCGGGTTCAGAGGCTGCCCCGCATTGGCCGGATCTTCATGGCGGACAAAATACTTCGTGATTGTATGGGGAGCACCAAGCGAATCATAAATAGTCACAGATGTTGAATGAGCATATGTTGACGAGTTAGTACGATCAAAATTAGCGGGCAAAGTAGGCTTTGTTTTACTATCAATACTCAAGTTAAAACTTGCCTCCACCAATGAAGTCATTTTAGGCTCACCAGCCCTATCAGGTATTTGAATAGGCTTGGTCGCATTAATACTGACTGCCTTGGGCGTACCATCAGGATTAATCTCATAGCCTTGCAGGTAATGGCCCTGATTATTGACCATATAGCTGTTTTCATTGAGCTTGAAGGCGCCGGCACGGGTATAGGTGCGATCCAGGTTGGTCAATCCATCGGAGGTCACAAAGAAGCCATTCCCCTGAATCGCCAAGTCCAGTGCGTTATTGGTAAATTGCAGCGCCCCCTGGTGGAACTGCTGGGCAACCGCGCCAGTCGCCACACCATTACCGACCTGGGTCTTGGCATTGACAAAGATGGAGTTGGCGTAGACATCCGCAAACTCGGCACGGGACTCTTTAAAGCCCATGGTGTTAACGTTGGCAATGTTGTTGGCGGTGACGTTCAAGTCTTTTTGTGCCGCGTTGACACCGCTCAAGGCATTGTTAAATGACATATCCAGCTCCTTAGATCGATGCTGTCGACGTGGTTTTTGACGGAGCAACCGTCGGATTTGAATTGGTGCCTGAAATTTGCAGAATATTGTTCAGATATTCGCTCCCCAGCCCTCTCAAGTTGAGGCGAGTCGGGTTAGTTGCATTGCCCAAGGCAACGCTATCCACTTTTGCATAAGCGTATGAAGCAATATTTTCCGACTTGCCATCAAGAGTACCGCTAGCTTTGACGACATACTTGCCTGCAGAAACTCGGTTACCAGCCTTGTCTGTACCATCCCAAGCAACTTCAACGTTACCTTTTTGCTCTCCTTCCAGAGGAAACTCTTTGATAACTTGTCCTTTTTCGTCTTCGATAGTGATTTTGATATTCGCATATTTATTAGTAGTACCAACCGCTACGACTGCTGATAGTGGCCCCTCTTTGTCTAAATAGCTTATATTGCTTGGCAGTAGCACATTTTGACCTACCAAAGAGGATGCTTGCAGGGCTTGACTGGAAATCATCTGGTCATTGAGTTTCCCCATCTGGGTAGACAAACTACTGATCCCCTCCGAAGTTGACATGGACGCCATTTGGGAAAGCATCTGGGCATTGTCGACAGGCTTGAAGGGGTCTTGATACGATAATTGCATTGTTAGCAGCTTCATAAATGAAGCCTGATCCAGCTCTTTCTTCGGCGCCGTTGTGCTGCCTGTCGTCTGGGTCGTGGTACGGCTGATGCCGTTCACATTATTGGTTGTATCGACCATGCTGCATCCCTCCTATCAGGACTTGCCAAGCTGGAGCGTCTGCTGCAGCATCTTCTTGGCCGAATCAGCAACCTGTACGTTGGTCTGGTAGCTGCGCGAGGCGTTGATCATGTCGGCCATCTCTTCAACCATGTTGACGTTTGGCTTGAAGATAAAACCGTCTTTGTCCGCTATCGGGTGGTTGGGGTTGTACTCCTTGAGCAGTGGCGCTTTGCTCTCGACAATCCCCTTCACCTCAACCCCGACCGAGCCCTGCTTGTCAGACATCGCCTGATCGAGCTGGGCGGCAAAGACTGGCCGCCTGGCGTGGTAAGTATTTTCCACACTGGAGCTGACGCTGTCCGCGTTGGCCATGTTGCTGGCAACTGTGTTGAGGCGCACTGACTGTGCACTCATAGCCGAGCCTGCTATGTCAAAGACCTTGAACAAACTCATCACTGCTCTCCTTTCAGGGCCTTGAGCAGGCCACTGATCTTGCTATTCATAAATTCAAGGGAGGTTTGATACTCGAGGCTATTGCGCAGAAATTCGCTGCGCTCCTGCTGCACATCGACTGTATTGCCGTCACCGGTATCCGGTTGCAGCGGGTTGCGATATTGCACGGTACCCGGAGCGTCCATATTCAAGGCAAAGTGCTTTTCGCTGGTCGTTGCCAAACCAAACCCCTGATGCGACTGGGCCTCCTGCAATGCCTGAGCAAAATTGATATCCCTGGCTTTGAAGCCCGGGGTATCTGCGTTGGCAATATTGCTGGAAAGCACCTCTGCACGCTTGGCGCGAACGCTTATGGTGTGTTGATGCACACCGAATGCCTTGTCAAATGAAAGAGCCATAGCACACCTCCTGCTTGGTATATTTTGTTTGCAAGAGGTGTGCCATAAGCAAATCTCTCAGTTCGATGGTTTGGGTATGAGCACATTTCAGACCGAAAACGGCAGGAGCATCTCGCGCATTGAGTCAGACGGCATCATTTGGCCACCTTAAGGCTTCAACCACTTTTGCGATGGCGAGATATGGTAGGTAAATAGAAAGACTGAGCTGTAGATAAAGAAAGAGGGAAGCTCGCTGCTTCCCTCTTTACATGAACTGGTTATATCCGGTAAAACCTCGAATATCATGGCCATCAGGCCTATTTGACCTTGTAGACAATCCCCGGATTGCAGCGGATCATCTCAAACCGATCGGTCAACCCGGCCAGTGACTCCGACGCTCCCAGCATCAGATATCCACCGGGATTGAGACTGGCTGCAAACTGGTTGAGGATCTTCGACTTCACTTCCGGCGCAAAATAGATGAGCACGTTACGGCAAAAGATAATGTCAAACTTGCCGAGCAAACTATAACTCTCCAGCAAGTTGAGTGGCCGGAAGGTGGTCAATTTTCTGACTCGCTCGGCAACCCGCATCTTGTTGTCACCGTAAGGCTCAAAAAACATCTTCTTGCGCTCCGGTGACAAACCGCGGGCCAGAGCAAGGCTATCGTAAACGCCTTCCTTACACTGATTGAGCATGGTCGTCGAAATATCCGTCCCGACAATCTGCACGCCACCAGGCAAGGTCCCCGGCTTTTTCATCTGCTGCTCCAGTGCCGTCATGGCAATGGAATAGGGCTCCTGACCTGACGAGGATGCAGCCGACCAGATCTTGATGGGGCGGCCACTTTTCCCCAACTCGGGGAAAATCTTGTCGGTAAGAAGCTGAAACGGATAGGTATCACGAAACCAGAGGGTCTCGTTGGTCGTCATGGCATCCACCACGGCCATTTTCAGGTCACGCTCTCGCACACTCATTGCACGGGTAACCAGATCAGACAGACTCTCGATGCCAAACTGAGCCATCAAAGGTGAAAGACGGCTCTTCACCAGATACTGTTTGTTATCCCCCAGCACAATTCCGCTCTGTACCGCCAGAAAGTTGCTGAACTGTTTGTATAAGTCGTCCGAAAGTGTCTTCATGCAGCTGTTCTTCTTTATTAGAGTGCGTTTTGTACGGCCTTGGCCAATTCATCAGGCTGGAACTTGGCGATAAAATTGTTCGCACCAACTTTCTGCACCATTGCCTGGTTGAATACTCCACTGAGCGAGGTATGCAGAATAACATGCAAATCCTTGAGATTGGGATTATTCCGGATCTCGGCAGTGAAGGTATAGCCATCCATTTCCGGCATTTCGATATCCGAAATAACCAGCGCAACCTGATCCTTGATAGGACCATTTTTGGTCATTTCCAGCAGCATGTTCAATGCTTCGCGGCCATCTTTTGCCAACACGCACTCGACACCGATAGCCTCAAGCGCACGTTGTACCTGTTTGCGTGCCACTGAGGAGTCATCCGCAACAAGAACAGGACGCCCCAGAGTCGGATGGTCGACACTGGCCTGGACCAGCTCCTCACTCACATCCGTTGCAACCGGCGAAATTTCGTTCAATATCCGCTCAACATCAAGGATTTCGACCAACTCGCCATCGACTTCAGTCACGGCTGTCATGTAGTTGATGCGACCCGCACCTTTAGGCGGAGGCAGGATGGATTCCCAGTTCATATTGATGATGCGCTCGACCGAATGCACCAGAAAACCCTGAATAGAGCGGTTGTACTCGGAGATGATAATGAAGCATTTACTCAGATCATCAATCGGGCGTTTACCAACCGCCATGCTGAGGTCGATGACCGAGATAGTCTGGCCACGAATATGAGCCACTCCGCGAATGCAGGAGTTCAATTTGGGCATCACGGTCAAGGGGGGACACTGCAACACTTCACGCACTTTGAATACGTTGATGCCAAATCTTTGACGTCCATTGAGACGAAACAACAACAACTCCAGCCGGTTTTGCCCCACTAGCTGGGTACGTTGGTTGACCGAGTCCAGGATACTGGCCATAAACACTCCCTAAAAACGCTTGGCATTAATCATGCATGCGTGATGGATTGCGTCAGACTATCGATGTGACAACGAACAGATTCTGAAGCAATCATAGTTAAATATGGTGATATGCGTGAACAACTTATCGACCAACGAGCGAAAATGATTAACCGACTTTTACTCATCAGCCTCTTTTTTGGCAGCATATCTTCCAGCTACGCCTCGGACGTCACTACTTATCTGCAAGAAAAGGCACAAGAGTTCGTTTACAGCCAGCTGGATATTCCGTTGGATGCCAGAGCTGAGGTCACCTCTGCCACGCTGGATGAACGGCTCCCACTGACCCGCTGCGAAGATCTGCTCACTATCAGCTTACCAGCAAAAATGGAAATTCGCCGTAATACAACAGTTTACCTTAAATGTGAGGCAGAGAGGCCCTGGGACGTCTATCTCCCGGTGCGGGTCAGCATTCAAAAGCCCTATGTCACTGTGACCAACCCCATCGCCAAGGGGGACCTGCTGAGTGAAAGCCAGCTGGTGTTGGCCTATCAAGATCAGACCCTCATCCGCGGCGACTACCTGACTGACACCGCCCCTCTTATCGGAGTACGCAGCAAGCGGGAGCTAAAACCGGGGCAACCCATCCGTTTGAGCCAGGTTTGTGTCGTGTGCAAAGGGGATCAGGTCACCCTGACGGCAGAAAATAGCAACTTCCAGATCAAAACCATGGCCCGAGCCTTGCAAGATGGCAGCTTCGGAGAGATCATCAAACTCGTCAATATTCGCTCCGGCAAAACCGTTGAGGGTAAAGTCAGTGCGGTAGGTGCCGTATCGGTCACTTTTTAAATCCGGATCCTTGACAACTTTTTTCTAAAGTTTTGATCTGCCGCACCGATAAACAGGTAAGCAAACCTTAAAGCAGACGAAGGTAACTAAAATGGCCATCAACAATATCAACAACTTGGCGAATAATCGGTTGCAAAATACCGCTAATAGCCAGGGGACAGGCAGCAAGTCAGTCACCTCATCGCCCGAAAACAAAGCGGCTACTGTCAAGCTGGACTCCGTCTCCTTGACCAGTGAGGCGCAACAATTGCAAAAGATGCAACAAAACCTCAATACCGCCTCGACCGGCAATGAGAGCAAGGTCGAACGGCTGAAAAAAGCCGTCGCGAGTGGCGAATATCAGGTTAACAGCGACGCTGTGGCCAAGAAGATGTTCAGTTTTGAGGCCAATCTGGACAAAGTTCTGGGATGATGGACTTACCTTCGTTACTGCACACCCAAGATGATTACCTCAGCCAGATGCAAGGCATTCTGGAAGAGGAGTTCAGCTTGCTCGAACAGCATCAGGCACTGGCCCTGCCCGCACTGACCGAGCGCAAACAGCAGATGCTTGCTGCGATAGAAACTCTGGACAAGACACTGGCAGAGATACCGGAACTGGCACTGCAGCTGGCAGCCTATCCCGACGAGATGGCGCAGCTTCGTGCAAAACTGGATGCTTGCCAGGCACAAAATGATATCAACGGTCGCTTGCTTGAATTGAGCATCGTATCAAACCGTCGTCTGGCAACCTTTCTGAGTCAGCTGCGCGATCGCAACAGCCTGACCTATGACGCCAAGGGCAACACTCGCTCTGGCACCCGCTCCTACGGTATCAAGGCCTGACATCTCTTATCAGGCCTTGCATTTTTACTGTCCGTTTTAAAGCACCAGTCGCAACAACTCTCGCCCGTCCTCACACGCATTGACGCGCAGTACCCCGCCCTCATAGCTCCCGTAACTGGCAGGCAACTCGCCGCGCGGGAAACAAATCGATCCCGGGTTCATCAAGATCCGTTCCCCCTGCCACTCCAGCACAGGCACATGGGTGTGGCCGCTCAGGAACAGACTACCCGGCGGTAGCTGTACCTCGTCCGGGCGATAAAGATGGCCATGGCTGACAAACCAGCGCCGCTCATCGACCAGCAACTGGTTGTAGGGGGCTGTGATGGGAAAGCGCAACAGCATCTGATCCACTTCGGAATCACAATTGCCCCGCACCGCGATGATCTGCGGTGCCAGCTCGTTGAGCCGATCAGCCACGGCGGCAGGGTTATATCCCTCCGGCAGAGGATTGCGCGGGCCATGGTTGAGCAGATCGCCGAGCAGCAGATAGTGGTCCGGCTGCCAGGGCTCAAGTTGGGTCAGCACCCGTTCCAGCGCAATGATGCTGCCGTGGATGTCGGAAATGATGGCAAGTTTCATGAAATGCACCTCACTGCGGGCTGAAATAGAGATCCTTGGTGGCAATCGTCCCTTTCAAATTCTGGCTGGGCAGCCCTCGCAGCGCGGGATCGACCAGTCTCATCTGATTGTAATGATACACGGGGAGGATCGGCGCCTCCTCAAGCAGCAACTGTTCGGCATGTCGGTAGAGTTCAACCCGACTCGCGCTGTCCAGCGTATTGGCTGCCTGCTCCAGCAACAGATCAAAATCGGGATTGCAGTAGCCGCTCTCGTTGCGCAGATCCTGACAACGGAAGCTGCCCAGCATGGCTGACGGCTCCACGTAATCGCCAAACAGGAAGCTTCTGGCCACCTGAAAATCACCGCTATCCTTGGCCACCTGATAGGCGCCCCACTCCAGACTGTTGAGAGTGACCTGTACCCCCAGCTTCTGCCACATGGCGGCAATGGCCATCGCCATCTGCTTGTGGGTTTCTGCGCTGTTGTAGGTAATGCTCAGCTTGAGTGGATTGGCACTGTTATACCCGGCCGCTGACAGCAGCGCTGCCGCTTTGGCCTGGCGGGTTGGCATATCCTCAAGCGCCACAGGCAATATCACCCGGGGGTAACCCGGCATCTCCGGCAACAGCGACCATGCCGCCTGTTCATCCTGCCCGCTCACCGATCCAATGAGCTGCTGTCGATCAACCGCCATGGAGAGCGCCTGACGCACCCGCACATCCTGCAGTTCGGGGCGCTTCAGATTGAACGCATAGAGATAGGTGCCAAACAGCGGCAAGCCCCAGAGCCGCTCCGGAGATTCGCGCTTCATCTTCTGGTAATAGCCGAGGGAGACCTTGTTGGTGAGCTGTATTTCACCAGCCTCATAGCGCAGCCGTTCGGCATGTTGCGAAGTGATCGGCAGATAGGTAACCCGTCGGATACGGGTGTGAAGGTCATCCCAGTAGTGGATATTGCGCTCGGCTTCTATCCGCTCGTTTGGCGTCCAACTTGTCAGCCGGTAAGCACCATTGCTCACCAGCTTGCCGGGCTCGGTCCACTGTTTGCCAAATTTAGCTATCGCCTTCTGATTGACCGGCACAAAGGGGCGCTGACTGATGAGCTGCAGGAAATAGGGAGCCGGCCGCTCCAGGGTGATTTTTAGGATCTGATCGCTTTGCGCTTCAATGCCCAGATTGCCGAGCTCCAGCGCACCGGCATAGATGGATTGCGCATTGTTGATCCCCGTCGCCAGCAGCAATCCGGCAGAAGGGGAGTTGATGGCCGGATCGAGCAGACGGCGCCAGGCATAGACGAAATCAGCGGCCACCAGCGGCTCGCCATTGGACCATTTCAGTTGAGGGCGCAGGAAGAATCGCCACTCCAGCCCATCGTCACTCACCTCCCAGCGCTGGGCCTGAGCAGGAACGATATTCCCCTGCCCATCATCACTGACCAGCCCTTCAAACAGATCGACCAGTACCGCCTCCCCCGGAAAACCGGAGCGCACCAGCGCAGGATCCAGCGACTCCGGCTCGGCACCGTTGCCCTTTACCAGGGTTTGCCGATCGGCAAGCAGAGGCTGCTGCTCAACGGTGGTGGCATGGGCCAGGGGCCCAGCCAGCGCGGCAAGCAATAGCGGGGAGAGCCAGCGTTGCGCCAGCTTGGGGAAGAAACCATACCTCATGACAAAACCTCGAATAAAACCACTGCAGGAGGGGAAGGCCGACGGCGCGCCTGATGAATGCCTGATGCCGCTCTTGTTATCCCCGAAAACGCCCCGTATTGTATCGGGCTTGCCCGGGAGATGGAGTCTTTCGGGTTAATTTTTTCAGGAGTTTTTATGGGTTATGAGTGGCTGGCCCTGGCGTCGGCCAGTTTATGGGCAGTTGCAGCGCTAATTTCGGTCAAACCGGCCCGTCATCTCGGCGCATTTGCCTACAGCCGCTGGCGCATGTTTCTGGTCAGCCTGATGCTCGGCACCATGAGTCTGCTCACCGGTGGCTGGCAAACCCTCACCGCAAGCGCCCTGCCCCTACTCGCCATCTCGGGGCTGGTCGGCATCTTCGTGGGCGATACCGCGTTGTTTGCCTGCATGAACCGGCTGGGGCCAAGACGCAGTGCCCTGCTCTTCTCCTGCCATGCGCTGTTTTCCGCCCTGCTTGGGCTCTGGCTCTTTAATGAACAGCTGACAGGCTGGCGACTGCTGGGGGCCATGCTGGTCTTTGCTGGCGTAATGCTGGCGATCCTGTTTGGCAGACGCAGTAGCAGCAACGAGTGGGAGCAGATCCGTGGCAATCTGGCGCTGGGGATTGGCCTTGGCCTGACGGCGGCACTGTGTCAAAGCGTGGGAGCCATCATCGCCAAGCCAGTGATGATGAGTGGTGAGGTGGATGCGGTGAGTGCATCGGGTATCCGGATGGGCAGTGCCCTGCTGGCCCACTGCGTCCTGCGGCTGGGGCGCTTGCCGCTGGCCATGCCGCTCAAACCGGTCAATCGACATATCCTCGCCATGATTGCCACCAACGGTTTTCTGGCGATGGGGCTGGGGATGACGCTGATCCTGATGGCGCTGCGGCAGGGAGAGGTGGGCATGGTGGCCATTCTCTCCTCCACCACGCCGGTACTGCTGCTGCCGCTGTTGTGGTGGCACTCGGGGGAGCGGCCATCCGTTGCCGCCTGGGCGGGGGCACTGATTGCCACCCTGGGCACGGCGCTGGTGCTGGGTTTCAGCACTCACTGACACCCGGCGCCATCCCTGATCAGAACAGGGCTATCTCCTCAGCGGTCAGCTCGCGGTATTCACCAGGGGCCAGCTCGTCATCCAGCGTCAAACCGCCCACCCGCTCGCGATGCAAGCCAACGACCTTGTTGCCGATGGAGGCAAACATCCGCTTGACCTGATGGTACTTGCCTTCGTGGATGGTCAGGCGGGCCTCGCACTCGCCGAGAATTTCCAGCTGGGCAGGACGGGTTTTATCGGTCTCGTTACGCAGGTAGACCCCTTCGGCGAACAGCTCGATTGCATCCGGGCTTACCGGATCGGCCAGCCAGACGTGATAGGTCTTGGCACACTCATGGCGCGGCGAGGTGATGCGGTGGGACCACTGACCGTCGTCGGTCACCAGCACCAGCCCAGTGGTGTCGAGGTCGAGGCGCCCCACTACATGCAGCTTGCCCATCGCCGGTTCATCCATCAGGAAGAAGACGGTCGGGTGATCCGGATCCTCGTTGGAGCAGACATACCCTTCCGGCTTGTACAGCATGAAATAGCGGTTGCGCTGCTCCAGTGTCAGCAGCACGCCGTCAAACTCGATCTGGCTCTGCTCATTGATATGAAAGGCGGGCTGCTTGACCACAATGCCATCCACCATGACCTCACCCTGACGGATCAGTTTGCCTGCCAGCGAGCGGGTCAAATCGGAACAATCGCACAGAAATTTATCAAGCCGCATTCACAACCTCGGAGTCCAACAAGTAAAGGGGCGTCATTATATCGGGCGGGGGCGACAACGCCACTGTTAAGGGGTTGCCAATTATGACGAACTGGTCATCCGATGTTACACTTCTCCGGTGTGACCCATCCGAACGATACTCATAATAATAAGACTCAGGAAGCCCTCATGAAGTCTCAAGCATCCTATCCCGTCATTCCCGTCAACCAGCTGAAACCCGGCATGTATGTTATTGCTATCGCCAGCCAGACAGGTGGGATGGAGATCGCCCAGATGGGCTTGGTGACCAGCGTGGCGCAAATTGCCAATCTGGTGCGTCAGGGGGTGCTTACGGTACGCATCGATCTGGCCCGCAGCAAGCTGGGCAGTGCCGAGAGTGACGCCGTTACCTCCCCCGATCTCAATGCCAACAGCGCCCAGGTAGGGCGCCGTGCCAGTGCCAACGGCGAAGGACGGGAGCTTAAAATCCGCCGCCTTTATCAGGAAGCGCGCGAGCTGCAAGGCAAGTTCATTCGCCACCTCAAAGCGGGTGAACCCATCGACATCACCCCGCTGGCCGAAGTCGCCGAAGAGATGGTGGACACCATGTTCACCCACGGCGATGCCATGCTCTGTCTGGCCCGTATTCGCGCCAAGGATGCCTACCTGATGGAGCACTCCATGAACGTGGCTATTCTGCTGGCCAACTTCGGCCGCTATCTGGGGCTTGAGCGCAGCGTGCTCAAGGAGTTGACCCTGGGTGGCCTGCTGCACGACGTGGGCAAGATCATGACCCCGGACGAGGTGCTCCACAAACCGGGCAAGCTGACCGATGAGGAGTTCGCCATCATGCGTCAGCATGTGGTGCACAGTTACGAGATCCTCAGCAATACCCCTGGCATCACCCCCACCATGCTGGAGGTGGCCGCCAACCACCACGAGCGGCTCGATGGCTCCGGCTACCCGCAGCGACTCAAGGGGGAGCAGCTATCTCTCTATACCCGGATGAGCGGCATCGTCGATGTCTATGATGCCATCACTGCAGATCGGGTCTACAAAGCAGGTATGCAGCCAACCCAGGCCTTCCGCATTCTGCTCAAGGGGATCAATCAGCACTTTGATGCCGAGCTGGTCACCAAGTTCATCAAGTGCATGGGGGTATATCCGGTGGGAACCCTGGTACAGCTCTCAAACCAGCGCCTGGCTATCGTGATGCAGCGCAACGAGCAGCAGCCGCTCAAGCCAGTGGTCAAGGTGATCTATCACGCCACCCAGCGTCACTACCTCGAGGTACAGTGGCTGGATCTGGCCAAGTCAGGGGTGCAGGAGAGCATCGAAAACACGGTCGACCCCAAAGAGTTTGGCATCAACCTCGCCAACTTCTTCTAATCCCTCACCTCGGATCTTCATGATTGGCGCTGGTTGTCGAGCCAGTGCCGGATCAGAAACTCCTCATCCAGCGGTGAGAGATCAAAACGCAGACTGGCCTCTTCAATGGCGGCGAGATCGTGCTGGTGATGCTCGCTGAGCCAAAGCACCGCACGACGCAAATCTTCACCATGGGGGAGTAGCAGATGGTCGCTCATGGGATACCTCCGGTAGACTGCAGGGCGGCCCGCGAACGTGGCCACCTCTTTCCAGTCTAGTCGGTCAATCCCCATCACCCGCGCTTCTTCACCCCCCCTCAATCACGGCAATCAGCTTGCCACCGGGATCAGCGACCGAAAGCGCGCTGCCAATCCTGATCGAACTTCACCAGCGCCGCATCCACCGCCGGCACGTTCAGCAGCTGCTCCGCCACATCAAGCGGCAAGGTGATCGATTGGCAACCGGCCAGCAGGCAGTCGAGCGCTTGGCGCGGGGTACGGAATGACGCCGCCAGCACCTTGCTGTTCGGTGCGTGCAGCGCAAGCAGCTGTTGCAACTCCTGCACGGTGGCAATGCCATCGCCCCCCTGGGCATCCAGCCGGTTAACGTAGGGCGCGACATATTCCGCCCCCGCCACCGCCGCCAGCCAGCCCTGCAGCGGGGTATAGACAGCGGTGCCCAGCGTCGGCACCCCATTGGCTGTCAGGCTCTTGATGGCAGCCAGCCCCTCTGCGCATACCGGGATTTTGATCACCAGATCCGGGTCCAGCTCACGCAGAGCGAACGCCTCGCGCACCATCTCGGTTTCGGTTTTGGCCATCACCTGGGCAAACAGGCGCGCCTTGGGCCCCAGCACGTCGCGCAGGGTGGGCAGCAGCTCACAGAGCGGCAATCCCCCGGCGGCGGTAATGGAAGGATTGGTGGTGACACCGGCCAACGGCAGGATCCGTGACCAGCGACGCACTGCCGCCACATCAGCGGTATCGAGATACAGCTCCATCTCTAACTCCTTAACGGGATGTTCAATATGTCGCCATTCTAGCGATAAAATATCTGCAAATAGCTTGATCGAAATCAAATCAACTTTCGAATGAAAGCAAATAGAATGCAAATACAAAAGGAGGCGGTATGATTTTCGACCTGCAACGATATTCAACTCACGACGGCCCCGGCATTCGCACCCTGGTGTTTCTCAAGGGGTGCTCGCTGGCCTGTCTGTGGTGTCAAAACCCGGAAAGCCGCTCTCCCAAGCCGGACATACTACTAGACCGGCGCCAGTGCATCGAGGGATGCCAGCTATGCAGCCAGGCGTGTCCGGCAATCTTGCGTGACAGCGAGGGCATCCAGCTCAGCCGTTCGGCCCTCAAGGCCGGCGATATGGAACGGCTGCGCGGCCTCTGCCCCAGCGAAGCGCTGCAGGTGTGCGGCCGGGATGAAACGCTGGACACCCTGATGGACACCATCCTGCGGGATCATCCCTTCTTCGAACGCAGCGGCGGTGGCGTCACCCTCTCCGGTGGCGAGCCTTTTATGCAGCCCGACTTTGCCGCCGCTTTGCTGGCCCGCTGCAAGGCCGAAGGGCTGCACACGGCGGTCGAGAGCTGCCTGCATGTGCCCTGGCACCAGATTGAGCCAAGCCTCCACTCACTGGATCTGGTGCTGGCGGATCTCAAACACGTGGATAAAGAACGCTTCTTCCACTGGACCCGCGGCAAGGTGGAGCTGCCCATCGCGAACCTCAAGCGCCTCGCCGAGCGCGGCGTGCCGATGCAGATCCGGATGCCACTCATTCCCGGCTTCAATGCCGACCACGCATCGATCGAAGCCATCACCGACACCGCTGCCAGCCTCGGCACCGTGCAGGAGATCCACTTCCTCCCCTACCACACCTTAGGCGTGGGCAAATATGCCCTGCTGGATCTGCCCTATCAGGCGCCGGAGACACCGCTCGACGACCCCGATTTACTCCACTTTGCCCATGCATACGCCCAACGTCAGGGGCTGACCCCTGTGACCAGAGGATAAGATCATGACCCAGCTCGACCTCAATACCCTCAGCCCGCGGCTCCGCACCCACAAAGAGAGCCTGATCCACATCGTTCAGCCACCGGTCTGCACCGAGCGTGCCCGCCACTACACCGAGGCCTATCAGGCTAACCTCGCCCGCCCGCTGCCGGTGCGCCGCGCCCTGGCGCTGGCTCATCACCTCAAGGAACGCACCATCTGGATCAAGCACGACGAGCTCATCGTCGGCAATCAGGCCAGTCAGGTGCGGGCGGCGCCGCTGTTTCCCGAATACACGGTGAGCTGGATTGAGAAGGAGATCGACGAGCTGGCAGACCGCCCCGGTGCCGGTTTTGCGGTCAGCGAAACCGACAAGGCGATCATCCACGCCCTCACCCCCTTCTGGCGCGGCCAGACGGTGCAGGATCGCTGCTTCGGCCTCTTTACCGACGAGCAAAAAGCGCTGCTGGAGAGCGGCATCATCAAGGCTGAGGGCAACATGACCTCGGGGGATGCCCACCTCGCGGTCAACTATGAGGAGCTGCTCACGCTGGGGCTCGATGGCTTCAAGGCCAAGGTGGCCGAGCGGCGCAGTCGGCTGGATCTGGCGGATTGGGCCGACCTGCAGCGCGAGCAGTTCCTGCACGCCGTCGCCATCACCCTGGATGCGGTCAGCGATCATATCGGGCGCTACACCATCCTGGCTGGCGAAATGGCCCAGCAGGAATCACGACAAGATCGTCAAGCCGAGCTGCAGACCATTTCGCTCAACTGCGCCCACATCGCCCACCAGCCCCCCGAGACCTTCTGGCAGGCGCTGCAACTCTGCTACTTTATCCAGCTCATTCTGCAGATCGAATCCAACGGCCACTCGGTGTCGTTTGGCCGGATGGATCAGTACCTCTACCCCTGGTATCGCCGCGAAGTAGAGCTGTCGGAATCCCTGCCGCGTGAGCGCGCCATCGAACTGCTGCAAGGGTGCTGGCTCAAGTTGCTGGAGGTGAACAAGATCCGCTCCGGCACCCACTCCAAGGCCTCCGCCGGCAGCCCGCTCTATCAAAACGTCACCATCGGCGGCCAGAACTGGCGCGATGGTACGGCCCATGACGCTGTCAACGGCCTCTCCTACGCGATTCTGGAGTCCTGTGGCCAGCTGCGATCCACTCAGCCCAACCTCTCGGTGCGCTACCACGCCGGGATGAGCGAGGATTTCCTCGACGCCTGCATTCAGGTGATCCGCTGCGGCTTTGGCATGCCCGCCTTCAACAACGACGAGGTGGTGATCCCCGAGTTCATCAAGCTCGGGGTAAGCGTGGAGGATGCCCATCACTACGCCGCCATCGGCTGCATCGAGACCGCCGTGCCCGGCAAGTGGGGCTACCGCTGCACCGGCATGAGCTTTATCAACTTCGCCCGCATCCTGCTGGCGGCGCTCGATGGTGGCCGCGATGCCACCACCGGCAAGGTATTCCTGCCCCAGCCCCAGTCGCTGCGAGACGGGAGCTTTGGCAACTTTGACGAGGTGATGGCCCGCTGGGACGAGCAGGTGCGCTACTTCACCCGCAAATCCATCGAGATCGACTGCGTGGTCGACAGCGTGCTAGAGGCTCAAGCCCACGACATCCTCTGCAGCACGTTGGTGGATGACTGCATCGAGCGCGGCAAGACCATCAAGGAGGGGGGCGCCGTCTATGACTGGGTCTCCGGTCTGCAGGTGGGGATCGCCAACCTCGGCAACAGTCTGGCGGCCCTGAAGAAACTGGTGTTCGAGCAAGGTGTAGTGGATCAGCAAGAGCTGGCCGCCGCACTGGAGCAAGACTTTGTCGGGCTGGCGGGGGAGCAGTTGCGCCAGCGCCTCACCAACGCCGCCCCCAAATATGGCAACGATCTGGACGAGGTTGACCTGCTGCTGGTGCAGGCTTACCAGAGCTACATCGACGAGCTCAAAGGGTTGCACAACACCCGCTTCGGCCGTGGCCCCATCGGCGGCACTTACTATGCCGGCACCTCCTCCATCTCCGCCAACGTGCCCTTCGGTGCCGCCACCATGGCTACCCCGGATGGACGCCACGCCCGCACGCCGCTAGCGGAAGGGGCCAGCCCCTCGTCGGGTTCGGATCGTCTCGGCCCGACGGCGGTGTTCAACTCCATCGGCAAGCTGCCCACGGCGGCCATCCTCGGCGGGGTGCTGCTCAACCAGAAGCTGAGTCCGGCCAGCCTTGAAAACGACCGAGACAAGGCAAAGCTGATGAGCCTGCTGCGCACCTTCTTCGAGGTACACAAGGGGTGGCACGTGCAGTACAACAACGTCTCGCGGGAGACCCTGCTGGCGGCCAAGGCCAATCCGGATCAGTACCGGGATCTGGTAGTCCGGGTGGCGGGCTATTCAGCCTTCTTCACCGCCTTATCCCCGGATGCGCAAGATGATATTATCGCCCGCACCGAGCACAGTCTCTGACGGGGCGCTCCCCATGGCGCCTGTGACGTCATATGATTGGCATGCCACCCTCGGGTGGCTTGCCGCTATCCACCACCTTGCATGCGAGCGCACCATGAATCCACGCCACCAACTGATCCTCACTCTGGTCCATCAGGCTCGCAAGATGAGCGTGAGTGAGCTCTCCCAACACACCGGCGTCTCCGAGGTGACGGTGCGCAACGACCTCACCGCGCTGGAGAAACAGGGGCTGCTCAGACGGGTACATGGCTCGGCCATGGCGCTGGAGACCGATGACCCGGATGCCCGGATGAACATCAATTACCTGCTCAAGGAGCGCCTCGCCGAGCGGGCCGCCCAGCTGGTGGAAGATGGCGAGACGGTCTTTATCGAAGGGGGCAGCGCCAACGCCATGCTGGCGCGCCATCTGGCCCTGCACAAACGGGTCACCATCATCACCATCAGCAGCTATATCGCCCATCTGCTCAAAGACACCCCGGCTCAGGTGGTGCTGCTCGGCGGGCTGTTCCAGCATCAGAGCGAGAGCGTGGTGGGGCCGCTGACGCGCCTCTGTATCGAGCAGGTGCACTTCTCCAAGGCCTTTATCGGGGTCGACGGTTTTCACCCCGAGGTGGGCTTTACCGGCCGCGACATGATGCGGGCCGATGTGGTCAACAGCGTGCTGGCCAAGGGGATGACCAATGTGGTGATCACCGACAGCAGCAAATTTGGCGCCATCCACCCGAGCCAGCTTGGCGCGCCGGGCCAGATCAAGGTGCTGGTCACCGACGATGCCCTGCCCGCCCCCATGCGTGCGGCCATCGCAGCCAAGGGGATCACCCTGCACTGCGTTGCGGCCTAGGCCACCCGCTAATTCACGCTATTTCATTGACCTGACAGGATAAAATTTTCATGATGAGCCAGTCCCCATCGGGACTGACATCACCAGTGCGTGATCTGCAGGAAGCAGACTTCAGGAGAGCAAGGACATGCCATCGACCATCACCGCCGGGGAGCGCCGACTCTCCCCTATCATTCGCGCCACCGCCATCACCCTGACCCTGTGCTGGAGCCCGTTTGGCTGGAGTGCCACGCTGCCTGCCGACTTGAAGTGGGAGAGCAACAACCAGGATCCTCTCTATGCCGATCCGGCCGCCAAACGCGGCGGCACCTTTCGCACCTTTATGACCAGCTTCCCCCTGACCCTGCGCAAATATGGCCCCGACTCCAACGGCGGCTTTGCCGGTTACGTGCGGGAAACCAACCTGCCACTGCTGAGCACTCATCCCGTCACCGGCAACCCCATGCCGATGCTGGCAAACGAGTGGGCCTTCGGCGCCGACAACAAGACCCTCTATTTTCGCATCAATCCCAAGGCGCGCTGGTCAGACGGCCAGCCGGTCACCGCCGATGACTGGCTCTTTACCCTCAAGATGATGCGCAGCAAAGAGATCAACGACCCTTGGTACAACAACTACTACAGCACCCAGATAGCCGATATCACCAAGTTTGATGATCACACCCTGGCCATCACCAGCGGCACCGAAAAGAGCCGCCAGGATCTGCTCGAGTCACTGCCCATCAGCCCGGAGCCGAGCCACGCCATCAAGCTCACCGCCAACTGGGTCAAGGAGTACAACTGGAAGGTGTTGCCAGTCACCGGCCCCTATCAGATCGATCAGGTGAAAAAGGGTAAATCGGTCACCTTCAAGCGGATTGAAAACTGGTGGGGAGATGACGAGCGCTACTTCCAGCATCGCTTCAACCCCGCGCGGATCGAGATCAAGGTGCTCAGGGATCTGAACATCGCCTGGCAGCACTTCCTGCGCGGCGATCTCGACACCTTTCCGCTGGTGATGCCCAACTGGTGGCACGACAAGACCAAAACCGCGGAGTTCGAGAAGGGTTATATCGCGCGTACCTGGTTCTACAACCAGACCCCGCAATCGCCAATGGGGCTCTATCTCAACACCACCGATCCGCTGCTGAATAATCTAGATGTGCGGCTCGGGATCCAGCATGCCCTCAACCTCGACAAGATGCTCACCACCCTGCTGCGGGGGGATTACCAGCGACTCAACAGTTATGGCTCAGGTCAGGGTGAGTTTACCAACAGCGAGATCAAGGCCCGTCCGTTCGATCCCAAACTGGCGCGGGAATACTTTGCCAAGGCAGGCTTTAACAAAGTGGGGCCGCAGGGGATTTTGCAAAACGACAAGGGGCAGTCACTGACCCTCGCCATCACCTACACCACCGCAGAGCACGCCCAGCGGCTCACGCTGTTGCGGGAAGAGGCCAAGAAGGCGGGGCTTAATCTGGAGCTCAACCTGATGGATGCCTCAGCCGGTTTCAAATCGATGCTGGAGAAAAAGCACCAGAGCGCCTGGATGGCCTGGGCTGGCAGCCGCTATCCCGTCTATTGGGAGTTCTTCCACAAGATCAACGCCAACAAACCCCAGACCAACAACATCATGAACATCGATGACGATGCCATCACTGCGCTGGTGGAGCAGTATGACAAGGAGTTCGACTTTGCCAAAAAGGCGGCCCTGTCACGGCAGATCCAGCAGCGGCTCTATGAGCTGGCCTGCTTCGTGCCTGCGTATCAGGTGCCCTACACCCGGGAAGGGGCATGGCGCTGGATCAAACTGCCAAAAGTACCAGCAACCCCCAAGAGCGAGCAGCTCTACTGGCCCCTCGGTGGCGACAACAGCGGTTACAGCTATGGCGGTCTGCTGTGGATCGATGAAGAGCTAAAATCCGAGACCAGGGCAGCCATCAAGAGTGGCAAGACCTTCCCGGCCAAGCCCATCATCGACACCACCTATCGCCAGCCCTGATAGCCACAACTCATTTGGCAAACAGACCTAAAACAAAGACCCCGCCAGATAGCGGGGTCTTTGTTGGCAACCGGTGTTGCGAATCGAGCGGTGATCAGCCGCGTTTGGCCTGCTTCTCGGCAATGGCGTCAGCCACGTCGGCCGGCTCCAGTACGATGCCTTCCTGATCCGGGGTCGGGAACACGGCAACACACAGCTCGTCCTGCTCCATACCGTCAACCCAGCGCTCCAGCCATACCTTGAGGGTGATGGACTGCGGCTTGCAATCGGCCCACTCGCCTTCAGCCCACGCCTTGGCGTACTCCGGGTGCGGCCATACCGGAATGCAATCTTCATCATCGGTGGTCAGCATCATGACGCCATGCTCGTCAGTCAGGACGAACAGCTCTTCATGCTCGACCAGCTTGCTGATGAAGTGATCGTAACGGTAATCAGCGTTCAGTTGCAGCGCGGCATTGCGCTCGGTGTCGCTCAGTTCATAGCTCATTGGCCAAGTCTCTCTCTCGATAAAGGGCGCCATGTTCACATCTTGTCGTCAGCTTGTCCAGCTTGCAGCCCCTTGGCACCGGATGGGGAGGACAATGACGCAAATAAGGATAGAGCAGCCTCCTCGATAACGAGGCTGCCAGCCATCATATTGCCCCTTTTACAACGCAGGGGTGATCAGCTCCACATCAGGCTGCTCGCTCAGCTTTTGCCGCAGCCAGTAGGCGGACTCCACCTCGACAAAGCAGAGCAGATCCCGGCCATTGGCCGCCATCGCCATCAGCTGCTCAAAACGCAGCTGTTGTTGCTGCTCCCAGGCGGCAGCGAGTTTGGCACCGTGGGCCTCATCCACCACTTCGCGACGCAGCTCGAACAGGTTATCGGTGATCGGGCTGTTGATCTTGGCGGCGGTGTGCCAGTACATCAGCAGGTTATCCATCATCTCGCTGTCGTAGTTGGCCAGTGCATCCAGCTCGGGTGTATCACCGCTGTCGCTGGCGGCAAAATCACACCAGCCCGCATCGAGTGACGCCAGCTCATGAGCTCCCTTGGCATGCTTGCGTAACAGCGCAATGTCGGCCCCCTTGCGTGCAGGCAACCATACCTCGCCCTGATGGGCATCCAGCAGTGACGTCAACGAAGCAGCGGGGTAAACCGGAAAGCGGGCACAAAGTGAATGCAGCAGGGATACCAGAGTGATCTTGACCATGAGCGATACCTTGAACAGGGCGAACAGCCACCAATAGACCGTCCGATATAAAGAAGTGCCCTATCCTACCACGTTTGATCCGGCTCGGCCCTTGGCGAAGCTGTCAGCCAACCATCTGATTACGCCGAAAAAAACAGCATTTGAAACACAGCATCCAGCCAAAGATCAATAATTTGAGCCAGCGCCCACTAAAGTGGATCCGGGGATGCTAGTTTGCATACATCTTTAGCGTAAGGAGTAACTCCATGATTGGGATCGACCAGGTTTCTAACGAATTCGTGAACGATTTGAAAATACTGGCATGCTTTGATCCGGCCAACATGAGCCTGGGGATTAAATTACGCAGCGATATGTCTGAAGAGTTGTGCCAGGCGGCAGCCCGTCTGCATCAACAGGGGCTCATCAGCGCAGAAGATGGCGGCTATCTCACCCCGTTTGGCATGACCATGGTTGAACACCTGCAACATCTGCTGGTCGCACTCAAACCGCTTTGACCGGCTGTGGTGCCCAGAGTGAAAAGTTGAGTAGCTCCCAGCGCTCCCCTTGGTGAAGATGACAGGCAAACAGCAAAGGACCTTCGGGTCCTTTTACTTTGCCATCCACCAGCCACTCCCCCTCCCTTTCAGGCACCAGTCGCGCATTCACCTCATCGGGTTGCTGTGCAGTGCCCATCCGGACCTGGACAAATTGCTGGCAGATCACCTGCGCTTCCATCGCGGATTGAACCGGTACCGGCGCATCAGACGTCGGAGTCAAGGTGGCAGCAAGCAGGAGCGATAGCAGCATGATTCAGCACATGGGAGTCAGTAGCAGAAGCCAGATAAACAAAAAGCCGTGGCACCAGAGGTACCACGGCTTTCTTAAATTCTGTAAGAATTACAGAGCGGTTACGTTCTCAGCCTGCGGGCCTTTCTGACCTTGGGTCACAGAGAACTGTACGCGCTGACCTTCAGCCAGGGTACGGAAACCGTTACCTTGAATGGCGCTGAAGTGAACGAAAACGTCCGGGCCGTTTTCTTGCTGGATGAAGCCAAAACCTTTGGTTTCGTTGAAAAACTTAACGGTACCGGTGATCATGTTAGACATATCTTTTAAACCTGTATTCAAAATAATTACTTATGCTTTTCAGCGGGTAAAGCTCAAAAAACGGGATTAACTTATGAACAACAGGACAAGATGTGAAACATCGTATTCATTGACATAACTATCGCCCTTTCAAGCTGGTTTGGATTATACGTGGCTTTGTAGATTACGCAAACAAATTTGTGCCCTGCCAACGGCAGGGCACAAACCGTTATAAGGTGGCCGCTTCCAACGCTTCCACCAGTGCTCTGAGAAAACGAGCCGCCTCCCCGCCAGTACAGGCTCTGTGGTCAAATGTCATCGACAGCGGCAATGCCCTGACGGGACGCGCTTCACCGTGGATGAACACCACTTTTTCGAACAGTTTGCCTGCCCCTATGATGGCCACCTGCGGCGGCGTGACGATGGGGCTGGCATAACGGCCTGCGATGGCACCGAAGTTGGTGAGCGTAATGGTCGCCCCCTGCAACATCTCGCGCGGCACGGCGCGCGCCTTAACATCAGCGATCATCCGATCCAGCCCCTGCCGGATATCTGCCCCCTCCCGCTCGGCCACGTTCTCCATCACCGGCACATAGAGGCCATGCTTTGAATCCACCGCGATGGCCACATTGACCTCTTTGAACAGCCGCCGTGACAGGGTGTCGCCATCAAACCAGGCATTCATCGAGGGCTCGGCGCGGCACGCCATGCCAATGGCCTTGATAAGGCGCACCGTCACATCCTCATCAGGCCGCCAGTGACGCAAATCCACCTCGTCGGTGATGCTGACCGGCACCACAGTCTGATGAGAGAGCTCCATCGCCTTGGCCATGGCCCTGCGCGACCCTTTGAGGAATTCGTTGCCACTGCTCTGCTGGGCCTCGAATGCCTGCTGCACATCCAGCTCGGTCACCATGCCGCCGCTGCCACTTCCCTTGATCCGGTCGATTTCCAGACCCAGCTTCTGCGCCAGCAGGCGCACGGCAGGCATGGCTTGCACCAGCGATCCCCCCGGGGCAATGGCCCCTACCACGAAGTGATCCTCGATATGCTGCTGATGGGCGCTCACCTTGCCCACCACGGTGCCATCATCCTCCCCCCCCTCGAACTCCACCAGCGGCGCACCGATATGGAGGATATCCCCCTCGGCGCCGCAGAGACGGGCAATCACCCCGGCTACCGGAGAGGGTACATCCACCAGCGCCTTGGCCGTTTCCACCGACAAGAGCACCTGATCGACCTCGACGGTATCCCCGGCACTCACCTTCCACTCGACGATCTCGGCTTCGGCCAACCCTTCACCCAGATCCGGTAATTTGAAAAATTTCATAGCCACTGGTTCTCCATCAGCTGGTGAGCGGCATCGGCGATATCCTGCTCGGTGATGAGGTAATACGCTTCGTTGCGATAGTAGGGAACGGCGGCATCTACGCCGGTCAGCCGCTTGGGCGGCGCCTTGAGGCAGGGAAGTGCCTGCTCGGTCACCCGCGCCACAATCTCGGCCCCGACCCCGAAGCTGCCACACGCCTCGTGTACCACCAGCAAGCGGCCGGTCTTGCGTACCGAGGCGAGGATGGTCTCCATATCCAGCGGCTTGATGGTGGCCAGATCCAGCACCTCGCACTGGATATCCTGCTCGGCCAGCAGGTTCGCCGCCCGCATCACCTCCTGAATGCAGGCCCCCCAGGCCACTACCGTGATATCTCGGCCCGGGCGCAGGGTGAAGCAGACATCCAGCGGCAGGCCGACACCGTCATCCACCACCTCGGATTTCATCGAGCGATAGATGCGATCCGGTTCGAAAAACATCACGGGATCCGGATCGCGGATGGCCGAGAGCAGCAGGCCATAGGCGCGTCTCGGGCTGGAGGGGATCAATACCCGCAGCCCGGGAATATGGGCAAACAGCGCCTCGACGCTCTCGCTGTGATGTTCAGGCGAATGAATGCCAGCGCCATAGGGGGAGCGATAGACGAGGGGACAGGAGAGGCGGCCACGGGTGCGGTTTCGCATCCGCGCCGCCTGACAGATGATCTGCTCCATACCGGGGAAAATGAAACCCTGAAACTGGAACTCAGCCACCGGCTTGAGCCCCTGGGTCGCCATGCCGACCGCCACCCCGGCGATCAGCCCCTCGGCCAGCGGCGTGTCGATCACCCGCTTGAAACCGAACTTGTCGCGCAGGCCCACGGTGGCGCGAAACACCCCGCCGTTGACCCCCACATCCTCGCCCAGTACCACCACATCCGGGTCGTGCTCCATCTCGTAGTGAAGAGCCATGTTGACCGCTTCCAGCAAACTGATCTCACTCATGGCCAACCTCCTGCTTCATCCCCTTGGCTATCACTCGCTCGCGCTGGGGCAAGAGTTCGGCAGGCAGGCTGGCGTAGTGATAATCGAGCATCGCCTCCGGCGGCTGGGGCGCCATCGCCTCATAACGGGCGACCGCCTGTTCGACCTCTCGGGTAGCCTCCGCCAGCAGGCTCTGCTCCTGCTCTTCATCCCACCAGCCTTTGCTGTGCATAAACTGGCGCAGCCGCTTGACCGGCTCTTTCGCCCAGGCGGCCTCGACCTCGGCCCCGTCACGATAGCGAGTGGCATCGTCGGCCGTAGTGTGATCGCCGAGGCGATAACTGACCGCCTCGATCAGGGTCGGCCCCTTGCCGCTGCGGGCCCGCTCGACGGCACTGCGCGCGGCATCGTAGACCGCCACCACATCATTGCCATCCACCTGCAGGCTGCGCACCCCGGCACCAATCCCCTTCTGGGCCAGCGTTGGGGCGCTCGATTGCAGCTTGCGCGGCACCGAGATGGCCCACTGGTTGTTGTTGACGATGATGACCATCGGCAGGTGCCAGACCCCGGCGCAGTTGAGCCCCTCCAGAAAATCCCCCTTGGAGGTGCCGCCATCGCCGATGGTGACTACGGCGACGCGCGGTTGATTACGCAGTTTGAAGGCCGAGGCAATGCCACAGGCATGAGTGATCTGGGTGGCGATGGGGACGCAGATGGGAAGATCTTCAGAGGGAGTCCCATCGGGTTTGAGAAAATAACTGCCCCGCTCGTCACCGCCCCAATATTGCAAGTTCTTCTCCATCGGCACGCCCCGCACATAGAGGGTGGGCATGTCCCGATAGTAGGGAACGTAGACATCCTGCGGCTGCATGGCGAGCCCAATGCCAATCCCCACGGCTTCTGCGCCGAGATGGGAGGGAAAAGTACCGAGTTTGCCGGTTCGTTGCAGCGCAATCGCTTTTTTGTCATAGCTGCGCACCATCACCATATTGCGGTAGAAGGTGTGCAGTATCGCCTTGTCCAGCCAGGTCGGTAAGGTGGCGACCGGGCACCCTTCCGCATCGAGGTAACGAAGGAAAGGGATGTCGACATGGGTCATAACTGGCTCCTTGCCGTTGTGAGCGTCACCGATGCTGGTGACACCTAGATGTAAATACCTTGTTAAATAAAAAGCAAAGGGATTTACTCAGGTAAGACCAGTAGAAACTTCTTTAAAGTAGCGAAGGAGCTGAATTTTCGGCGATGAGTGTCAAGGTATGCCGTAAATGGTGCAACTTTGCAGCGCTGAATGCAGGATGCAAAGTGTGAAAAAGGGGAGCCTTGCTCCCCCATTGAGTTACTTCAGTTAGCTGTTACTTCTTGTCAGGGGTTACTCCAACCAGCAGTTACGCCAGCCACTGTTGCAGCTGGCTGGCCATGCCAGCTGGCAGCAAGTGAGCGCGACTTAGCAAGTGGCTGCGCCAGGGCTCGGCCAGCAAAGTCGGGCAAATTCGCATCTCCCGTCCCCGGTCAGTCACGCGCACCAACCTGTCGATAAGAGTCTCCAGCGGCGGATGCGTCGGCCAGTGGGGATAGAGGTCGGCAGTCGCGATCCCGGCCAGCTCGCACACTCGCTCCTCTTTCTCATTTCCCTTTCCATCAGCCATTGGCCAGGGGTGAAGCACCTGCAGCCAGCCCGGCCGTGCTGCCTCCAGCAACTGGCCCAGCGTCGGCTGCGCAAAGTGGGGATCCCCAGCGGCTTTGAGCAGATGACGCGCCCCCGCCAGCACCACCACGCCGCGGGCGGGAAGTGCAAGAAGATAGTCGGCCAGCGCCAGATCCCGCCCCCTGTTGTGCTGCTGCCAGCGCTCCGGACTCATCTCCTGCCACTCGAATAAGGGCTCGCAGAGATGCACCCGCAGCCGCACATGTTCAGGGCGCACCAGATTACTCTGGCGCAGAGCGGAAAAGAGAGCCGGAAACTCGGGGGCCATCCAGGCAGGAAAGGCGCAGGAGTCGAGCCAAACCGGATAGAGCCGTGCCAGCGTCAGCGGCTCACCCTGCCAGCTCTCCTCCCCCGTCAGCCAGGCATCGAGCAAGCCCTGATGGCGGCGGTTGCCGCACTCCAGCACCAGATCGGTCATGACTCCCCAGAGCGCCGGATCACACAGCCAGGCATGCTGGCGCCGGATAAAATCCGGGTGCCAATGCGGCTCCCCCAGCCCCACCAGCTTGCCCGCCAGCAAAGCTTCCCGGATGGCGGCAACCGGGGTCATGCGTCCTCCTTCTGCCGGATGTGCGGTTGCTGCCCGACCCCATCGACCCGCTCACAAATAAGGGCGCCGATCTTCGCCAACCAGTCGGGATGCACCATCTCCTGATGCAGACAGGGGAAGCGCTCATAGCGGATCTCCCCTTTTGTCAGCGACTCCCAGCCGCGCCCATCCAGCCAGGGCTGGCGAGAGGCTGACGCCTCGATAAAGATCACCTCCCCGTGGTAGCAGTAGTCGACCGGCTCACGGATCAGCCGGTTGTTGTGGCCCACCAGCTCAATCATGGCGCTCACCACCTGCTCGTCGAGCATGGCCAGCGCACTCCCCTCCGCCCCCAGTCGGGCCACCACCTCGTCACGAGTAAGGGAATCGAGCGCATCGTCCGCAACCGCAATCCCCCCCATTCGCAGCAGCGCATCGAGCATCCGCTGCTCGTCGGGCAGCGGCTGGGTCTGCCACTGCTGGCAGGGGTAGGCGTCGAGCAGCAGCACCATGGCCACCTCTTGTCCCTGTTCTTGCAGCATGGCGGCCATCCGGTGCACCAGCATGCCCCCAAGCGACCAGCCGAGCAGCCAGTAGGGCCCCTCGCTCTGCTGACGACGCAGCTCGGTCACATAGTCGAGCGCCAGCTCGTCGAAGCTGGCGGGCAGCGGCGCATCCGGCTGGCAGAGTGCTCGCGCCTGCAGGGCATAGACCGCCATGTCGGCCGGCAGATGGGGCACCAGTGGCGCATAACACCAGCCGAGCCCCCCTGCGGGATGGACGCAAAAGAGGGTGGGGCCTGATACGCCGGACTGCGAACCGGGCGCCCGCAGGGGCAACAGCATGGGCATCGCCTCCCGCTCGCCGCCAAGACGGCGCGCAAGCTGGGCGGGGCTCGGCGCTTCGAACAGGCTGGCCAGAGTGAGATCCTGTCCGATTGATTCCTCAATACGCACCACCAGCTGCGCCGCCAGCAGGGAGTGGCCACCGAGGGCAAAGAAGTTATCGTCGGCGCCGACCCGCGCCAGCCCCAGAACCTCGGCGAAGAGGCGACAGAGCCGCTCCTCCAGCAGGGTTTTCGGCAGCGACTGACCCACCGCCGACGCCATGTCGGGCAGCGGCAGCCCCTTGCGATCCAGCTTGCCATTGGGGGTAAGCGGCAGCTCAGCCAGGTTTACCAGGAGCCCCGGTACCATGTAGTCGGGCAACGCCGCGCCAAGGGCGGGTGCCAGCTCGGCCAGCGTCAGCTCTGTGCTATCTGCGGTCACCACATAGGCCACCAGACGGCGATCGCCGGGGGCAAATTCGGGGGCCAGCACCACCGCCTGCGCCACCCGGGGATGGCGCAGCAGCACCTGCTCGATCTCTTCCAGTTCGATGCGTTGACCACGGATCTTCACCTGAAAATCGAGGCGCCCCAGATACTCGATGGCGCCATCCTCGCGCCAGGCGGCCAGATCGCCACTGCGATAGAGCCGTCCCGCCCCGAAGGGGTTGGCAATAAAGCGCTCGGCGGTGAGCTCGGGCTGGCCAAAGTAGCCCTCCGCCACCTGCACGCCGCCGATCCAGAGCTCGCCCGCCACACCGGGCGGCACCGGCTGCAACCAGGGGTCGAGAATGTGGATGCTGGTATTCCAGACCGGATAACCGATGGGCACGCTGGTCACCGCCTCGTCTGCCCGGCAGGGATACCAGGTGACATCCACCGCCGCCTCGGTCGGGCCATAGAGGTTGTGCAGGGGGGCTGAAAATGTTCCATACCAGCGCAGCACCAGATCGGCGGGCAGCGCCTCGCCGGAGCAGAAGACCTGCCGCAGTGACCTGCAACATGCAGGCTCGGCTTGTGCGACGAAGATCTGCAGCATGGAGGGGACAAAGTGCAAGGTGGTGATCCCGGCCTGTTCAATCAGCTCGGCAAGGTAGGCGGGATCCTTGTGGCCGCCCGGTTTGGCGAGCACCAGCCGCGCCCCGGTCATAAAGGGCCAGAAAAACTCCCAGATGGAGACATCGAAACCGGCCGGGGTCTTTTGCAGCACCCGATCCGCCGGGCCGATGGGATACATGTGCTGCATCCAGAGCAGCCGGTTAACGATGGCGCCATGGCTCACCACTACCCCTTTGGGCCGACCGGTCGAGCCGGAGGTGTAGATGATGTAGGCCGCATCTTCCGGTTTGGGGGCTGGCAGCTCACAAGGTGCTGTCGTTGCCAACTCTACCGCCGCCAGCTGCTCTGCCACACCGGGGGCATCGAGGCAGACAAGTGGCGCTGCCACGTCGAGCGGCATCTGAAGCGTATGGCTGGTCAACACCAGCGCAGGATCGCTGCTGGCGAGAATGTAGCCGATCCGCTCCGCCGGATAGTCAGGGTCAACGGGCACGTAGACGGCACCCACCGCCATGATGGCCTGCTGGGCGAGGATAAGCTCGGGAGAGCGCGGGATCACCACCGCCACCCGACAACCGGGACCCACGCCCCTTCCCGCCAGATAGCTGGTCAGCTGGCGGGTACGCTGACGCAGCTCGGCCACACTCCAGCGCTCGGCGCCACACTCCAGCGCGATGGCGCTCTGATCTGCCGCCGCCAGCCCCTCGGCCAGCAGTGAGCTCAGAGTGGTGGTCGGCAACGGATGGTCGGTTTGGTTCCAGCGCGCCAGCTCAGCCTGCTCGCAAGGCAGCAGCAGCGGCAAACGCACCGCTTCGGCCTCGTCACCCGCCTCACTCCAGGCGGCCAGATAGGCGACCAGCCGGGCCAGATGACGTTCACTCTCCTGTTGGCTGAAGCGCCCCTGATGTGCTTCGAGGGTCAGGGTGATGGCGCCAGCCTCCTCGGCAAAGTAGAAGGCGCACTCCTCCACCGGCCCCGCTGCCAGCACCTGCACCTCGCCACGAACCTGGTTGTGCCCTTCACCAAAGCTGAGGGTACGGGCAAAGGGCATCAGGTTGACCTGAGGGCCAAACAGCGGCTGGCCCGGCTGACGCTGTTGCAACCACTCCTGACGGCAGCCCTGATGACGGCGCAGGGCGGCAAATTGCCGCTCGACCTGTGCCAGCAACTCCCCTACCCGGCTGGTGCCGCTCAGCTCGACGCGCAGGGGCACCACATTGACCTTCATACAGGGGGTATCGGCCGCCGCTGAGCCCAGCCGCCCCATCAGCGGAATACCCAGCACTACCTCGCCAGCACCGCTCATCCGCTGCACATAGCTGGCCACTGCTGCCAGCAGCAGGCTGTAGGGGTGACAAGCCGAGCGACTCGCCCGTGCCACCAGAGCCTGCCACTGGCGGCCCACTAGCCGCTGCTCAAGACGATAGGTGGGGCCCGGCCCTTGCGCCGGACGGCGGGAGAGCGACGCAGGACTCTCCACCCCGGCCAGCTGCTGCACGAAGAAATCGCGATCCCGCGCGGCGCGCGGCGAATCCTTATAGGCCGCCTCTTCGGCCAACAACTCCTGCTGAGTCGCATAACGGCAGGGGGCAGGCTGCTCGCCCGCACAAAGCGCCTCATACCAATTTGCCACCCGCTGGTAGAGCAGGCTCAGGCCAAAGCCATCGATGGCGATATGGTGCACGGCGATAAACCAGACCCACCGCCCCTCGCCAAGGCGATAGAGAGTGGTGGCAAACAGCGGCCCCCCGGCCAGATTGAAGGGGACGGCCAGCCGCGCACGCATCTCGGCCTGCGCGGCTGCGAGCGGGTCAGCTTCGCTGCGCAGATCCCGCTCGGTCAGTTGCCAGCAGGCGGGGTTGGCCACCATCTGCGGGCCATCGGCAGTAGCCACAAAGGCGTAGTGCAGACCGGGGATCTCGTCGATGGTCTGACGCACCGCTCGGGTGAAGTGATGGGGAGCCAGCGCCCCCTCCAGCAGCCAGTACTCGCCGGTGTTGCAGGCGGGGCTCTGCGGGTATTTTTGCTGGGCAAACCAGATACCCGCCTGAGCGGTGGTTAGCGGCCAGCGCGGGTGCTCACCACGCTGGTGGGTGGCGCGCATCGCCATTGTCTGTTCCATGGGAATGTCCTTGCGCAAACATCGAGCGAGCAGTGACTAGCCCCTGCCCGCATGGCTGAAAAGCGAGGAGGCCAGGCCTCCTCCATAAAGAGAGTGTCGCGCCTGCAAGATCGGCAGCGTGCGGGCTAGACCCCCAGGGTGGCACCGCCATCGACCACCAGATCCTGCAGGGTGATATGGCTGGCCGCATCAGAGGCGAAAAACAGCACGCAGGCAGCCACCTCGTCGGGTGTCCCGAGCTTGCCAAGGGGGATCCCCAGCTTGAACTGCCCGGGCAGGCCCGCAATGGTGCGCAGCTCCCCTTCGCGCTGTTCCGCCTCCCCCTCCTGCCACATGCCGTACAGCATCGGGGTTCGGGTCGAGCCCGGCGACACCAGATTGCAGCGCACCCCATAGGGGGCGAGTTCCAGCCCTGCCGTTTGGGTGAGGCTGGTCAGCGCCGCCTTGGAGGCGCCATAGATGCCCATCCCCACCCGCGGCACCCGACCGGCATTGGAGGAGACATTGACGATGGCGCCCCTGCGTCGTCCCTGAAACCAGGGGGTCAGGGCCCGCATCAGGTAGAAGGGGGCGAAGGTGTTGATGGCGAAGGTGCGCTGCAAGAGGGCGTCATCCACCTCATCGAGCCTGCCGGTCGCCAGTACGCCCGCGACATTGACCAGCACATCGGGCCCCAGCCCCTCGTCGAGCAGCTGTTCGCAGCAGCGGGTCACGGCCTCGCTGTCGCTGACATCGATCACCACCCCCTTCACGTTGCCGGGCAGCGCCTCGGCCAGCTGCAGATCGAACGCCACCACGCTGGCCCCCGCCTCGGCAAAGGTGCGCGCCACCGTATGGCCAATTCCCTGCGCCGCACCGGTCACCCAGACGGTTCTGCCTTGCCACTCGCTCATGGGGTGCACTCCGGTTCGCTGACGTGATCTTCGTTAACCTGACGAGCCTTGGCCTGACTGACATTAAGCTGACGGGAGAGGAGCGCCCACCAATGGGCCAGGGTCGGCGTGCGGGCCAGCTCGGACAGCTCCACCACCAGCCCCTGCTGGCGCCACTCTTCCACCAGCCCCATTACCGCCAGCGAGTCGAGACCGTAGTCGAGCAGGTTGTCATCCTCAGTGGGCTGCTCCTGCTGCATCTCGGCGGGCAGCCGCGCCAGCACCTGATCACGTAGCAACTCGCGAGTCAGGGGGCGTTTGCTGGCCGCCATCACCTCGGCCACGGTAATCACCCGACCGGCATTGCGGCTGACATAGGAGAGCGCCAGCAGATGATCCTCGCGGGAGAAGTCGGCGATGGCATCAGCCACCAGGAAGGGGCGGATATCGCGCATAAAGGCATCGACCGCCGTCTGCATCACCCCGATATGGCCGTAGATGCCGCAGATCACCAGCTGATCCCGCCCCCATTCGGCCATCAGCTCCGCCAGCGGTGAGCGGCAAAAAGCGCTGTAGCGCCACTTGGTCAGCACCGTATCCTGCGGCTCGGGGGCTAGCGCCGAAACAATCGGCTGACGCTCCGGCGCTCGGGTCAACCCGGGCCCCCACATGTCGTTGAGCAGCGCCCGATCGGCCTGACTCTGCTCGGCGGGCTGGGCGGTATAGACCACCGGCATACCGAGGGCACGCGCCTGACGGATCAGGGTGGCGATATGGTCGATGACCTGATTGATCAGCGGATTGTCCGGCCCGTAGAAATCGACGAAATAGTGCTGCATATCGTGGATCAACAAGGCGGCGCGGCCCGGTTCGAAAGGCCAGTTCACCCGCCCGGTGGGCAGCTCCTCGGCGGTGGGCAACGGATAGGCGGCGAGGGATTGAATGGTCATGCACACTCCTTGGCGAGCTGCTCGCGCAGCGTCTGTTTGTCTATCTTGCCGACCGGGGTGTAGGGCAGTTGCTCCACCAGCACCAGGCGATCGGGCAGTTTGTAATCGGCCACCCCCTGCTCGCGCAGGAAACGGCGCAAGCGGGGCAGATTGAGGGGCTCGCGGCACATCAGAAAGGCGCAGCTGCGCTCCCCGAGCATGGGATCGGGCATGGCGACCAGCGCCGCCTGCCGCACATCTGGATGGGTAATCAGCAACTCTTCAATCTCGAGGGCGTCGATCTTCTCCCCGCCCCGGTTGATCTGATCCTTGTTGCGCCCCACCACCATCAGATGGCCACTGGGCAAGCGGCAGACCAGATCGCCGGAGCAGTAGAAACCGTCCCGGTCGAAGGCACGCTGATTGTGGGCATCAGCCTTGAAGTAGCCGCGAAAGGTGTAGGGGCCACGCGTCCAGAGTTCTCCACACTCACCATCAGGCAAGGGGTGCCCGTCGCTGTCTCGCACCTCCACCTCGTCGCCCGAGCTCATCGGGCGGCCCTGGGTATTGACGATGTGCCACTGGTCATCCTCGGTGCGGGTGTAGTTGACCAGCCCCTCGGCCATGCCAAACACCTGCTGCAAGCGGCAACCAAGGCGGCTCGCTACCGCATCGGCATGAGCCGGGCTGAGGCGCGCCCCTCCCACCTGCACACACTCCAGAGAGGTCTGCGGATAGTGGCTGGCCGCCTCCAGCCAGAGCGCCAGAGCCGGTGGCACCAGTGCCGCCCAGTTGACCTGATGGCGCTGCACCAGCGGCAGACAGGTTGCCGCGGAAGGATCCTTTGCCAGCACCACGCAGCCACCGGCATAAAACACTCCGAGTGCCCCGGGGGAGCTCAGGGGAAAGTTGTGGGGCGCCGGCAGGGCGCAGAGATAGATCACCCGCTCATCCCAACCACACACCGCCACGCTCTGGCGCACGCTGTAGCCATAGTCATCGTGGGTACGGGGGATCAGTTTGGGAGTGCCGGTACTGCCGCCGGAGAGCTGGAAAAAGGCGACCTGATCGGCCGGGGTAGGTGTTGGCGCAGTGGCCGTCAGAGGCGAACCATCAGCACGAGCCACGGTTTCAGGCTGACGCCATGCAAATCCTGACTGAAGGTCTGCGCCTTCAGCCTGCTCGAACAGCAGTGTCTGGCAGGAGGGATATACCCGCTCATCAAGGGCCGCGAGGCTCCCCGCTTCACCGGCAAAGCCGGGATGCGAGGGGCTGAGTACCAGCAAGGCGGGCTCAATCTGGCGGGCAAAGGCCACCAGCTCGCGCCGCTGGTGGCTGTAGAGGGCATGCACCGCCACCACACCGCAGCGGATCAGGGCAAACCAGCAGATATAGAACTCGGCGCAGTTGGGCAACTGCACCAGAGCGGTATCGCCATGGCCCAGCCCGCGCACTGCCAGCCGCACCGCCAGCGCATCAACCTCACGCTTTAACTGGCCATAACTGAGAGTGCGTTCCCCGCAGATCAGGGCCGTGCGCTCGGGATAACGTTCGGCAGATTCATCGAGCAGGGCGGTGAGCGGTTGTCCGCGCCACCACCCTTGTGCCCGGTAGTGGGCTGCCAGCTCGGCGGGCCAGGGGGTAAAGGGCACCTGCGGCTTCATGCAGTTACCTCCGGCTCCCGGCTTTCGAGGCCAAACGCCCGCAGCATGGTGCCGAGTTTGGCGGCGGTCTCTTGCCACTCTGCTTCCGGCGAGGAGCCCACCACCACCCCGGCACCGGCATAGAGCCGCAGCTGCTTGCCGGCCAGCACGCCACAGCGGATGGTGACCACCCACTCGCCATTGCCATCGGCATCCATCCAGCCGACGGCACCACAGTAGAAACGGCGATCGTACCCCTCAAGCCGGGCGATGGTCTGACGCGCAGCCGAGAGCGGCGTGCCGCATACCGCCGGTGTCGGGTGCAGCGCCAACGCCAGTGCCAGCACGGGAGAGGGGTCATGGAGCCGCCCGGCGATGCGGGTCGAGAGGTGCCACATGGTAGGAGTGGCGATCACCTGCGGCTCCAGAGGGACATCCAGCTCGCGGCAGAAGGGAGCGAGGGCCGCAGCGACCGCATCGGCCACCAGCGCATGTTCATAGCGATCTTTTTGCGCCCCCAGCAGCTCGGCACTAGCCGCCTGTTGATCGGAAAACGCGTGGCGCGGACGGGAGCCCGCCAGCGGATTGCTCACCACCGCCATCTCGCTGCGCGATACCAGCAGCTCGGGGCTGGCGCCAAGCAGGGTCTCCCCATCCGGCAGCGGGATCTGGAACACATAGGCGCCCGGATTCTGGGCCAGCAGAGAGCCATAGGCGTGTGCGGGGGAGGTCTGCTCTGCGCTCTGCACGTCGATGGCGCGCGACAGTACCACCTTCTCGAGCTGCCCCTCGCTAAACTGCTGCAACGCTGCCCGTACCGCCCCCTGATAGTGGGCAGAGCCGGTCACTTCGCTCACCTCGCCATGGAGCTGGCAACAGCGGGCGGGTAACAACGCATCCCGTTTGACCCACTGCGATTGCGCCGGGATCACCAGATGCCAGGGGGATTGGGTATCAAACGGAATGGCGCCGATGGCGATGGGATTGGCCATCCCCTGCTGGCGCAACTGACGCAGATGGGCGAGCAGCTTCTCCGGTGGGATGCCGGTAAAACTGTCGTGGATACCGGAGGCGACCAATACCCTGTCACCGCTTGCAAAACAGCACACTTTATCCAACCCGACCGCTGTGGCGGGCCACTCTCCTTCCAGTGCATGGTCACACATGACGGTGCTACTCCTTGGAATGAATCACTGCCTGACACGACTTAAAGTGAGTCATTTGACTCACCAGATATCAGGGTGAACGGCATCCTAACAAGGAGCGAAAAAACGATCAATACAAATGAGAATCAATTTCATTGACTTCTTTTTAGTCAAAAGCAGGTGACGAACGAAACTGAACTTCGCCGATAAAAAAGAGTTGCGATCGGAGCAAATTCAACTTGATAATGATAACGCTTATCATTTGTATATTATGGAAGATGTAAATAATGAAATCCTCAACCTCCCGTTTTATTGCTCCCAGTCTGCTGGCCACCACCATCGTCACTCTGCTGACCCAGCAAGCGATCGCCGCCAGCAACGCCCCTCAAGCAGATGAAGTGATCACCGTCACCACAACGGCGCACAATACCCGCTCGGCACCGGCCTCTATCTCTGTCATCACGGCCGAACAGATCGCCGCCGCGCCCGTCAATGACCTTGCCGACCTGCTGCGCCACGAAGTGGGCATTCAGGCTGAAGCTGACACCAATGGCCGCAGCGATATCGGTATTCGCGGCATGTCCGGCAAGTACACGCTAGTGCTGGTGGATGGCAAACGCCTCTCCTCCTCCAATGCCCTGTGGCGCGGCGGCAACTTCGACAACACTCCCGTGCCCCTTGGCATGATCCAGCGGGTCGAGGTGATCCGTGGCCCCATGTCGGCACTTTATGGCTCCGATGCCATCGGTGGTGTCATCAACATCATCACCAAACAGCTGGGCAAAACCTGGCAAGGGGCGGCTGATGCCGACTTCAAAGCCATCGAGGGCAAGGATGGCGGCGATCAGCACAGAACCAACCTGGGCTTTACCGGCCCGCTGACCGACAACCTGCTGATCCGGATGAACGGCGAGGTGTATGACCGTCAAGCCTGGACCCCCACCGAAGCTGCTGACGGCATCCCCCTTATCGAAGCCAAACAGACCCGCAACTTCGCCTCCACCCTCAGCTGGCTGGTGGATGAGCAGCAGCGCTTCGAGCTGGATTACCTCTACAACCAGGATGAGCGGCCTCTCGATATCTTCCGCAAAACCGGCAACAAGGTGCACAGCCGCCAGCAGCAAAACGATCGCAACCTGTTTGGTCTGACTCACAAGGGGAACTGGAGCTGGGGTGACACCACCGTCATGGCCAACTACGAGAGCTCCCAGATCGACGATTTCAACACCAGCTACTCTGCCCCACAGCAGCGGGAGCTGGAAGAGAACACCTTGACCCTCAAGGGCTATACCAACCTGGCGCTGGCCAACCACTACCTGACCCTGGGTGGTGAATATCTGGACCGGGAGCTGGTGGATGCGGTGAGCTACAAGGATATCGGCGGCAAGGAGAGTCACTCTCAGGAGGCGCTGTTCGCCCAGGATGAAATTGGCCTGACCGACAGCCTGACCTTCACGCTGGGCGGCCGTTACGATCACCACGAGATCTACGGCAGCCACTTCACCCCGCGCGGCTATCTGGTCTATGAGATGAACGATGTGGTGACAGTGAAAGGCGGTGTCAGCCAGGCCTTCAAGGCACCGGCACCACACCAGTACTCCAACGGTTACAGCATCGAGAGCTGCGGCGGCAGCTGCCGCATCTATGGCAGTGACAAGGTCAAGCCGGAAACCAGCACCAACTACGAGCTGGGTGTCATCGCAGGAGAAGGGATCTGGGAAACCAGCGCCACCCTCTTCTACTCCGACATCGACGACATGCTCACCTTCAAACAGCTGCCGAACTCCACTGACCGCACCTGGTACAACCTGGAGAAAGCCACCACCAAGGGGTTGGAGCTGACCGGCAAGCTCGATCTGACCGACAATATCAACCTTGGAGCCAACTACACCTACCTCAAGGCGGAAGGCGATCAGGGTCAGGCTCTGCCCGAGCGGCCGGAGCACAAGGCCAACGCCAAGATCACCTGGCAGGCCACCGAGCGGGTCAATGCCTTTGTCGGCACCACCTACACCGGCACCCAGTTTGCCGAGCAGACCGTTAACAAGGTTGTCGTACTGCACAAGCTGCCCAGCTATCAGACCTTCGATCTCGGCACCGGCTTCAAGGTCACCGAGAACTTTGACCTGCGACTGGGGATCAACAACCTGACCGACGTGCGCCTGCAAGAGAAAGACACCGTCTTCCAGAACGTCGAACCGGGTCGCAGCTACTACGTCAGCGGCTCAGCCCGCTTCTAAGGTAGCCAAGGCCGATATAACAGAGCGCGGGCCCATGCCCGCGCTCTGTTAACCAAGAGAATAAGGGGAAGATCCCCACTGGACAGCAAAGAGCATGCAGATTTCCATTTTCATCAGGATCGCTCATGTTCACCTCACTTCTGAATGCTTCACCCCTTGCCACCCTGCCCACCCCTGACGAGATGTTAAAGGCCAGACCCTGTCCGGCACGGCTCGCTCGCCAAATCGCACACAGCCGCCAGCAAGCCCGCCATATTCTGCAGGGAGAGGACGACCGCCTGCTGCTGGTGATCGGCCCCTGCTCCATTCACGATCCGGCAGCCGCCCGCGACTATGGTGGCCGGCTCGCTGAACTGCAGGGCCAATACGGGGAGCAGCTGCAACTGGTGATGCGCACCTATTTCGAAAAGCCGCGCACGACGCTCGGCTGGAAAGGATTTATCTTCGATCCCGACCTCGATGGCAGCGATCAACTGGAAAAGGGACTAACCCAAGCCCGCGAGTTACTTCTGGCCCTTGGACAGGAAGGGCTCGCCTGTGCCACCGAATTTCTCGATCTCACCAGCATGCTCTATCTGGGGGACCTCATCAGCTGGGGCGCCATCGGTGCTCGCACCACAGAATCCCAGCTCCACCGCCAGCTGGCTTCGGCCCTTCCCTGCCCCATCGGTTTTAAAAACGGTACCGACGGCAATATCCGGATCGTGGTAGAGGCGATCCTCGCCAGCCGAGCGGCCCACCTCTATACCCAGCCTTCCGGTGATGGCCAGCTGGCACTGGTGCGCAGCCATGGCAACCCCGACTGCCACCTGATCCTGCGCGGTGGCCGCCTGCCCAACTATCAGAGCTGTCATGTGGCAGAGGCTGGCGAGCTGCTGCGCCAGCATCATCTGTCACCCCGGCTGATGATCGATTGCAGCCACGGCAACAGCCAGAAGCAGCATGCCCGCCAGCTGCTGGTTGCCCGTGACATTGCCAACCAGCTGGGGGCAAGTAGCCATGCCATCGCCGCCATCATGGTGGAAAGTTTTATTTGCGAAGGGCGTCAGGAGATTGGCAGCAAACCGCTGTGCTACGGCCAGTCGATCACCGATAGCTGCATCGGCTGGGAACAGACAAGGCAACTGCTCGATATGGTGGCAGAAGGGGTGGAGGCACGCCGCCAGCAGCGGATCGCCCTAGCGGGATAAATAGCGGATTAGAGAGATAACGCAGAAAAGAGTGTGGCCCCGATGGGGCCACCTTGTTGTTCGCTGTCTGACGCACGTCAGGCGACTGACTCACGCTCCACCAGCTGGGCTTCAAATTTGAGCGCCAGGCCGTCCACCGGCTTGTGATCGAGCAGGCGCAGCGCCAGCTCGGCAGCGCGGCTGCCCATCTCCTCGATGGGGTAGCGCACCGTGGTGAGCTTGGGATAGATGTAGCGGGCGTAAGGGATATCGTCGAACCCCACCACCGACACCTGCTGCGGGATCTTGTAACCCCGCTCCAGCAGGCAAGAGATCGCCCCCGCCACCATACCGTCGTTGAAACCGAGCACGGCCGTGAACTCGACGCCACGGGCCAGCAGTTCACTCATCGCCACATAGCCGCCATTTTCGTCGGCATAGGCACGGCTGACGAGAGCAGGATCAAAGGCGATCCCGGCTCTCGCTAGGGTCTGGGTGTAACCGGCCATCCGCTGCTGACCATCGACAAACTCTTCATCATCGGAGGTGATAAAGGCTATGTTGCGATGACCGGCATCCAGCAAGTGCTGGCACGCGGTAGTGATCCCCGCCTGGTTATCGAGCCAGACGCAGCGATCCTCAAAGCCCGGCACCTGACGGTTGATAAAGACGATGGGGGTAGAGCCTGCCGCCAGCTCGCTCAGCTCCTCGTCCGGGAGCGCCTTGCTGTGGAGGATCAGCGCATCGCACTGGCGCTGCAGCAGCGCCTGAATGGCATGACGCTCGCGTGCGATATCGTGGTTGCCAGACATGACGATGGTGAACTTGTTGGCCTGATCGACCATGGTTTCGATGCCACGCATCATCTGGGCAAAGAAGGGGCCGCCGCAGAGGTCGCCAACCAGCACGCCAATGCAGTTGGAACGCTTGCTGACCAGTGCCTGGGCAAAACTGTTGGGTCGAAAATTCAGTTCCTTCATGGCCGCCAGTACGGCCTCACGCTTTTCCGGTGCTACCTGTGCCGTGTTGTTGATAACCCGCGACACGGTGGAGATAGACACATTTGCCAGCTGAGAAACGTCTTTAATCGTTGCCACTATCCATTCCTTTATTGTGGGGGAACCTGTCGGTGCCGACGCCCGAGTATACCCTGCGGCCTGATGCAATTCCCGGAGCCAGGTCACCAGGCATGTTTCCTTTGGTAACAAAACCTTACCCGATGATACCCGGCAGCAGGGAAATTTGAAAACAGGGGCCGGCTGGCGGCCCCCGACTCAATAGGCGTGATTGAGCTCCCGCTCTGACATGAAGCGCAGCGGCTGCTGCAGCTTGTGCTGATAGATGAGATCGAACGACAACACGTTTTGCACGTAGTTGCGGGTCTCCTTGTAGGGGATGCTCTCGACCCACACGTCCATCGGCTTGTTGTCACTCTGCTCTCGCCAGCGTTTTACCCGTCCTGGCCCGGCGTTGTAGGCGGCCGCCGCCAGGATCCGGTTGCCGTCATAGACATCCAGCAAGCGCTTGAGATAGGCGCTCCCCAGACGAATATTCATCGCCGGATCAAACAGTTGCTGCTCGTTGCGATAGGGGACCCCCAGCTTGCCGGCAGTCTCTTTGGCAGTAGCAGGCATCAGCTGCATCAGGCCGCGCGCCCCCACCGGCGACTGGGCCAGCGGATAGAGGGCACTCTCCTGACGGGAGATGGCATAGAGCAGGCTGGTGTTCATGGTGCGCTCTTGCGCCATCTGGGAGAAGGTGCGCTTGAGCGGCAGCGGGAAGCGCAGGTCGAGGGCATCCCACGCTTCGGCGCGAATGCTGGCGAGAATGGCCAGCTCGTGCCACCCCTGATTGAGGGCGATATGACCAAACTCGATACGCTGGGCCACCGGATTGCGATCCATGTTGTGGATCCACTCCGAGCGGGCCGCCGCAATCTCGTTCATCGACAGCAGCTCGCGCACCCGCAACAGGAAGGGCCAGCGCTGGCTGGCCGTACGCCAGTCCGGTACATGCTTGACGCTCTGGTTCTTGATGCGATAAGGCACCCCGGTGCGCTGGGCGGCCATAAAGCCGTAGAAACCGCGCAGGTTGGCGGTCTCCAGATAGAGATCCCGCGCCGGTTTTTGCTGCCCCTGTACTTCAAGAGAGCGCGCCATCCAGTAGCGCCAGCGATCCTCTTTCTGACGGGCCATCGGCATCATCTTCACCCAGCCGGAGAGGCCACGCCAATCCTGCTCCCAGATGGCCAGTCGTGCCCGCAGCTCGGTGATATCAGGATCCGCCAGCTTTTTCACCGTGCTGTCGACCCAGCTGCGCTGGGCTATGGAGCGATCCAGCAGCAGGCGGCGGGCAATGGCACGCTCTACCGGTTTCACCTCGGCCTGGGTCAGGCCAAAACGGCTGCGAAACAGCGCAAGCTGGCGCAGCACCGACTCCGGCTCCTGATTGGCATAGCGGGTCAAACCGAGGGAGAGCAGCTTGCGGGAATAGGGGTTGCTGCTGAAATAGGCCGGGTTCATCGCCTTGGCAGGCTGCTCGAACAGGGTCACCATCTGATCGCCATAGCTCTGCAAGCCGCTACCCAGGGTCGCGCCAAGGTGGCGGATAAGATTGGGGTTTTCCGCCTCGAACGCCAGCGTCATCCGCTGCCAGATCTTCTCCTGGGTACGCTGACCGGATGCCTGCCACAGCTGGAACAGCGGGGAGCAGGCATCGGGGCGCGATTGACCACTCATCCAGATCTTGCCCGCCCCCTGCAACGCCTCTTTCGGCTTGCCGGTGTAATAGAGCGCCTGATAGTGCATGCAGAGCAGATCGGTGGAGCTCGGCTTGGCCGGATAGAAGCGCAGGAACTGCGACCACTGCTCGCTCTGGGCCAGATAGGTCAGATAGCTGCGCTCCAGCCGGTTGGACTGGGGGGTATCCCCATGCTGGCGGATAAAGCGGGTCACATCGTTGTAATCCGCCGCCCCCGGACGAAAGGCGAGCTGATAGTAATCGAGGTAAGGGAGCAGGGGGTAATGGGTCAAACGGGCACGAATTTGCTGGAAACGGGCCTGATCATTGGCCCGTACGGCGTCATACGCCTGACGGTAGAGCGTCTGGTCGGCAGTCTGCGCCATCAGGGTCGGCACAAACAGCGCCGACAAAACAATTCCCCATACAGCTTTCACTGAACATCTCCATTGAGGGCAATACACCGCCCGGTGGCGGTGGGTCTACTGCCTCTCATTCTACCCGTTGCCGGGCAGCGCTACAGCGGGGAGCAGGGACTATTTTTCTGACTCGCTCAGCTGCATTTCACGCAGTTGCTCCGGTCTGGTCAGCCGCTGTACATATTTCTCCAGATAGGGCACCGGCAGCGGCTTGGAGGCGAGATAGCCCTGATAGAAACTGCACCCCTGCGCCTTGAGAAACTCCAGTTGCTGACGGGACTCCACCCCTTCCGCCGTGACGTTGAACCCCATATGTCGCGCCATGGCGATCACCGCCTCGACGATGGCCATGTTGTCGCCATCTTTCGGGATGTCCTGAATGAAGGAGCGGTCGATCTTGAGTTCATCGGCAGGCAGCCGCTTGAGGTAGCTCAGGGAGGAGTAACCGGCGCCAAAATCGTCGATGGCAAAGCTGATGCCGAGCTCCTTGAGCTCGGTCATTTTGCTGATGGTGTCCTCGGCATGGCCCAGCACCACGGACTCGGTGATCTCCAGATTGAGGCAGGCCGGATCCATGCCGGTTTGCGCCAACACATCGTGGATCCGCTCGACAAAGTCGGTGGCATGGAACTGCTTGGCACTGACGTTGACCGAGATCTGCGGAATATGGATGCCGTTCTCCTCCCACAGCACATACTGGGCGCACGCCTCGTGCAGTACCCAGTTGCCGATATCGACAATCAGGTCCGTCTCCTCGGCAATGGGAATAAACTCGGCCGGCGAGACCAGCGAGCGACCGGCCGGCTGCCAGCGAATGAGCGCCTCGACACCGATGATATCGCCGCCATCGACCATATGCTGGGGCTGATAGTAGAGAGTCAGCTCTTGCTGGCTGAGGGCGTTACGCAATTCGTTGTGAATAAGCAGACGGCGATCCGCCTGCTGCTGCATCGAGGCATCGAAGAAGCGACGGGTCTTGCGGCCAGCGGACTTGGCCTGATACATGGCGGTATCCGCCTGCTTGAGCAGATCATCGACCCCCTGCTCCCGATCCGGAAACAGGGTAATGCCGACACTGGCGCCGATGTGCAGCACTTGCCCCACATAGGTATAAGGAGCGGCAATCTCGGTGATAAGCCGTTCGGCAATGATATCGGCCTGCATCTCCGCCTGGGGCGGGCTGGCCGAGAGCGATGGCAGCAGCAACACAAACTCGTCACCACCAAGGCGGGCCAGACAATCCCCCTGTCGCACCAGCCGTTTGAGACGGGCGGCGACCTCCTTGAGCAGCCAGTCACCGGTGGCGTGGCCGAGGGAGTCGTTGATGGTCTTGAAGTGATCGAGATCGATAAAGAGCAGGGCGCCAATCAGACCGTCGCGGGTCGCCTCGTTGAAGGTCTGCACCAGAGTCTCGTGGAGCTGACGGCGATTGGGCAATCCGGTCAGCTCGTCGTAATAGGCGAGATCCTGAATGCGTCGCTCGGCCGCCTTGCGCTCGGAAATATCTTCAAAACAGATGACAAAGTGGCTGATCACCCCTTTTTCATCCTGCACCGGTGTCACTATCTCCCACTGGGGATAGGTGTGACCATCGACATGGCGACGCTGGGTCTCCCCCTGCCAGCGGCTGAGGGTATTGAGCTCGTAGCCGAGCCCACCCAGATTGGGCCAGAGATCCTCTTCCAGATGCAGGCCCAGCACCGACTGGCTGTCAAAGCCGGTGATCTGGCTGAAGGCGTTGTTGACCCGCAGGATCTTGAACCCCGGATCCGTGATGATGATCCCTTCGTGGGTCTCAAACGCCACGGCAGAGAGGCGCATCTGGGCATCGGATTGCAATCGCTCCAGCTCGGCCACCATCCGTACCGAGAAGGTATTGAGCACCGAGGTGAGATTGCTGGTATCTGCCGGGGCCGAATAGAGCAGCGCCAGATGGCCCAGAAGTTGGCCTCTGGCATCAAACAGCGGCTGACCATAATAAGTCTGCCCGGCCGCCAGCCAGGGTTGATACTCCTGCGACTCGTCGATCACCTCGAAACAGATGGCACCTTGCTTGTAGAGCTCCTGACAGGGGGATCCCGCCAGCGGATAGTCCTTCTGCGCCAGCCCGTCGGCGGCCAGCACTTTGACCCGGTCGGCACCGCACAACTCCCCCACCCAGACCGCATCCACCTTGAGAATATGAGCCAGCTGGCTGACCAGGGTATTGAAGAAATCGAGCCCAGTGCGGGCAGAGAGCGCCTGCGCCAACTGGGTGAGCAGGGTGGTTTGCAGCAACGGCAAAGAGAGATTGAGGGAGGAGACCGCACTGTTGGCGGTATCAAGAGGGGCCAGCCAGCCACAGCAGATCTGCTGGGTGGGCACAAACTGGCCGCTCCAGAGCACATGGTTGAGCTGCCCCTGATCATCTTTCAGATGACCGATGAACTGTTCAGGCAGATATGATTCATGAAGCCGGACGAGAAAGTCGGCAAAGCCTGCCTCATCTTCCGGTAACAGGCGAGCGGCCCAGGGATGATTGCCCTCCCCTTGCCACTGCTGGTAGGCCCCCTGATCAGAGAGACTCCACTGATCATGTTGCCGATCGAAAAACCACATGACTTGCGTGGCCTGCTGCTTCATTTACCACTCCAACACAACAACCAACCACGTTTGATGTCCAATCAGGCATAGCAACGCCCCCTGCATCCGCTCATCAGATCAGAGGTTGCGAGGGAAGAGTACAAACATGCGATATCAAGCAGTGGAAACCGGACATGAGGTCGACACGAAGTGCTGCCAAGAAGGGACAGAAACGATCCTATTCCCGTCATACTGCCTGCCAGTTTCATGGAGCTCAAGCTGTTTTTGGCACGAAACCGGAAAAGATCACAATTTATAAGTTGCTGAATAGCCAAGGGAAGGTTATGTGACATGGATCACATTTCAATCTTTACCAATGAGTAATCTGAAGGTGAAGACACAAGCAAGACGACCCGAAGGGGGCCAATATGAAAATCGAAATTACCAGCAAAATCATCGACATCACCCCGGCTATCCGCGAGCGCATCGAATCCCGTTTTGAAAAGCTCGAACGTCTTCAGGTGCCTCTCATCACACCCCATGTGATTGTTTCCAAAGAGCGTCTGATGTTCACTGTCGAAGCCAGTGCTGGCATCCCCAACGGCAAATTGTTTGCCCAGGCAGAGCATGAGGATCTCTACGCCGCCATCAACGAACTGGGGCAAAAACTGGAGCGCCAACTCAACCGTCACACCGAAAAGCCGATTGCCCGTCGTGCCAACGCAGCGCTCAAAGAGCAGCCGCAACCGGATGAAGCTGACGCTTGATAGCATGCCGCAAGGCTAAAATTCTAAAGAGCAAAAAGGCGGGGTCACCCGCCTTTTTGTTGCCTATGATTTGCCGACAAGCATCGCGTTACACCAGTGAACAGGCGCCATCAACTGAGCCAGTGCAACCGGGTATCCACCCCCTGTTGCAAACGGTCGAGGATCGGCAACAGTACCAGCGGATCCTCCTGGCGTGGCATATCGGCCAGCTTTCCTTGCAACCGCTCCCGCGCCAGCGGTGACAGGTTGTCGTAGACAGCCTCATCCAGCAGCGGTTGTTTGACCGCCAGCGGCGGTGTTTGCAGCGCCAGCCAGAGCCGCACATCCACCATGCTTCCCCCCTGCTGCAGCCGCTCATTGATGGCACTGCAGTCACTCCCCGCCCCTTCAGCCACCAGCACCTCTGCCGGTCTCAGCGCAAAGTGCAGACGCCAGTCACGGCTCTGGGGAGTGGCCACCGGTTTGGCATCAAACCAGGGCTGCTCCTCCACCGCGTCGGTCAGCAGGGCCAGATGCAACCGGAAATCCGCCCGATCCCCATGCTGCAGGTCACGGTTGAGGCGCTGCCCCAACTGGCCCTCATCAACGAGCAGGTGATTACGGATTGAACTGGGCAGCATGAGATAACTCTCGAAAATGGCGATTTCACTGGTTATCGGCCACAAATCCAATTCTTTTAATGGAAAAATCCTGCTTGGGGGTTCACAAAACCGGAAGATCTGTTAGTATGCGCCTCGCACTTGTGGAGGGGTTCCCGAGCGGCCAAAGGGATCAGACTGTAAATCTGACGGCTCTGCCTTCGAAGGTTCGAATCCTTCTCCCTCCACCATTTCAAGTGCGACAAGTTGAAAGCAATACCCCGTGGAGGGGTTCCCGAGCGGCCAAAGGGATCAGACTGTAAATCTGACGGCTCTGCCTTCGAAGGTTCGAATCCTTCTCCCTCCACCA